>CAZXVE010000001.1:0-39401 GCA_964644125.1 uncultured Muribaculaceae bacterium
AACGGATAGAACGGAGGTTTCCTAAACCTTAAATATAGGTTCGATTCCTATTGGGGCTACAAAGGAGGCACGCTTTATGGCGTGCCTCCTTTGTTGTTGGCTGTAACCGTAGTTACTTTCTAAATGCGTGGAAAGCGAACGGTGAAACATGCTCCCTTCAGTGTGAATGACTTGGAATAGGAGATCTCTCCGTTGCACTTTTCCAGGATACTTCTGCAGATTGACAGTCCAAGCCCTGTCCCGTTGCTCTTTGTCGTGAAATTAGGAGTGAAGAGTTTCGAATGGTTCTCATCGCTTACTCCCGGGCCGTTGTCCTCAAACACTATGTCATAGTAGCCTTCCTTTGAAGACAGTCTCAGGGACACCACTATTCTGCCCATGAACGGTTCTTCCCCTTTTTCCTTCGACTCCGCCTGCACGCTTTCAATGGCTTGTACGGCATTGTTGATCAGATTCGTGAACACTCGCGTCAACTGAGGCTTAGGCCCTTTGACAGTCGCGTTGTCCAATCCCAGATAGGAAAAGCTGATGTTGTCTCTGCTGTCGAACAGATCTATCTCCTCTTTCAGAAGTTTGTCAAGATTGATCTCTACCGGCTCTTCCGTGTAGAGCTTTGCAAAAGTCGAAAACTCGTTGGCAGTGTCCGCAAGCAGGTCTATCTGGCCAAGAACTTCAGTTGAAATCTCATCAAATCTGTCGGCCCAGGCCGGATTGCCGTTCTTCTTCATCCTGATGAGTCTCTGGATCTGTAACTTGATAGGCGTCAACGGGTTCTTGATTTCATGAGCCACCTGTCGTGCCATGGTTGCCCAGGCCTTGTCCCTTTCCGCCTGCGTGAGTTTCCTGGTGGAGTTGTACAGGTCATGAACCATCAGATTATAGGCCCGCACAAGGCTCGCGACTTCATCGTCCCGCTCGTAAACGATATATTCAAGATTGTTGATGTTGGCTTCGTTCATTTTGCGTCCCATTTCCGAGAGAGGCTTGAACATCTTGTCCACGGCCGTGGCAGTGATGAAGCGGGCGAGCAACAGAAGGATCATGAACACCGTTATGACCGAAATGGAGTGCAGCACTGCCTCTGACTTGAAGTCAAAGCTCTCGTCGGTGAACGGAGAACACATTATCGCTATCATCTTTCCCTGCGCGTTGAACACCGGAGCATAAAGGAAATATGTCCGCTTGGATCCGACGTTCTCTTTGCCGATGTAGTACCTGTTGTTCTTGAATATGATGCTTTCGTACGCGTCCTGATTCATTCTTGATCCCAAAAGCATCATGTCGAACACTTCCGGTGTGGTTGATCTGAATTCCTTGCCGCTTGTAGTGTACAGCGTGATGTCGGACTTCATCGTGTTGCTGATGTCCTCCAGTATGCCAGACGCTTCCTGTGCGCTGAATTCGGTGAAATCATGAATGTACCGGCATCTGGCCTGAAGCATTGTCTGCAGCGAATTGATCTTGTCCGCCATGGAGGATTTGAGGTTGGCATTGTTCCTTCGGTAGACAAAGAGTACGCTTACGGTAGCCAGGGCTATCAGCGTCATGATCAAAGCCATCATCATCGCCGAGTTTATCCTTGACTTGTAGTAATTGCTTTCGCGATGTTTCGGATGAATGCGGGTGAGCGTGAGAAGTGAAAGGCAGAAATAAAAGATCAAGGTCAGGAACAGGAATTCGACAATGTAGGTGAAATTGTCTGTCTTGGGTCTGGACACTATGATAAGGTCATCATCCGATATCCGGTTGATGAAGTGGGTGTAGCCGTTCATCCGTACGACCCCGTCCTCAGCTTCGCTGATTTCGTGCTCAAGAGTTTCATCGACGATTGTAGGATAGGAATAGTTGCCCTTGTAGGATGTAAGAGCCCTGCTGGAGTACTTGGCGTAGGAATATCTTGCCGGAATCAGTACGTCCCCGGGAGCTGAATATCCCAGCAGGTGAGCATAGCCTTTGTTCCCCCTGCTGGATTTCGGGGATATTCTCAGAAGCATCATCGTCACTCCGTCACCATAGTTGTAGTAGGCGAAACTGCCGGCGTAGAGGCCGTGCCCTCCTTCGTCTCTCATGTAGCGGAACCGTGATCCTTCCGAAATGGGAACACCCCTTGTCACCATATCGGTGAAGTAGCCGATAGCCTGCTTGTCCTTCTCATTTTCAGGAAACAGTTCCACCGTCATGTCATAGTTCTGCGAAGCTCTCAGCATGTAGTACTCTATGATTCTGTTGAGAATGATGCTGTTGCCGTTCCTGATCATGGCAAGTGCCGAAATCAGCTGGTCGGACGCGATCTTGTCTTCCACACGTCTCAGTTCAAGTTCCAGGCTGATATCCCGTTCGATGGACAGTCTGTTGGCCCACACGTTGACCCTGTTCTGCTCCTTGCGGAATCCAAGCGTTCCGGTCATGACAACCATGTAGGCCGCGAACACTATTGCGGTGATTGTCCGGCTTCCGGCAGAATACAGATCGAGTCTTATTCCGTGCAGGTGTTTGAGTACCGGCATGATCATCTGCACCAGCAGCGGGATTGTCATGAGAAGTCCTGTGAGAATAAGGTAGACAAGGAAACTGTACACATTGACGTCGTTCAGTCTGTAAATCTCAAGCGAGATGTTCGAGTTGAGTATGACGCTCTTCAGCATGACATGGATGAACATCGACACGCCGATGATCATGGCCGTCAGACATGACGCATAAATCCGGAACATCCCTTTTATGTGATTGGCTCTGAGAATTCTCCGGCAGATGTCGTTCCTTGTCGCAAAGACGCAGCAGATGCTCAGTATGATGAGCAGCGAGACCACGGCCACGGCTCCCAGCGAGCTGAACAGCTGCCCGTCGGCATAAACCGTAGGTGAGAAGAGAGAGGAACTGTTCTTTATGTTTTCGCCCCAGAGGAGGGTCGCTATGATTACGGCGAACAATCCGGCAAGAACCAGCACAAGCCTTTTGAGAGTCTTCTTCCCGAACAGATGCAGCAGCGATGCTATGATGAAGCATCCGATTGTGAACCAGATCAGCGTAGAATGCGTGGCGGCTGAACGTCCGGAGGCGGAATCGGTCACGATTTTGAACACCGGTTTCCCTTTTATGATGACGGCGGAGCCGCTGCTCTCGGACAATGGTACGATGGAGAAGCTTCTCCCCAACCTGAGTTTGTCATTTACTCCGTTCGGGCTGTCTTCAGACATCGAATCGACAATCTCGAGTCCGGCTATGACTTTGCGGCTTCCAAGGGTTTTCGATTTCACAAGATACCATTTCTGACCGTAATTCACGAATGATGGCTCCTCCGTTACCTCGGAGAGAGGAGAAATCGTGCTTTCCTTGAGCCTGGAAAGTCTGGTGAAAACTATTTTGGGGGCTATGTCGTCGTTCCGTACCGGGAACTGGTTGCTCCATGACTGGAGTGTGTCATCGATGTACCTGTAGATGACCATGTCATGCGGTACATCGTCATGCCCGGCCCAGACCCTGCGGTCTGCGGTAAGGGCTGAATTGACATATTCATCGAGCAACTGCATCCTCGTCGTGACATTCCGGCCGACTCTGCGCGCCTCCCTTTCCGTGTTTCCCGGAAGGTTGCTTGTGGACAACGAGAACAACAGGAGAATCACGGCCAGTGCCAGGAATCCTCCTGCAAGACAACTTTTTATGCCAAACCTTCTTTTGCTCATTCGTGATGGTAAGGTTCCCCTTTGATGATGGTGAAGGCCCTGTAAAGCTGCTCGGTGAATATGACTCTGACCATCTGGTGCGAGAATGTCATCTTTGACAACGATATTTTCCCGTCACATCTGTCATAGACCGCTTCGGAGAAACCGTAGGCGCCCCCTATGATGAATACGATATCTTTGCCTCCGCCAAGCATCATTCTTCTGATCTCTTCAGCGAACTCGACTGATCTGAACTCTTTCCCGTGTTCGTCAAGCAGGATGACTCTGTCTGCCGGTTTGATGTTCTTGAGCAGAAGTTCTCCCTCCTTGTCCTTTATCTGAACTTTGGTGAGGGAGGAAGTGTTCTTGAGTTCGGGGATTTCGCAGATGCTGAACGGCACATAGTGAACCAGCCTGGATGAATATGTCTCCAGACCTTTTCTGACCCAATCTATGTCGGTTTTCCCGACTGTCAGCAAACTGATCTTCATGAATGCAAAAATAAGAACATGTCTTGATTTTTCAAAGCGGAACATGGCTCGGAATTTGTAACGACAATCCTTTTGCTATGAAGACCTTTGCAAAGATGGTCGCAGCATTGGCTGCCATGATTTTCTGTGTCAGCGGCACCGCGCTCGCTGACGGTTACGATGTGTTTGTGCCGATTGCCAAATATCTCGGGCAAGGCGATGCTGAGAAACTCTCTGCATGGTTTGACGACAATCTGGAAATCACGATCATGTCCACGACCAATGACTCGAGCAAGAATCAGGCTAAACAGATTCTCAAGGTCTTCTTTGACAATCATACTCCACGTTCATTTGAAATCCGTCACACGGCATCCAGGACCAACTCCAAGTATGCCCTGGGTTTTCTGAATGCAGGAGGAGAGGTTTTTGAAGTCACGATTTTTGTCAGCAGCAGCGGAGGAAGTTACAGGATCCAGCAGTTGAAGATAGACAGAATCCGGTGATTCAAATCATGCAAACCATAAAATGAAATCCGATTTAAGACATATTTTACAAATATTGTCTGTGACCATACTGTTGGCTTATCTTCCTTTTACCGATGTGTCTGCTCAAGCGACCAAGGTGAAAGGCCGCGTCGTGGATGCCTCCACTGGAGAAGGAATCCCGTTCGCGGGAGTATATTTCAAGAACTCCACTGTCGGAGTGTCGGCGGACATGGACGGCTGCTTTTCTCTTGAAACAAGGGATACTCTAAGTCTGCTTACGGCATCCATACTTGGCTACGAGGAGCAGATGATAAAAGTAACCAGACACAGTTTCAACGAGGTGAACTTTTCGCTGAAACCTGTCCTGGATGAACTCAACGCCGCGGTGGTGAAACCTGACGACAGTTACATGCGTCTGATTCTCAAGAGGATCGATGAGGCCAAAGACCGGAACAATCCTGAAAGACGGCAGCGGTACAGTTGCGATGTCTACACGAAGATGGAATTGGATGTGACGAATCCGGAGAATCCTATGATCGGCAGCTTTCTGCCGGATGACTTCAAGTTCATCTATGACTACTTGGACACATCGGTCGTTTCCGGAATGCCGTATCTTCCGGTTCTTATCTCAGAGACAACATCCCGGTACCATCATCGGAGAGATCCGGTGTCAGACAGGGAGGTCATTACTGCAAACCGTATCTCAGGAGTTGACAACAACCCCGTGTTGTCACAGTTTACCGGCAATATGTACGTGAAGACGAATTTCTACGACAACTTCATCAACATTTTCCAGGTAGAGATTCCATCCCCGCTATCATCGGCAGGAATGGCATATTATAATTACTATCTTGTTGACAGCCTCGATGTTGAAGGCCGTAAGACCTACAAGATAAGATTTCATCCTTCCAAGTGGGTCTCATCCCCGACATTCGATGGGGAGATGTCTGTGGATGCTGAGGATTATGCGCTCAGGAATATTCATGCAAGATTGAAGAAAGGATCCAATGTGAACTGGGTCAGGGATATGGCCATCGATGTCGAGAACCGCCGCCTTCCTGATTCTACCTGGTTCTACAAGCAGGACAGGATGTATGTGGATTTCTCGCCCACGATGAGAGACTCTTCGAAGATGGTTACATTTCTGGGGAACCGTCAGATAGACTATTCAAATCCTGATTTCGTGACCTTGTTCAAGGAAGACAAGGATGACATCGCCGCGCAGGTGCAGGCCGGGAAGAACGTCATCAACAATGATGACGGTTACTGGCAGAGTGTCCGCCCTTATCCTTTGAGTGAAAAGGAGCAGGGAATCTACAACATGGTGGACTCCATCAAGAACGTTCCGCTCTACAAGGATGTGTATGCTCTGGCTGACATGATAGTGAACGGATTCCTTAACATCGGGTATGTAGGTTTCGGCCCATATTCTTCGGTCTACAGTTTCAATGAACTGGAAGGCAGCCGTGTCCAGCTTGGAATCCGTACGACCAAGGAGTTGAGCCGGAGATTCAGGGTCATGGGGTATGCCGCCTACGGCTTCAAGGACAGAACATGGAAAGGTGGAGGAACTTTCGAGTACATGTTCAACAATCAGCCGACACGCAAACTGACAGTTTCGTACAAGCATGATGCGATGCAGTTGGGTAAGGGATCTTCAATCTATGGAAGCGGCAGTCTGATGTCTTCCGTACTGGCAAAGGCCAACAGTCAGAAGATGAGCATGGTGAATGACTATTCCATTTCCTGGCAGCATGAGTGGTCTCAGAATTTCAACACAATTCTCGCTCTTGAAAGCCGTCGTGTCTTTTCCAACGCATCTGTCCCCATGTTGTCTCCTGACGGAGTGCAGTTCAATTCCGCAGGGTACAATCAGGCCCATCTTCAACTGCGTTTTTCCAAAGATGAAATTGTCACGAGAGGCGCGTTTGAAAAATACTATGTGTACTCGAAATATCCTATAGTTACCCTTGACCTGATAGGCTCGGTGAAAGGAATAGGCAGGAATGAATATTCTTATTTCCGTCCCGAGCTCTCCATGCATTACACTCTGAATGTTCCGCCTTTGGGGCTTTCGAAGTTCGACTTCAACGCCGGAACCGTCGTGGGCCGTGTCCCGTATCCGATGCTCAAGATTCATGAAGGTAACGGAACCTACACCTTTTCCAGGAATTCCTTTGCATGCATGGACTACTATGAATTTGCATCAGATTTGTGGACTACTTTGTTCTGGGAACACAATTTCAAAGGCTTCTTCCTGGGCAAGATTCCTTTGCTCAGGAGACTGCAATGGCGCGAGGTTGCCTCTTTGAGAGCTGCCTACGGAACAATAAGAAAAGAAAACAACGGTATTCTGGCTGAAGGAGAGCAGGGGGCGGTCATGCTCTTCCCGGAGAAGATGAACAAACTCAACCGCCCTTACGTCGAGATGGGTGTGGGAATTACCAACATATTCAGGTTCCTCAGGATAGACGCATTCTGGAGAATGACCCACCGTTATGAGATCAAGGACGGTGTGAGAACTCCGCACGACAACCGTTTCGTGCTCAATTTCGGGCTTGAATTCAGATTCTGACACGTTGCAGGGTCTGTCTTTTGAAAAAAAATGCCGGAATCACGATTATCTTGGTAACTTTGTGTCCGTTATGTCCAGAAAGTTGACAATTTTTTTGCTGATTGTTGTTTCGTCAGCATTGTTGAGCGTTCCGTTCCTGGTCCCCGGAACCGGATGGTTGTCCATGATTGCATTCGTGCCGCTCCTTTGGGCGGAGAACCTGGCCACGGGTGATGGGATGAAGGGCTTCTGTCTGTGGCATTACCTCTGTTTCGTCTTATGGAATGCCGCCACCACCTTCTGGGTCTGCAACGCAACTGTCGGAGGCGGAATATTCGCAATACTTGCCAATGCTTTTCAGATGTCGCTCATCTTCGGGCTGTTCAGGTGGAGCCGGAAATGGCTTACCGGGGCGCTTCCCTACATATTCCTGGCCTTTGCCTGGATTGCATGGGAACGATGGTATCTTACTTCCGCCCAGATAAGCTGGCCCTGGCTCGTACTCGGCAACGCTTTCGCCCGCACCACAAACTGGATTCAATGGTATGAATATACCGGAACGCTCGGCGGATCGCTTCTGATCTGGGCGGCCAATCTCAGTTTGTTCGGAATTCTGGAATCACTTGCGGACGGGCGCTGGATGACCTTCAACCGGAAAGCCAAATCTGCTGCATTGGCGGGTACTGTGCTTCTGTTTGCTGCACCTCCGGTTCTGTCTGCTTTTCTTAAGCCGGAACCTTGTGATGAGATGCTGGATGTCGTCATCGCCCAGCCTAACATTGACCCCTATGACAAATTCGGAGGAATGACGCAGGAAGAACAGAATGAATTGCTTACCGGTCTGCTCTGCGATGTTCCGGACAGCGTTCCCGTGCTTCTTGTCGCTCCGGAGACATTTACTGGTGATGTCGTGACCAATGACCCTGATGCCAGCCCTTCAGTCAGAAAGTTCAAGTCTTTCCTTGCTGAGCATCCGAATGCCAGTCTGCTGGTCGGGGCATCTTCGAGGACATATCTCAGAAGGGCTCTCAAGCCATCTCATACCGCCCGCAGAGTGGGAGACGGGGTTTGGATGGAGACACACAACTCTGCATTGATGCTGAACGCTTTCGACTCTCCGGAGATATTCCATAAAAGCAAGCTTGTCGTGGCGGTCGAGATGACACCTTATCCGGCATTGTTCTGCAAGATAGATGATTGGCTCGGTGGTGTCATGGGGCGCAACATCGGTCAGAAGGAGACTGTACCACTGCATTTCAAGGAATATTGCAGCGCTGACTCCGCAAAATCCGTCCCTGTTGGCTGCGCGGTCTGCTACGAGTCTGTCTATGGTGAATATTGTACGCGGTATGTCCGCAACGGAGCCCGGCTTTTGTCCGTTATCACCAATGATGCCTGGTGGGGTGACACACCAGGTTACATCCAGCACCTGTCATATTCCAGCCTTCGTGCGATTGAGACACGGCGTTGGATTGTCAGAAGTGCCAACACCGGCATTTCCGCCATCATCGATCCGACCGGCAAAGTGGTCGACCGTACGGGATGGTGGCAACCGGATGTCCTGAAAGGGAAGGCGGGTCTCAGTGACGAACAGACCTTTTTTGTCATCCATGGTGACTTCATCGGCCGTATCGCTACCTTGATGGCGGTTCTGATCTTTTTCGGATCCCTTGTCCGCCGCTTCCCCCGTTAGATTCCTCTCGGATGATTCCAGCGTAAACAAAAAGAAAGGGGACTAAAGCCTGTCCCCTTTCTCATCATAAAGTTCATTCTGCAGAACGGTGTAGTCGGTAACCTCGACCAGGTTGATCCGGCACTTGTACTTCTTCTTCCATTTCCCGAGAAAGGATTTGTCTGTTAGCACTGCCGTGCCACGCTTGAGGTAGGCTCCCAGGATCGGGCTGACCTTGAGAGTCAGGTTTGTCTTCCCGTGCTCCACGCAGTAGGCTATGTTCCGTTCGATCTGTTCATCAATCACGATGCTTGAAGAGATCTTGCCTGTGCCATGGCACATCGGGCAGACCTCGGATGTGTTGATTTCCGTTGCCGGGCGAATCCTCTGACGAGTGATCTGCATCAGACCGAATTTGGTGAGCGGCAGCACGTTGTGCTTGGCTCTGTCACTTTCCATCAACGTTTGCATGTACTTGTGCAACTCGTTGCGGTGCTCGCCTGATTCCATGTCGATGAAATCCACGATCACGATTCCTCCCATGTCCCTGAGCCGAAGCTGTCTTGCAATCTCTTCCGCAGCGATCTTGTTGACCTCGAAGGTGTTTTCTTCCTGATTGTCAGTCTTTGCCCGGATTCCGCTGTTGACATCGATCACATTGAGAGCCTCGGTAGATTCAATGACCAGATAGGCTCCCTGCTTCATCGGCACCACCTTGCCGAAGGAACTCTTGATCTGTCTGTTGACCTCGAAATGGTCAAAGATGGAATCTTTCCCGTTGTACAGCTTCACAATCTTTTCCTGATCAGGAGAGATCAAGGAAATATATTTCTTCGTCTCCTCGAACACGTTTTCATCGTTGACATAGATGTTGGAGAACGTGTCGTTAAGGAGATCCCTGAGAATGGTGGTGGTTTTGCTGTACTCGGTGAACAGCAGCTCAACGCTCTTGGATCTGGCTATCTTGTTCCACGAAGATTCCCATTTTTCGATGAGGGATTTGAGTTCGGCCACAAGTACGGCCGCGTTCTTGCCTTCGGCAGCAGTGCGGATGATGGCACCGTAGTTCTTCGGGAGAATGCTCTTGACCAGGGTCTCAAGTCTTCTTTTCTCTTCCTTTGAAGAGATTTTCTGGGAAACACTTACCTTGTCCGCGAACGGAATCAGTACAATGTTGCGTCCTGCCAATGAAATTTCCGCAGTCAGTCGTGACCCTTTTGTGGAGATCGGTTCCTTTACAATCTGCACAATCATCATCTGTCCCGGCTTCAGCACGTTTTCTATCCTGCCTTCCTTTTCAAGAACCGGCCCGATGTCTATGCTTGAGTACAATGCATGAAGATCCGTGTTCGGATTGCTCTTCCGCACGAACTCGTCAAACGGGGAGAAGTGTAGCCCCAGATCCAGATAATGAACAAATGCTTCCTTCTTGTCTCCGATGTCCACAAAGGCAGCGTTGAGCGCAGGAAGAATCTTCTTCACTTTTCCAAGGTAAACGTCCCCGACGGAAAAACTGTGCCCTTTGCTGGACTCTTTGTTGAGTTCAATCAGCCGATGGTTTTCCATCAGTGCGATGTGAACTTCAGTCGATGTGACATCGACGATCAAATCTTTTTCAGATTTTTCTGACTCCATAAGGAAATAACAATGGTAATAATCCGGCGTCTTGCCGGCTTATTTCTTAACGATAATAAAAAAGGCTGTCCGGCACTTCCGGTCAGCCTTTTTCTCTTAGCAGACTGCTAAAATGGCAGGCACAGAAGCATTACTTCTTCTTGTGTCTGTTCTTGCGCAAGCGTTTTTTACGCTTGTGCGTCGACATCTTATGTCTCTTTCTTTTCTTTCCGCTTGGCATAATAAAAAGAATTTTAAATAATTATTTTTCCTCCTTAACTGCGTTCACGAAAACCTTTGCAGGCTTGAATGCCGGAATGTCGTGTGCAGGGATGGTCATTGTTGTCTTCTTGGTAATGTTCCTGGCTGCCTTCTTTGCTCTGTGCTTCACGATGAAGCTACCGAAACCGCGGAGATAAACAGGTTCCTTTCTGATGATGGAGCCTTTTACGGTGTCCATGAAAGCCTCGATCACGGACTGAACTGCGATCTTCTCGATTCCGGTTGATTTTGCAACCTCATTTACGATTTCTGCCTTTGTCATAATCTATTAATATTATTAGGATTTGCTATAAAAATCCCCCAAGTTCGTTTGGGGGTACAAAAATAGACTTATTTTTTTAATATTCAAAATCATATGTCAAATTATTGCCTATATTTTTTTGGCACGGTGATTGACAATATACGCGGATGCTTGTCGGACTGTACCGTCCCTGACAAATTGGCAGGACGCGTTCTGAGGCATATTTGAACTGAATATTATGAACACAGACAACAATAAGAATTTCTTCATTCCGGGCGGAACCGCGGAAGTGAACATAATCCCTGTGATGCAGGGAGAAGAACAGATTAAGGTGGAGGCCGGAGACCTTCCTGAAGTGCTGCCGATCCTGGCGTTGAGGAATGCGGTTCTTTTCCCCGGCATGGTCTATCCTGTCACGATAGGCAGACAGAAATCCATCGCTCTGATCAAGGATGCTGAAAAACGCGACTCTTTCATAGGAGCCGTTCCGCAGGTGGACGTCTCCGTTGAGGATCCGTCCGAGAAGGATCTTAATGAATATGGTACGGTCAGCCGCATCATGAAGGTTCTGGAGATGCCGGACGGCACGATTACCGCTATTCTTCAGGGCGTCAAGCGCATCCGTCTGGCCGGTGTTGTGTCGTACGAACCTTACATCACGGCCAGGGTGAAATATGTTGACGACATTGTTCCGGAGAACGATGACAACACCAGGATGATTGCCGAATCCCTCAAGGAAAAGGCTTCGGTAATCATAAAGTCATCGTCTTTCGCGCCCAAAGAGGCTGTAGGAGCATTGAAATCCATTGACAATTATGCATTTCTGGTGAATTTCATAGCTACTACGGTGGAGATTGAAAACTTTATTGAGAAAGTTCAGCTGCTCGGAATCGATGACATCACGGTAAGGGCAATGAAACTTCTCCAGGTTTTGGATACCCAGATCCAGCTTCTGAAAATAAAACAGGAGATCAACCAGAAAGTCAAGAGCGACATAGACCAGCAGCAAAGGGAGTATTACCTTAACAATCAGCTTCGTACCATTCAGGAGGAACTTGGTATGGACGAAGAGGAGGAGTTTGAGAAATTCCGTGCCAAGGCAAAGACGAAAAAATGGCCTGAGGCGGTGGCCCGGCAGTTCGAGAAGGAATTGGCAAAGCTGGAAAAGTACAATCCGTCTTCGCCGGACTACAGCATCCAGTACAACTACATTGAGTTCATGCTGAACCTGCCGTGGGGCGAAATGTCAAAGGATAATCTGGACCTGAAGCATGCCCAGAAGGTGCTGGACAGCGATCACTACGGTCTCGACACGGTGAAGGAAAGAATAATCGAATACCTCGCCGTCCTTAAGCTGAAGGGCAACATGAAGTCTCCGATTCTCTGTCTCTACGGTCCTCCAGGAGTCGGCAAGACAAGTCTCGGCAAGTCGATAGCAAGGGCGCTGGGAAGAAAATATGTCAGGATAGCTCTTGGTGGCATGCACGATGAGGCCGAGTTGAGAGGCCACAGGAAAACCTACATCGGTGCTCTTCCTGGACGGATTCTGAACGGAATAGACAAGGCCGGCACATCCAACCCGGTCATTGTCCTGGATGAAATCGACAAGGTAGGCAACGACTACAAGGGCGATCCGTCGTCCGCTCTTCTGGAAGTGCTTGATCCGGAACAGAACATTGCGTTCCATGACAACTATCTTGACATCGACTATGATCTCTCCAACGTTCTGTTCATCACCACGGCGAACAACATCTCTACGATCCAGTCCGCCTTGCTTGACAGAATGGAACTGATCAACGTGACCGGTTATCTCGCTGAGGAGAAGATGGAGATAGCCAAGCATTATCTTGTCCCGAGGCAATTGGAGGAGCATGGAATAGGCAGGAAGGAACTTCGTATCGACAAGGCCGCCATGGCTGCCATAATTGATGAATACACCCATGAGTCCGGAGTCCGTGGCTTGGAAAAGCAGATAGCCAAGATAGCGAGAGTGACGGCCAAGAAGATTGCCCTTGGGGAGAATTATCCTTCCGTCATCAAGAAAGAGCACCTCAAGGAATATCTCGGTTTGCCGACCAATTTCCATGATCTCCAGAAAGGCAACGAGGCACCAGGGGTCGTTACCGGCCTTGCATGGACGCAGATGGGCGGCGAGATTCTGTTCGTGGAGAGTTCCGTCAGCGGTGGAAAGGGTGTCATGACCATGACCGGTAATCTTGGTGATGTCATGAAGGAGTCTGCCACAATTGCCTACCAGTACATAAAGGCGCATCCGCAGCTTGCCAGGATGACCTCTGAAGAATTCGGTGCCAAGGACATCCATGTGCACGTTCCTGAAGGTGCCGTACCTAAGGACGGTCCGTCCGCCGGCATAACCATGGTCAGTTCGATGGTTTCGGCTCTTCGTGGAGAAGCTGTCAAGTCCGGAATAGCTATGACCGGCGAGATGACGCTCAGGGGCCGTGTGCTTCCTGTGGGCGGCATCAAGGAGAAGATCCTTGCAGCAAAGCGCGCCGGGGTCACGGAAATCGTCATTTCCGAGGATAACCGCAAGGATGTCGAGGACATCAAGCCGATCTACGTCGAAGGTCTGTCGTTCCACTACGTCAAGAATATCGGCGACGTGATTTCATACATATTCAAAGATTAATGTTTATCTTAGCAGTCGTCAAGGATGAAAATCCTGCAAGCTGTTATGGACGTAAAGATAGAAGAAAGTTGGAAGCAGGCGCTGCACAGTGAGTTCGATGAACCTTACTTTGCTGCGCTTGCCCGTTTCCTGCATCAGGAGAAGGCGGAGGGAAAAGTGATTTTTCCTCCCGGACCGGAGATATTCAGAGCCTTTGAACTGACTCCTGTCGGTCAGGTGAAGGTCGTGATTCTCGGTCAGGATCCCTATCATGGTTATGGTCAGGCGATGGGACTGAGTTTTTCAGTTCCTGACGGTATCCCGGCACCCCCGTCCCTCAAGAACATATTCAAAGAAATTGAAAGCGACCTTGGGATCAAGATGAGCGGCAGTCCGAATCTGGAAAAATGGGCGCGGCAGGGAGTCCTGCTGCTGAATTCCATACTTACGGTACGTTCCGGAGCTGCAGCTTCGCACAGCGGCATCGGGTGGCAGCGGTTTACTGATGCGGTGATCAAGTACATCTCCGATAATCTCAACGGTGTCGTGTTCCTGCTGTGGGGCAATTATGCCAGAAGCAAAAAGGAACTCATCGACACATCGCGGCATCATGTGCTGGAGGCGGCTCATCCGTCTCCTCTGGCAAGAGGTGCTTTTTTCGGTTGCCGTCACTTCTCCAGAACGAATGAAATTCTTGTCAGCGAAGGGAAAACTCCTGTTGACTGGCAGTTGTAAAATTCTGAAATTCAGATGAAAAAGAACACTGTTGCATTGTTTCCCGGCTCATTCGACCCATTTACGTCCGGCCACCTCAACATCCTGACAAGAGCCTTGACCATCTTTGATGAGGTCATTGTGGCTGTGGGAATCAATCAGGACAAGCGCGGTTTCTTCACGATGGAGCAGCGCGAGGACATCATACGTCAGGCTACGAATGGCCTTGATGGAGTGAAAATTATTCATTATGAGGGACTTACGGTTGATATCTGCCGCGAGCTCGGCGTGAAGCACATAGTCCGCGGGGTTAGAAACATGACGGACTTTGACAACGAGCAGGCGATCGCCGACGCGAACCGCCATCTGGCACCGGAGGTCGATACCATAATCATCCCTACGGCACAGGGCTATTCGCACATTTCCTCCTCGGCGGTGAGGGATGTTATCCGCCACCGTGGTGACCTGTCCCAGTTCATCCCGGAAGGAGTGGTGCTTCCGGATGCAAGATGAAACGGCTTGCTGGAATATTCATCGGTCTGGTCTTGTGTCTGTCCGCTTCGCTTCGCTGTGCCGGGCAGATTGATTCTGCACGTCTGGCCGGACTGGACGGTCGGCTTGAGGAGTATTTCCGCACATTGGAACCCGAAAGCATTGAAGTCAAGAATGAAGAGTGCGATCTGCTGGTCAGCTCCGCAAGAGATTCGCTTCTGCGCCGTCACATCGCCCTGAAGATCTACGATCACTATCTCGAATCCAAAGTCATGGGAGACGAGGCTGTTGCAATCCACATGACTGACAAATGGTTCGCCTCCCGTCTGATTGACATGGGCGGGGAGGATGTCCTGCTGAACGCCAGGATCTACGCTGATTTCAACAGGCAGTCCCTCCTCGGGATGCAGGCTCCTGTCATCGAGATGACGGCCCCGGACGGCGGCCGTGTGACGGTCGGCGGCGGCTCGGACCGTTACACTGTCCTGTTCTTCTTCGACACGGACTGTGCGAAATGTCGGCTTGAGACCATCCTGCTGCGCTCGAAACTCAACCAGAGGAACTGGCCTGTGGACTTCTACGCGATCTACACCGGCACGGACGCCGCTGCCTGGAAGGAATGGAGGGAACAGAAGTTCGCCGTCACAGCCTCCCGGACAAAGGTGACCCATCTCTGGGACCCGGAGGTGGAGTCGGACTTCCAGATGAAATACGGCGTGATCCAGACTCCACGGATGTTCCTTCTGGACAAGTCGGGGACCATCGTGGGCCGCGGGCTTGACACCTCCGCGCTCGACCGGCTTCTCGGAATCTTCCTTTCCGACGCCCCTTATGAATATGGCGGAGCGGCTTCCGCGGCGTTGATGGACAAGCTCTTCGGATCCTACGGCACCTTGGAGGCCGGAAATGTTATGGATGTGGCCAAAATCCTGGAGGACAGAACCTTGGCGAAAGGCGACACCACCTTCTTCAAGCACCTGGAAGGCGACCTTCTCTACTGGCTGACCTCCCGCCGCGACGAGGCGTGCAAGGAAGGGACGCTTCCTTTCATCAATGAATATGTCCTCTCGCGTCCCGGCATCTGGAACACCCAGGATGACACGCTGAAGGTCGTCGGGCTGGCCAGGATGATGGGCGACCTGCTCTCCAGAACGCCGGTTGGCTCGAAACTGCCTGTCTTCAAGCATATTCAAGGATGGAAGAAGTTGAGGTCGAAGGGAGGCTACATAGTCTTCCATTCGCAGGGATGTCCCGTCTGCCACGAGGAACTCGCCGCCGCCGATTCGCTGGGATTCAGGACTTTGGATGTGGATGTCGATGCCATAATGGCCTCTGATCCGGAACTCGGCAGGTCGCTGCTGGACACTTTCGATCTTTCCTCCATGCCATTCATCATCGAGGTCTCGCGAAGGGGAACAGTCAGAAGACGCTACGTTTCATTTATGGAATGACCCTGTTCGGGTTGAACGGATTTTTCAGCCTATCGCTTTCCTGAGAACTCTTGTCAGCTGATCGGAGCAGGATGTACCGCGTCCGTGGCAGTTCACTCCGGCAAGGATGTCTATCGCCTTTGTCGCTTCCATCCCTTCCAGCAGTCTTCCGACCGCCTGCAGGTTGCCGTCGCATCCCTTGATGTACCGGAGGTCGTGAATACGCCCGTCCACCAGATCAAAATCAATCTGGGCGGAACAAACCATTGCGCTTGGAATTGCCGTGATGTGCCTGACCCCGTCAGACATTTTGTCAGAAACTATCTTGAAGTCGTCGCCTATAATCATAGTGATGATTGTTAAACGTTTAAAAGATTATCAGCTTTTTATAAAGTTTTCAGTATTCACAAAAATATGAAACTTTCATGAAAATAAAGTAACTTTGCACGGCATTTGAAGGAAACTTTTGCCGGAAAATTAATTTCTAAACACATAGAATTATGGTATCATACAAAGATCTTGGCCTGGTCAACACCAGAGAGATGTTCGCTAAGGCCGTAAAGGGCGGGTATGCAATTCCTGCGTTCAACTTCAACAATATGGAGCAGCTTCAGGCCATCATCCAGGCCTCTGCCGCACAGAAGTCACCTGTAATCCTTCAGGTCTCCAAGGGCGCCCGCAACTATGCCAACCAGACCCTTCTCCGTTATATGGCTGAAGGCGCTGTCCAGTACGCCAAGGAACTCGGATGGGAGCATCCTCAGATCGTTCTCCATCTCGACCACGGCGACAGCTTCGAGCTTTGCAAGAGCTGCGTCGATATGGGCTTCTCTTCCGTTATGATCGACGGTTCCGCCCTTCCTTACGAGGACAACATCGCTCTCACCAAGAAGGTTGTGGAATATGCTCATCAGTATGATGTTACAGTTGAGGCTGAGCTCGGCGTTCTCGCAGGTGTCGAGGATGAGGTCGCCGCTGAAGAGTCTCATTACACCAAGCCTGAGGAGGTCATCGACTTCGCCACCCGCACGGGCTGCGATTCCCTCGCCATCTCCATCGGTACTTCCCACGGTGCTTACAAGTTCAAGCCTGAGCAGTGCACCAGAGACCCTAAGACCGGCCGTCTCGTACCTCCGCCACTTGCATTCGACGTTCTTCACGAGGTTGAGAAGAAACTTCCTGGATTCCCTATCGTTCTCCACGGATCATCTTCAGTTCCTCAGGAGTATGTTGACATCATCAACGCCAACGGCGGAAAACTCCCTGATGCGGTAGGTATCCCTGAGGAGCAGCTCCGTGAGGCCGCAAAGAGCGCAGTCTGCAAGATCAACATCGACTCCGACAGCCGTCTTGCAATGACCGCCGCCGTCCGCAAGGTCTTCAACGAGAAGCCAAGTGAGTTCGATCCGAGAAAGTACCTCGGACCTGCACGTGACGAAATGAAGAAGCTTTACGAGCACAAGATCGTTGACGTTCTTGGTTCAAACGGCAAAGCTGAGTAATTTGCCGGTGCAGCTCAACAGCTGACAGTCAATCTATAGGAAATCGCCTCCAGCCTGATTTGGCTGAGGGCGATTTCTTGTTCTGACAATGAAGTGCGGTCTTCAGGATTCTGGCATGTTTGAGATTCTTGTTTTTATGTTTATTTTTACAAGAAATTTAAATCCCGTATTGGACCATGCTTATGAATAAATTGTTTTTTATTCTGATTTTGTTTCTTTCAGTAAGTCTCTCCGTCGTGGCGCAGGACGATAACTTTGTCAATATAGGGCTTCAGGCCAGAGTGGATTACCAGCGGGAGTACGTTAACGGAAGGGCTGTCAACGGCAACTGCGGATTCAGAGGCAGGAATGTAAGCATCCTGATCAACGGGAAACTCAACGAACATTTCTCCTACAACTATAGGCAGCGGCTTTACCGTGGCCATGGCAACGAGAGTTTCTTCAATGCCACCGACTTCATTTATCTGACCTACCGGCCTGACCGCCACTGGAGCTTTTCCGGCGGAAAGCAGATTGTCGGGATCGGAGGGTACGACTATGACATTGCCCCCATCGATATCCATTTCCTTTCTGAATACAGCAGCAACATATCCTGTTACCAGATGGGCGTCAACGCCGGATACTCATTTGGCGAGGGGGAGGATTTGCTGCGTTTCCAGATCTGTCAGAGCCCGTTCAGACAGGATGGAAGTGACATGTACGCCTTCAATCTTATGTGGAACGGTTTTCACGGTTGCTGGGAAACCATCTGGTCCGTTAATCTCATTGAAAGTCTTCCGGGAAGCTTCATCAGCTATCTTGCATTGGGCAACCGTTTCAAATACGGCAATCTGACGGTATTCGCGGACTTTATGAACAGGTCGCTTGTGGACAGAATGTCCTTCCTGCGGGATTTTACTGTCATCGGAAAGGTGTCATATTCATTCAACGGCAAACTGAATGTTTTCGGCAAGGCAAGTTATGACCGCAATGACCTTGACGAGCAGGGTGATCTGTGTGTGCTGCCGGGAACGTCAATCGGAAGAATCGGATGCGGAATCGAGTATTGTCCGCTTGCGGACAACAGGATCCGTCTGCATGCCGCATTCTGCCACTCTTTCGGAAAGAACGGCAATCCGGCGGGGACTGCGCTCCCCGATCAGCAGATTGTCAGCGCCGGTCTTACCTGGAGGATGAGTCTGCTCCATTGATTACGGAAAGACCGCAAAAAATTCCTATTTTTGCAGTCTATGGACATAATAAAGATAATCGAAATTTTCGCCTTGGTCACAGGCGTACCTTACATCGTGCTGGAAATCCTTCAGAAGAACAGCATGTGGTATTTCGGAATAGCCACAGGATTGGCATGTGCGTATTCCTTCGCCGTGCAGCATGTCTGGTCGAACATGGTTTTGAATGTCTATTATGTCGCAATGTCATTCTGGGGACTTTACCGTTGGAAAAAAGACAGTGGGGCTTTGGATGAGAGTTCTTCCGGACAGGAAGCCGAGGTGCATCTCAGCAGGCTGTCCGTTGCCACGGCGTCGTGGAGCGCCGTCATATTCATTGCAGGAACGGTGGCCCTTGTGTGTCTGCTCCGTGCTTTGGGCGGTTCGAGCACCTGGCTTGACGCCGCTTCGACCATGATGTCTGTTGTTGGTACATATTGGCTGGCAACGTCCATTCCTTACCATTGGATCATCTGGCTCGTTGCAGACAGCATCCTGACGGTGATGTGTTTCCTTGGAGGGCAATATTGGCTGGCCCTGCTTTATCTTGCCTATGTGGTTTCGGCTGGGTACGGTCTTTCCCACTGGTTGCGCAAAGGTGCTTATGTAGAAGAATGTTAAAGGATATGTCAAATTCTGGAAAAATCATGCTGGCTGTGCTGGCCGCAGTCCTGATGGGGCTTGAAGCCACGGCGCAGGAACGGAAACTTGTTTATGCAGATGCTTCGTCATTGCCGCTTTATGGAAAGTGCATCGAGGAAACTTCTGCCCGCTATGAGCGCCTCCCCGGGGATCTTAAAGAGGCCGTCAGGCCTGCCATGTGGAATCTGGGCCGCAATTCGGCCGGTCTCTACATCCGTTTTCGATCCAATTCCACACAGATACGGGCCCGTTGGAAATCCACCAGCCCGCAGCAGTACATGCCTCATATGACCGATGCGGGAGACAGCGGACTTGATCTTTACATCCTGACTGAAAAGGACGGATGGCGATTCGCCGGAAGCGGTTTCGAATGGGGCGGACGCGGCAAGGAGATCAAGAACAAGGCATTGGTGTCGAATATGCTTCCTCGGATGAGGGAATATATGCTGTATCTCTCCCTGTACAACGGAATCGACAACCTGGAAATCGGAATTGACGAAGGTTCGGTGATTGAGGCTCCGGCTGTCGAGTCTCCGAAGACGGATCGCCCTGTCGTGATGTACGGATCAAGTATTCTTCAGGGAGGTTGCGCCTCGCGTCCGGGTATGGCTTTCACCGCCATCCTTGGGCGGAAGCTTGACAGGGAGGTCATCAATCTCGGATTCAGCGGCAATGCCAAGCTTGACTACGAGATTGCCGGGTACATCACAAAGGCTTCCGATCCCGGACTGGTTGTACTGGACTACGTGCCCAATTCTTCGGCTGAACTGATCAACGAGAAGGGTGAAAAGTTCTTCAGAATCGTCAGGGATGCTTTCCCGGATGTTCCGGTCATCTTTGTTGAAAATCCTACGTATCCCCACTCAAGGTTCGACATGAAGATGAAGGAGGAGATAACTTCAAAGAACGAAGCCCAGCTGGCTCTTTACAGAAAACTTAAGAAAGCGGGCGAAAAGAAGATTTACTATGTCTCCACCGAAGGCCTGATCGGGGATGACGGTGAGGCTACTGTGGACGGCGTACATTTTACCGACCTCGGAATGACAAGGTATGTGGACAAGATGCTGCCTGTCATGAAAAAAGCGTTAAGGAAATAGGTATGATTATCATAGTCGAAAGCGGGGCTTCAAAGACCGACTGGTGTGCCGCCTCCGGTGATGCCGCTCCGATAAATGTCCGGACGGCCGGGATGAATCTGGCTACCATGCCTCAGGATGCAGTTGCGGAAATTGTCGGTGAGGCTATCAGGCAGTTCAAGGAAAAAGGCCTTGACGGGGATGTCAGCGAAATCCATTTCTATGCTGCCGGACTGATTGTCCGGGAAGGTGAAGAGGTTCCTTCTCAGGCGGAATCATTGGACAAGTCGTTGAAGGCTTGTTTTCCTGAAGCCGTGATCGAATATGCTTCGGATCTGCTTGATGCGGCGCGAGCCGTCTGCGGACACAGGCCCGGCATCGCTGCGATTCTTGGAACCGGCTCGAACAGTTGCCTGTTTGACGGCGAGAAGATTGTCAGAAATGTCCGTTCGGCTGGATTCATACTCGGAGATGAAGGCGGGGGCGCAAGGCTCGGCAGACTGTTCATGTCTGATTTTCTCAAGGGGCTTGTTCCGGGACCGGTTTCGGATGAATTCGCCGAGGCGTTCAAAGTTGACTACATGACCGTGGTGCAGAACGTTTACCGTGGCGATGCCCCTT
Source organism: uncultured Muribaculaceae bacterium (assembly GCA_964644125.1). GTDB lineage: Bacteria > Bacteroidota > Bacteroidia > Bacteroidales > UBA932 > Cryptobacteroides. Next base: position 21,292 of record CAZXVE010000001.1, read on the forward strand.
CGAAGTACCTAGGATCGTTCGCCCCATGGATTCTTGAAAGATACGGAACCTGCGAATATGTCCGTAATCTGGTGGATCAGAATTTCAAGGACTTCATCGAGCGGGCTCTGAAGCAGTATGACATCGACAGGTATCCGGTTGGCGTGGTCGGAGGATTCGGCTATGCTCACAGGGCCATTTTGAAAAAGGTGGCAGAACCATACGGAATAAGGTTCTCGACAATCATTCCGACTCCGATTGAAGGGCTTGTGGAATACCATCTTGGCAAGAAATAGCAAGAAATAGTTTGTTATGGAAGACAACAGAACGACGGAGCAATCATCAAGGTATGACCATCTTGAGAATATGTCAACCGATGAATTGCTGAATGCTATAAACACCGAGGACCGGACTGTCCCTGTGGCCGTGGCCGGAGCCATTCCGCAGATCCGGAAGCTGGTTGACGGAATAGTGGAGCGGGTTCCCCGGGGAGGAAGGGTTTTCTATCTCGGAGCCGGTACGAGCGGCCGCCTTGGCATAGTTGACGCATCTGAGATTCCTCCTACATACGGGGTCCACGATGTGTTCATCGGCTTCATGGCGGGAGGCGATTCTGCCATACGTGCCGCTGTGGAAGGCGCGGAGGATGACATTGACGGTGGATGGAAAGACCTGCAGGCATATTCGCCGGCAAAGGATGATGTCGTTGTCGGCATAGCTGCATCTGGCACTACTCCATATGTGGCAGGTGCGTTGAAGACGGCACGGAAGAACGGTCTGCTGACCGGATGCATAACATGCAACGAGAATTCTCCGGTGGCGGATGCCGCCGAGATTCCGATTGTGGTCGTGGTCGGTCCGGAGTTCGTGACCGGAAGCACAAGAATGAAGGCTGGAACTGCTCAGAAACTTGTTCTTAACATGATTTCAACAGTCTCGATGATCCGTCTTGGACATGTCAAGGGCAGCAAGATGGTTGACATGCAGCTTACAAACCGCAAACTTGTCGACCGTGGCACCAGAATGATCATGGAAGAGACCGGTATCGAAGACTATGACCTGGCCCGCAAACTTCTGCTGGAATATGGTCAGGTCCGTGCTGCCGTGGATGAGTGGCGGAAAGGGGAGGGAAGATAATGGCTGTTCCTGAAAAATACCCTTCCAAACTTCTTGAAGACGCAGTGCAGGCCATCGGTTCACTTCCGGGGGTCGGCAAGCGCAGCGCTTTGCGTCTTGCCCTGCATCTGCTCAGGCAACCGTCGGAAAATGTGCACCATTTCGCTGACTCCATCGTGAAGATGCGCGATGAGGCGAAGTACTGCCGTGAATGCTGGATGATCTCGGACAACGATGTGTGCTCGATATGTTCGGACAAATCACGGGACCGCAGGACCATCTGTGTGGTGGAGAATGTCCGGGATGTCATGAGCATTGAGAACACAGGACAGTACCATGGAGTCTATCACGTCCTGGGCGGGATAATCTCACCGGTCGCTGGTGTCGGCCCTTCCGACATCACCGTCTCCCAATTGGTCGAAAGGGTCAGGAATATGGTGGAATCCGGTGAAGCCGAACCTGAAGAAATGGAAATCATACTTGCCCTGAGCGGCGACGTGGAGGGAGAAACTACTTCCTTTTACATTTACCGCCAGGTCTCGCGATACCCTGTCAAGGTTTCGTCGCTGGCCCGTGGCCTTGGCTTCGGAGACGACCTTGAATACGCCGATGAACTCACTTTGGGACGGTCCATAGTCAACCGTCAGATATTTAAACCATAACGCACTGATATATGCTGCTGTCAATATTCGAGTCCTTCCTTCTTGCCGCTTCCCTTTGTGCGGATTGTTTTGCCGTTTCCACATGCTCGAGCGTCACGCTTAAAGACATCTCGTGGGGAAGAATAGCTCCGATAGCCCTTGCGTTCGGGTTTGTCCAGACGGCTCTTATGGCCCTGGGGTGGCTGTTCGGTGACTTGTTCGTCGGACATGTTCAGAAAATCGCCAGTTTCATCGGATTCCTTCTCTTGCTTTACGTGGGCGGCTCGATGATTATTGAAGCCGTGAAGAATGAAGGTGAAGCCCGGGACCTGAACGGTATGAAGAATGTTGTCATCGGTGCAGTCGCCACAAGCATTGATGCTTTTGCGGTGGGCGTGAGCCTTTCGATGGGCTTTGTCCCTGTCGGGAAGATGGCGATGAATCTCGTCGCCGTGTTCGTCGTGACGATGCTGTCCGTCATCGGAGGAATGTTCGGCGGTCAGAGAATCGGGCGGAAATTCGGCCGGCCTGCCGAGATTGCAGGCGGTTCTGTGCTCATACTTATCGGGCTGAATATTCTCCTTGGCTTCATTTAGCGTTTGCGGATGATTTTTCATGCGTAATTTTTTACGTCTGAACTTTTTTGGCTTTTTTTTACAAAAATATTCCTACTTTTGCAGACTGACTTCTCCGTAATGTCAGAGCATTGATGTGGAACCCTTCCGACGTATGGGCCGGGAAAAAACAGGAAGAGTATGATTGCGATTTTCTACAGACTGAACGGCAAGCTGTTGGTATCCCAGTCTGAAACGGAGCTTTCAAAGTTGAACAGGGATGATGTCCTTTGGATTGACATCCTTTCCCCTACGGGAGAGGAAAAGCATACTGTTGACGAGTTTCTGGGAGAAGAAATCCAGAGCCGTGCCCAGGCTGAAGAAATCGAGAGTTCTTCCCGTTTTTCCGAGACGGAGGATGCGATTTTCGCCAACACGAACTTCCTGATGCCTGGCCCGGAAGATTATTCCATGGAGGCCGTCTCATTTACGTTCGTCGGCTATTGTCTTACGACACTCAGAGATGTTCCTCTGCGAAGTTTCACTGAACTCCAGCGCAGAATAGTTGCCATGCCGCAGTCATATCCGAATGGCTACACGGTCTTTGCGAGCATCATGGACCAGCGAGTCGACCTTGATGCGGACATGATCGAGCTTATGAGCAAGGAAATCTCCCAGTACAGCAAGCGCATCAACCAGCAGGAGGACATCAACGAGGATCTGCTCCTTGATATAAACCAGCTGCAGGAGAACACGATGCTCGTCCGCGAGAACATTGTCGACAAACAGCGTCTGATTTCCAACATGCTCCGGAGCGACAAATACCCTGAAGAACTGCAAGGACGTTTCTCGGTTCTTCTTCAGGACATCACCTCTCTGATCAACCACACGAACTTCGGTTTCGAGAGGCTGGAGTACCTTCAGGATACGGTTGTCGGTCTTATCAATCTGGACCAGAACAAGATCATGAAGACATTCACCCTTGTGTCGGTACTGCTGATGCCTCCGACCCTTGTGGCCAGTTTCTACGGCATGAATGTCCCGATGCCGTTTATGGACAAGAACTGGACATGGATTCTTCTGATCGGAATCATGCTGTTGACCGTTGCACTTGTCCTGTTTCTGTTCGGAAGAAAAAAACTTCTGTAGGCGTTCGGTCTCCGGAAAGTTTTTTGTGGTGTTCTCATTGTAAATCAGATATTTTTGCCTAATTTTGCACGCCTTTTGACCGCACGTGCCGTAAATGCATGCGTGGTAGGGCGTAAAAATATTGTTAAACAACTAGTTATCTTTAATTACCGTTATGGCAGAAGAAACACAGAAAGTAGCTGGAGAAGTCGAGGTCGAGGCAGCTCCAAAGGCCGAGGCTCCAGCAAAGAAAACATCTCTCAATGCTTCAGTCGCTCCTGAGAATTTCGATTGGGACGCATTCGAAGGCACCTCTGAGATTTATGGCGGCGCTGACAAGAAGTCAATCGAGGACGCCTATGACCAGACTCTCTCGAAAATCGTCGAGAATGAGGTTGTGGAAGGCACCGTTACCGCCATCTCCAAGAGAGAGGTTATCGTCAACATAGGTTACAAGAGCGAGGGTGTCATCCAGGCTCCTGAGTTCCGTTACAATCCTGACCTGAAGGTCGGTGACAAGGTAGAGGTTCTGGTCGAGTCCGCCGAGGACAAGAAGGGCCAGCTCGTCCTCTCCCACAAGAAGGCACGCGCCCTCAAGTCTTGGGACAGGGTCAACGAGGCTTACGCGGCCGACGAGATCGTCAAAGGTTTCGTCAAGACCCGTACGAAGGGCGGTATGATCGTCGATGTCTTCGGCATCGAGGCCTTCCTTCCTGGTTCACAGATCGACATCAAGCCTATCCGCGACTACGATGCTTATGTCAACCAGACTATGGACTTCAAGATCGTCAAGATCAATCAGGAGTTCCGCAACGTTGTCGTTTCGCACAAGGCTCTTCTCGAGGCCGAGCAGGAGCAGCGCAGGGCTGAACTCATCAGCAAGCTTGAGAAAGGCCAGATTCTTGAGGGAACCGTCAAGAACATCACCAACTACGGCGTATTCGTCGACCTCGGCGGTGTTGACGGTCTCATCCACATCACTGACCTCTCTTGGGGTAGGGTTGACAATCCTGAAGAGGTTGTTTCCCTCGACCAGAAAATCAAGGTCGTTGTCAAGGAGTTTGACCCTCAGCAGAAGAGAATCGCTCTCGGTTACAAGCAGCTTACTCCTCATCCTTGGGACAATCTCGATGCCAACATCAAGGAAGGCGACGTTGTCAAGGGTAAGGTTGTCCTCATCGCTGACTACGGCGCTTTCGTAGAGATCGAGCCGGGTGTAGAGGGTCTTATCCACGTTTCCGAGATGTCCTGGTCACCAAGACTCCACAGCGCCCAGGAATTCCTCAAGGTAGGTGACGAGGTAGAGGCCAAGGTTCTTTCCATCGACCGCGAGGCCAGGAAGATGTCCCTCGGTCTGAAGCAGCTCACCCCTAACCCTTGGGAGAGCATCCGCGACAAGTACCCTGTAGGTTCTGTCCACAAGGCTGTCGTACGCAACATCACCAACTTCGGTGTGTTCGCTGAGCCTGAGGACGGCGTAGAGGGACTCATCCACATCAGCGACCTCTCCTGGAACAAGATCAAGCATCCTTCAGAGCTTGTTTCTCCTGGTGATGTCATCGACGTGCAGATTCTTGACTTCGACGAGGCCAACCACAAGCTCAGCCTTGGCCACAAGCAGCTTACCCCTAATCCTTGGGATGCTATCGAGCAGAAGTATCCTGTAGGTTCAGTTGTAGAGGGTACTGTCGCTTCCCTTACCGACAAGGGCGCCAACATCAAGCTTGAGGGTGACGACGAGGGCTTCGCTTTCAGCCGTGACCTCATCAAGGAGGATGGCAAGCAGGCTGTTGTAGGTGATGTTCTTCCGTTCAAGGTTATCGAGCTCAGAAGAAGCACCCGCAGAATCCTTCTTTCTCATGTAAGAACATACTCTGAGGCCAAAGCCGAGAAGGTGGCTGTTGAGGCTGACAACACAAAGAAGGTGGTTAAGAAGATCAACTCCAATCTGGAGAAGACCACTCTCGGTGACATCAGCGAACTTGCTGCCCTCAAGGACAAGTTCGAGAAAGGTGAATAATTTATGGATTTCACTTTGACGGTGTTGGGCACGGCTTCGGCCAAGCCCATCCCCGGAAGGAATCAGAGCGCTCAGGTACTTTCCGTACATGGGCGCTCGTTTTTAATCGATTGCGGGGAGGGTGTCCAGACACGTCTTCAGGAATGTCACATCTCACCGATGAAGATTGATTCCATCTTCATCTCGCACATTCACGGGGATCATGTATTCGGTCTTTTCGGATTGCTTTCCACGATGGGGATGCTCTGTCGTCCGACGCCTCTGAATATCTATGCTCCGGTGAATTTCGGACCGATCCTCAAGTTCTTCCTTTCTTATTATGGAGAAGGGATTCCATTTGAAATACGTCATGTTCCGATAGCGGCGAAGTCACCTCAGATGGTTTATCACACGAAGTCTCTGGAAATATATTCATTCCCTCTGAATCATAAGATTGAGACCTACGGGTGGCTGTTCAGGGAAAAGGATCCGCCGATGAACGTCAGGAAATGGAAAGTTGAAGAATATTCTCTCTCGCTCACCGAAATCGGGACAGTGAAGAGGGGCGAGGATGTTGTGCGGAATGCACCTGACGGCTCCACGACGGTTCTTCCTTTTGATGAACTTGGCTACAAGCCATACAATCCCCGCTCTTTTGCTTACTGCAGCGACACGGCTCCTTTTCCGGAACTTGCTTCCTGGGTGAAAGGAGTGGATCTTCTCTATCATGAAGCGACCTATCCGTCTGAACTCGCTGACCAGGCTGCCTTGAGACATCATTCCACCACATTGCAGGCTGCCGGTTGTGCTTTGGAGGCAGGGGTTAAGCGTTTGGTGATAGGACATTATTCTTCCCGCAAGTTCGACAGAGGCATTTATGAATCGGAGTGCAGAAGCATATTCCCGGAAACATACGCTGCGGATGACGGTGATGTTTTTGATGTTCCGCTGGTGAAACTTGGGTGAAAAACATTATATTTACATTCTGTTGACAACAGGTCTGGATGAAAAAGATTATTGTATTCATAGCTTTGGTATTGTTTCAGCTGACTTTGTCGGCTCAAGGCACGCCTCAGGAGAAATATATTCAGAAATGGGCTCCGACGGCGGTTAGGGAAATGTACCGCAGCGGTGTGCCGGCCAGCATTACTTTGGCGCAAGGTATTCTTGAATCACGTTACGGCTTGTCGCCCTTGGCTGTCGAGGGCAACAACCACTTCGGAATCAAATGCCACAAGGACTGGAAGGGCAAGTCCATGCGCTACGATGACGATGCAAAGGGGGAGTGCTTCCGCGTCTATGACTCTGCGGAAGAGTCGTTTCAGGATCACTCTGATTTTCTGCGTTACAGGGACCGGTACAAGTCCCTCTTCGAATTGAAGACAACCGACTACAAGGGCTGGGCTTACGGATTGAAGAAGGCCGGCTATGCCACGGACCCAAATTATCCGGTCAAACTCATCAAGTACATAGAGGACTACAAGCTTTATGAATATGACACCATGACTTCGGATGAGTCTGAGCGTCTTGAAGATGTTGCGGAGAAAAACGTGGATGCTGCTTCCGATGCTTCCTCAGTGAAGAATCCTGAGAAGAACGAGGTTTCGGAGAAGACGAACGTTCCTGTCAGGAAAGAAAAGTCTTCCAGAACAAGGAAGAATCGCAGATCCAAAAAGACGCAGGTGAAGGAACGGTCTGATTCTGATGTTATTCCGGCATCTCCTCTGTCTTTGGAGGAGCCGAGGAAGATAGAAGCTGGCGGTCATGAGGTGTTCAGCTTTTCGTTGACAAGGGAGGCATATTCCCGCAACGGGGTTCCTTTCATCACTTCGGTGGAAGGGGAGACATATTCAAGCATTGCTCAGTCTTACAATTTGTATTTGAATGAATTGCTGAAATTTAACGATTTGTCCGTTTCTGAAGAACTTCTTCCAGGTACTGTTGTCTATCTTCAGGCAAAGAAGAATCAGTCTGAAAAGGGCCTTGACAAGTACATAGTTGGCGAGGACGGTGAGAGTCTGAGGGACATCTGCCAGCGTTTTGCCGTCAAGATGTCCAGCGTTATGAAGATGAACGGATTTACGTCTGCTTATGAACTTCGCGAAGGCGACACTGTCATCCTCCGCGGCAAGAAAACGAAGAAGAAATGAAGACTTGGAAATTGATTGTTCTGGCCGTATCATTGGTCATTGTCGTGATTGGAGGAGCTGTCGGTGGCCGCTGGTACGCTGACAACCGCAAGCCGAACTTCACTGGAAATGTTGACCTGTACGTTCTGCCGCAGATGACAACAGATGAGGTCCTGGTACAGATTCCGGACAACCTTGTCATCAACCATCGCAGTTTGCTCCGTGTCATGAGAAGGGAATTTTTAGATGGCGGTTTGCAGCCGGGACATTATCTTGTGGAGAAAAACAAGCCGAGCATCTATGTTGCAAGGATGCTGAAATTCGGTTGGCAATCACCCGTGAATCTGGTGCTTTCCGGTACGATGAGGCTCAAGGACAAGATCGCGTGCAAGATTGGCCGGCAGATGATGCTCGATTCCGCGGAAGTTGCCAGCGCACTGAATGACTCCGCCATGCTTGCACATTATGGTTTCACTCCCGAAGATGTGTTTTCATTGATTATTCCTGATACCTATCAGATTTACTGGACCGCATCGATGGAGGATCTCCTGGACAAATTGAAAGCTGCCTACGATGCCTTCTGGACTCCCGGGAATCTTGCCAAGGCTGAAGCTCTTGACCTTACTCCGAAACAGGTTTCGATCGTGGCCTCCATCGTGAAATGCGAGTCAAACTATGTCCCGGAATATCCTTCCATTGCAGGCGTGTACTTGAACCGTTTGCGTCTGGGCATGAGACTTCAGGCTGACCCTACCGTGGCATTTTGTTATGGATTCAAACTTAACAGGATTCTGTTCAAGCATTTGGAGTATGATTCACCCTACAATACCTATCTTCATGAGGGCCTTCCTCCGGGACCGATATGTGTTCCAGACAAGCCAAGTCTTGAGGCTGTGCTGAATCCTGACCGTCATGACTACCTTTATTTCTGTGCAAGCGCTGCGCTGGATGGTACGCACAGGTTCGCTTCGACTTTATCGGAGCATAACCGTAATGCAAGGGAGTTCCAAAGAGCTCTTGATGCATCCGGATCAAAATAAAGTTTTTGATATGGTATGACAAGATATGATATGAGAAAAACAGATTCTCAATTTTTGGTAACGTGCAAAAATTGAGAATCTGTTTTTTCATATCTTATTCCATTGTCAAGAATAAGGGATATGTATAAGTTCCGGTCTCTTCAGCCGGCATTTTAAATCTCGCTGCCGGTGAACTGACCTATGAAATAGATTGCTCCTGTACTTGACTCACTGATGAGATAAACGAACGGCCTGTCCGCATGGAATTCAACTTCGCGTGGCTCTGGATCTAGTGCAGTCAGCGTCATTATGGCTGCAGTAACGGCAGCTGCCTTTGTGCCTTCTTCGCTGACTTCTATCTTTGCCTTCTGAAGCATTTTTGAAACGAACACATTGCCGTCAGCCAGTGATGAGAAGTCCGCGGATGACTGGAACATCGTCGGCGCACCGAGACTTGAGATGACATCGTTAAGCGGCAGCTCAACTTCAGTAGTGAACTTCGGAAGCTTGAGGTCCACTTTGCAGTTCTCCATCTCCCGCCCAAGATTGGAAAGCTCTTTTGCACTGAGTACCTTCATCATGTCCTGAATGGACTTGTCTTGATCAGGCAGGAGTACAGTCATGGCGAATGTCCCGTTGCCGTATGGAATCCTTACTGCGGAGTACGTCTTGTTGGACGTGTAAGAATATTCATCTTTCCTGTGCATCATCTTGACTTTCTTTATGTCACGTGTGTAGCCCTGGAATCTTTCTTCCTTGGTTTCCTTTCCGCTGAACTTTTCTGACCAGGTTCCTTTGAAATAGATGGCGTTCATAAGGTAGGCTGCCGCGCTTGGATCCACATTGTCTATCATCCTCGGAATCATTCCGTCTGTGTGCTTTGAGCACCATCCGTTGATGGCATCGAGGCTTTTACCGGATGAAAAATCAAGGTTTTCTATTTCTGCCCTGAATGCGTCTCTGACGCATTTCGCATATTCATCTTTGATTGCAAAGTCTTTGTTTACCGCCACGTAGTCCGCTATGCTGACCGTAGTGGAAGGGTCGAGACATCCGGCGCTTCTGACCAGATACCCGTACAAGGAGTTGATTTCATTCATGGATGCTCCGGTCCAGCCAAGCGTGTTGAGTATTTCATGACGTGTCGTGCCCTCAGCTCCGTTGGCCAGCATGCTCATGAGCCCGGTTACGCTGAGAGGCGAAACTACTTTCGAATCCATTCCGGAGACCTTGTTGAAAAGGTTGAGGGCGAAAGTGTTGTTCTTCCTGATCAGTTCCCTTTGGCTGTCCGTCAGAGTAAAGTCCGTGCCGTCAATGTTTCCCATGTTTTTCATTTCATCTTCTGTGTTGGTTTGTCCGTTGTCATCCATTGTACTCTTCTTCGCGGTGCCGCAAGACATCAGCGTTGCCGCTACAATCCCCGAAAGCATGATTGCCTTTGTTGTATGTTTCATGGTTTCTGTTGTGTTTTTTTCTACGTCAGGCAGGCAATTGCCTTCAGCTGAAATGTCCATTGAAAACGTCGATTGCCCTCCGTTGCTGCTCCAGCAATTCTCAAAACCCCGCAATAACCATTCCTTGCATGCCCGGAACCTGCTTTTTGTTTTTTTTGACGTATATTTGCGTGCGGAAATAATATGTTTGTCAGGAAGGAAATGTTTTACGTCAGCGAGATAATGCACACGGCTCCGGAGAAGTTCTCCACTCCGTTGCAGAGACAGGTCTATGAGACTTTCGACAGGTTGGGAATCCGGTTTGAGAGGGTTGACACGGATCCTGGTATCACGATGGAGGATTGTCAGAACATCAATGCCGGACTCGGTGGCCGGATAGTCAAAAGCATATTCCTGTGCAACAGACAGCAAACCAAGTTTTACCTTTATGTGACAAGAGATGACAAGCCGTTCGTTACAAAGGACTTCGGTCAAGCTCTTGGCATTCCGAGGGTGTCTTTCGCTTCTGCCGGGAAACTTTTGGAGATTGCCGGGACGGAGCATGGCGCGACCACAGTTCTGAGCGCATGCCTGGATTCTGCCAGGGATGTTACTTTTGTGATTGACGGTGAGGTCCTGGAAGGAGATTATTACTGCTGCTCGGACGGTACTGTCGGATGCTTCATTAAAATCAAGGTGTCTGATCTTCTTGATGTTTTCATGCCGGCCTGCGGACATGAGCCTGTCATAATCCGGTAATGGTCCGGTTGACGGAAAGTTTCGGATTGCCTATTCCATCCATCCCTCCGGAAACTGCATGGTGACACAATGGAGTCCACCGTGTCCGGAAAGAAGAGGCCTGCAGTCGATGATTATGACCTCTCTGTCAGGAAACACATCCTGAAGTCTTTTACGGACAACTTCGTCCAGTTGTGAACTTGTACCTGGTACCAGGATGGCTCCGTTGATTATCAGGAAGTTGACATAAGATGCAGGAAGCGGGTAGTCATCCAGGAACATTTGTTCAGGTTTCGGAAGCGGGACGAGCCTGTAAGGTTTGCCGCTCAGAGTTCTGAAGGATTGAAGCTGCGCTTCCATATTCATCAATGATTCATAGTCAGGGTCTTCCTGATTGTCTGCTTTCAGGTAGGCAATCGTTTCCGGATTGCAGAAACGGGCAAGGATGTCGATGTGGCTGTCAGTGTCGTCGCCGGAAAGGCTGCCGCTGTCCACCCAAAGAATGCGTTTCAGACCGAACGCCTGTTTGAGCTCTCCTTCTATTTCTTCCTGAGAGAGATATTCGTTTCTGTTGTCGCTGCAAAGACATTCAGAAGTCGCCATCAGAGTCCCTTCTCCATCGGTGTCGATGCTTCCTCCTTCCAGGACGAACGGCCGCATGTCCACGCACATCACATCATCGGAGAAAGCCCTGTCAAAGAATATCTTTCTGGTGATTCCATTATCGAAGTTGGATGCGAATTTGAGGCCCCATCCGTTGAAGACGAAGTCGTAGAGGTACTTTTCTCCGTTGTCACCATAAACTGCCATTCCGCCATGGTCACGGGCCCATGTGTCGTTGATCGGGCACTCATGGAAGCTGATTCCGGCAGTGTTCACTCCGAGTTCGGAAAGTCTTCTTGCTGCGGTTTCCCTGTCCGCAGTCACCAGCAGCACTTTCTCGAAGCGAAGGATTGTGGAAATGATTCGTCCGTAGCATTCCTGGACTTTTTCAAGTTCGTACCAAGGTGTGGTTCCGTCCGGCCAGGTGAGCATCACCCCGCTCTGTCTTTCCCATTCTGCAGGCAGTCTCATGTTTGTTTGATGTTTATTATCTGCAAAGATATTGTTATTTTTGTGAACTGCGAAGAGGAAATGTCTTCCTTGCGGAGGAGAAAGAGTCGGGGCAATGAAATTTCGTCTGGAATCATCATACAAGCCTTCCGGAGACCAACCGGGAGCGATAGAAGGGCTTTGCTCCGCTTTGGGGCAGGGGGTCGCTGACGTGACGCTGCTGGGAGTGACAGGATCCGGCAAGACGTTCACTATGGCCAATGTCATTGAGAAACTTCAGCGTCCGGCCTTGATACTCAGCCACAACAAGACTCTTGCAGCCCAGCTTTACGGGGAGTTCAAGAGTTTCTTTCCGTCCAATGCCGTTGAATATTTTGTCTCCTACTACGACTATTACCAGCCGGAGGCCTACCTGCCGACGACCGACACCTACATAGAGAAGGACCTCAGCATCAATGATCAGATTGACAAATTGCGCCTCAGTGCCGCTTCGGCGTTGATGTCCGGACGGAGGGACGTGATTGTGGTCTCAAGCGTTTCATGTCTTTACGGCATAGGCAACCCGGAGGACTTCCATGCGCAGTCCGTAGTTGTCAGAAAAGGGGAGCAGCGCAGTCTGACACGCCTGCTTTACCATCTTGTCGATGCCAACTACAGCAGAACCGAAGTGGATTTCAAAAGAGGTACGTTCAGGGTTCGTGGAGACACAGTCGATGTGTTTCTCGGAGGATCCGATGAGGCGGTGCGCATAGAATTCTTTGGTGATGAGGTGGATTCCCTTTCTCTTATTGATCCTGTGACCGGCGCGCACATCGAATCTCTGGACGAGGTGCCGATTTTCCCGGCTACCAATTTCGTCACGACACGCGAACGCAGCTTCAAGGCAGTGAGCATGATTCAGGACGATCTCAAAAAACAGATCGACTATTTCAATGATATCGGCAAAGGATTGGAAGCCAAGCGACTGCAGCAAAGAGTCGAGAACGATCTCGAAATGATCAAGGAGATGGGCTATTGTCCCGGCATCGAGAACTACTCACGTTATCTTGACGGCCGTCAGCCCGGTCAAAGGCCGTTTTGCCTCATAGACTATTTTCCTAAGGACTTTATCACCTTCATCGATGAGAGTCACGTCACGATTCCGCAGATCCGGGCAATGTACGGTGGCGACCATGCGCGCAAGTCCGTTCTCATTGAATATGGCTTCCGCCTTCCTGCCGCTTCCGACAACCGGCCTCTGACCTTCGATGAATTCAACTCGATTACCGGCCAGAAGGTTTATGTCAGTGCCACGCCGTCGGACTATGAACTGGAGCGTTCGGACGGCCTTGTGGTTGAGCAGGTAGTCAGGCCGACAGGCCTTCTGGATCCTCCTATTGAAGTTCGGCCTACAAAAAATCAAGTCGATGACCTTGTGGAAGAGATTCGGAAGAGGGCGGAGAAAGATGAAAGGGTTCTGGTCACGACTCTGACCAAGAGAATGGCTGAGGAATTGACAGACTATCTGGACAAGATTGACATCCGCGTGCGCTATATCCATTCCGATGTCGATACCGGAGAACGTGTCGAAATCATTGAGGATTTCAAGAACGGGCTTTTTGATGTGCTGGTCGGTGTTAACCTTCTGCGTGAAGGCCTGGATATTCCTACAGTGTCGTTGGTAGCCATTCTGGATGCTGACAAGGAAGGCTTCCTGCGCTCCGGAAGGGCTTTGACCCAGACGGCCGGCCGTGCGGCGAGAAATGTCAACGGTCTTGTGATAATGTATGCCGATGTAGTCACCGAGTCGATGGAACAGACCATCCGTGAGACCAACCGGCGCAGAACGAAGCAGATTGAATACAACAAACTTCACCACATCACTCCGAAGCAGGTTGAGGTGAAAAGGAATATCCTCGCGTCGGAACTTTACGGAGAGTCCGTGAAGACAGTGAATCCTCGTGTCAAGAACGGTCCAAGCGGAAGAGTCAGCGCTGCGGATTCGGTCTCCGATCCGACCTATATTCCTGATCCGAGTGATCTTGGAAGAGGTACTGTTTCCGTCGGGCTCGGACATGATTCGAAGAGGGAAGGGAACACTGCCTATGTGGACGGCTTTGTCAAGGCTGATCTTGCCGCCGTGCTTCAGGATCCCGTAATCCGTTCGATGAGCCGTGAGCAGATTCAAAAGACCATTGCCGAGGACAAGCGGCGTATGGAGAAATCAGCCGCCAGCCTTGATTTTTCCGAAGCCGCCCGCTACCGCGATGAAATGTGGGCTCTTCAGGAGTACCTCAAGGTCTGGAAGGATCAGTAACGTAAACTGGACCAGCGCATGGAGCACCCGGCATTGATGATGCCGGTCTGCAGGATCCGGTTACACTCTGGTTACTTTTGTGACATGCTTCAGCAGCCTGATCTGGGAGATGACTTTGTCGAGTTCCGTGTTGGACGGCACGGAAATGCGCAGAGTTATCTCGTAGGTACCGTTTCTCCTGTTCTCGTTGACATTGAAGGTCCTGAGGGATGCCTTGAAAGTGTTCACGATTTCGGTGATCTGACCGATTACGGAAGATTCCATTCCGGCCACAATCTTCAATGAACTCTGGAAACTGCCGCCGGCAGGAGATTCCGCCCATTTCACTTTCTGAATCCTGTACGGATAGGTGCTGATGAGACGTGCCGCGTTCGGACAGGAGATTCTGTGGATCTTGATGCCTTCCGTCCTGGTCACAAATCCGAACACATCGTCTCCGAATACCGGATGGCAGCACTTGGACATCTTGTAGTCCAGCCCTTTGAGATCACGTGCATTCAGCACAAGGATGTCATCAGAGGAATGCTTGCTTCCCCAGTCTGTTGTCCTGTTCTCCATCCTTTCGGCTCCTGCTTCCCTGGCCGCCTCCACGGCTTCGGCAACCAGCCTGTCCCTGTCAAGGATGTAGTTCTTGACATCATTCACGTCAATCTCTCCGTCCGTGATGGCAGCGTAGAACGAGTTGAGAGTAGCGTACTTGAATTTCTTCAGAAGTTCAGCGAGAATTTCGTCCGGAAGTTCCATCTTCCAGTTCTTCAGGCGCCTTCCCAGAAGTTCCTTGCCCTGGGCCGCTTTTTTGTATTCCTCCTCATTGAGCTCCTGCTTGATGCGGTTGCGGGCTTTTGACGTGACAACGTAGTTCAGCCAGTCCGAAGATGGCTTCTGGTTCTTGCCTGACATTATGTCCACTACATCTCCAGTCTTCAGTTTCTCTCTGATGGACACCGCTTTGCCATTGATGCGTCCACCGGCGCAACGGACTCCGAGCCCGGAATGAATGTTGAAGGCAAAATCCAGGACTGTCGCACCTGCCGGCAGGATTCTGAGTTCTCCTGAAGGAGTGAACACGAAGATTTCCTTGGATGGAGGCTGCGGCAGTTCCTCCGGGTCCGCCTCCTGAGGATGCTCAAGAGCATAGCGCACGGATGTCAGCCATTTGTCCAGCTGCGCTTCGTGCTTGATGCCCTTGTAGGACCAATGGGAAGCCTGGCCGTTTTCGGCCTCGTCATCCATCCTTACGGTTCTGATCTGGACTTCCAGATAGGCCCCGCTCTTGTTTTTGACCGTTATGTGCAGGGATTCATAGCCGTTGGGCTTGGGGTTTGTGACCCAATCGCGCAGGCGCTTGGTGTCAGCTTCATATTCCTCTGTCACATACGAATAGACTTTCCAGCACAAGTCCTTTTCCGTCTTTGAATCAGGCTCGCAGTCAATGATGAAACGGATGGCGAAGACATCATAGACTCCCTCGAAAGGAACTTTCTGCTTCTGCATTTTCCTCCAGATTGAATATGCTGTCTTTGTCCTGATCTTCAACTTGTAGTGGATTCCGTCATCGGACAGGGTCTTTTTGAGTGGCTCGATGAACTCCTCCGTCAGCCGTATGCGGTCTCTCTCTGTGGCCTTCAGCTTGTTGGTGATGGCGCGGTACTGTTCCGGCTCGGCGAAGCGGAAGTAGATGTCCTCCATCTCGCTTTTGATGTTGTAGAGACCGAGCTGATGGGCAAGAGGAATGTAAAGCATGAGGGTTTCAAGAATTTTCTTCTCCCTGGACGCTTTAGGGAAAAATTCCAGATGGCGCATGACTTCCAGCCGGTCGGCGATTTTCAACACGGTGACTCGCGGATCGGTGGAATACTGGACAATCAGTTTCTTGTAGCTCTCGGCTTCCAGCCTTGTGTCCTTGGGCTTGATCGTTGCAATCTTGTTCAGCCCTTCAACCATCGTGTACACGTCCTTCGGAAAACCGAGCTTGGTCAGATCCGTCTCCGCCGGATGCTTCCTTGTCGCCTCGTGCAGGAATACGGCGGCTACGCAGTCTGCGGGAAGGCCGAGCTCATCCGCTGCGATCAGCGCAACATTCATAGGGTGCTCTATGAAAGGGACCCCATTGCCTCGTATCTCACCGGCCAAAGCCTTTTCCGCGATGGTGTACGCCTTGTCGACGAGAGCTTGCCCGGCCTCGTCGTACTGTGGAAATCTTTGCTGAATTATGCCCATAGCGTTCAATTTTAATCCCTTCAAATATATTTATTTTTCTTTGGATTCTCACTATCTACCTTCCTTTTAAGTGGTCGCTGCGGCTCTTTAAATTGTTTTTATCTCAGATTCTTTTCTGAATATGCCGCCGTCCGCCGTCAGTCCTTTTCCCGGAGAGCCACCCGTTTCCCCGTTTTTTTGCTATCTTTGTCCCCGCCTGCGCGGCCCTCCGCCGCCGTCAATAAAAGGAAAACAGTGGAGGCCCTCCGGGGTGTGCGAAGCACACTCCCCTTCCCGAGGAAGGGGATTTAGGGGAAGGGTAACGTGGACTGATGTTCATGGCAATACCCTTCGAACGTGAGATAAGGTATTTTGTCACAGGCACTTTATTACAAGCGAAAGTTGAGTTATGAACATCTTGAAAGTTGGAATGGTGCAGCAGAGCTGCTCGAAGGACATCAAGGCGAACATCGCCAAACTTACAGAACATATCTGCGAATGTGCCGCCAAAGGAGCGCGGCTGGTCGTGCTTCAAGAACTTCACAATTCCGTGTACTTCTGCCAGACCGAAGATGCTTCGCTCTGCGACCTGGCGGAAACCATACCCGGACCTTCCACTGAATATTTCGGTGAACTTGCCCGCAAACTCGGCATCGTGCTTGTCCTCTCCCTTTTCGAGAAGCGCGCCCCGGGACTTTACCACAATACGGCCGTGGTCATCGAAAAAGACGGAACGATAGCCGGCAAGTACCGCAAGATGCACATCCCGGATGACCCTTGCTTCTACGAGAAGTTCTACTTCACGCCGGGAGATCTGGGATTCAACCCGATAAAGACTTCCGTCGGCACGCTCGGCGTGCTTGTCTGCTGGGACCAGTGGTACCCGGAAGCCGCAAGGCTGATGGCCCTGAACGGTGCGCAGATACTCATCTATCCTACTGCCATCGGCGGAGTCGGCACTGACTCGAAGGAAGAACAGCAGACCCAGAGGCAGGCCTGGCAGCTTGTCCAGAGAGGTCATTCTGTCGCCAACGGTCTTCCTGTCGTCACGGTTAACCGCGTCGGCCACGAGGATGATCCATCCGGGACCACCATCGGCCTTGATTTCTGGGGATATTCATTCGCCACCGGACCGCAGGGGGAGATTCTCGCGCAGTTCGACACCGTTGAGGAGGGCGTTAAGGTTGTGGACATCGACATCGACCGTACTGAATATGTCCGCCGCGGCTGGCCGTTCCTGCGCGACCGCCGCATAGATGCCTATTCTCCTGTTCTTAAAAGATACGGGGAATAATCCGTCCCGAGGATTGCTTGTCCTTAAGTGAGCATCATCGTTTCTGTCTTAAGCTGCTGCAATCATAAGAATTAGGTATATTCTTGCGGCATTTGCCGGCAAGAATCATTATTTGTTGGTATGAAAGAATATTCTGCATTAGTTGCTGATACGGAATATTCATTCTAACTTTGTGGAATACGAATTTAACAAAGTTGATTTTTATTCAATATTTTTATGAAGACGGAAAACTTCTCCGGGTCAGGGACCCGGCATAGGGTTTTCTTGACTGTTGGAGTTTGTGCCCTGTTGTCCCTCTCCGGGCTGGGCAATGCCGTGTCGGCGCAAGTCAATTCCAAGCCGGCCACGTCCGCTGTGAAAGCGAAGATTACTGTGGCCGGAACTGTCAAGGATGCCGATGGTGAGCCGCTGGCCGGCGCCTACATCGTGGTGAAAGGACTGAAAGAAGGTACATCCACAGATGTTGAAGGAAGGTATACGATCACGTTCGACAAACCGGCCAAAGGCCCGGCGACGCTGGTCTTCTCGTTCA
>CAZXVE010000002.1:0-35610 GCA_964644125.1 uncultured Muribaculaceae bacterium
GTTCCTCGCCTGGGGGGCGCTGATGTACAAGGTCTGGAAATGGCTTGACAAGTAAAATTCATCCAACAAATCAACGAATATGTCAGAGAAAGTTACGGCTGCATGCTCCGCCTGCGGAGAGAATCATGTGGTTGAGATATGGAACCGAATCAACGTGAAAGAGAATCCTGAGTTGAAAGCCAAGGTCAAGGACGGCTCTCTTTTCATGTGGGAATGCCCGCACTGCGGCAAGGCCAACCTCGCCCGCTACCAGACGCTCTACCACGATCCGGACTCACGTCTGATGATTTGGGCAATGCCTGACGGGATTATGTCTGAAGCTCAGGAAAAAGCGCTTGAAGCGCAAATGGAAACAATCTCGCAAGCATTGGACGGCTACACTCTACGAAGAGTCAGCGACACCGGAACCCTGATAGAAAAAGTGAACATATTCGATGCCGGCCTTGATGATTGCGTGATTGAGATGTGCAAGTACATAACCAGGATGGAGCTGGCCGAGAAAGACAAAGCCGGGGACGCCATTGATGCACGTCTCAAGTTCTACCATATTGACGGACCTGACAACGACCTCGAATTCTCATA
Organism: uncultured Muribaculaceae bacterium; assembly: GCA_964644125.1. Taxonomy (GTDB): domain Bacteria; phylum Bacteroidota; class Bacteroidia; order Bacteroidales; family UBA932; genus Cryptobacteroides. The sequence goes on from CAZXVE010000002.1 coordinate 583, forward strand.
TCCGAAAGACGGGCAGATGCACGGTCTGCGCATAGGCTTCAATGTCTACGAGGATTGCTCAGGCATACTCCGCCGCAATCCGTCCATAAAACCTTCGGCAGGCTTTTCACGCATCGATCCTGACTGGGTCGCCAGATTCTTCAGGTAGAAAACAACTCTCAGGAAAAACATTAAAAGGGCCGCAGAGGAACAATCCCGTGCGACCCTTTGTCGTATTAAGAAAAATAGATATTATTCAACCTTTCTTGCTCCGTCGCTGATCACTACATCGTAAATCTTCGGATCATGACCGAACTTGGCAGGGAACTGCTCTTTGACAGCTGCAATGAATGCATCATAGAGTTCATCCTTGACAAGGTTTATCGTGCAGCCGCCGAATCCGCCGCCCATCACGCGTGAACCTGTCACCTCGCACTTGCGGGCAAGTTTGTTGAGGAAATCAAGTTCCTCACAACTTACCTCGTAGAGCTTGCTCAGGCCGAAATGAGTCTGGTACATCATCTCTCCCACAGTCTCGTAGTCACCTCTCTCCAAAGCATCGCAGACATCAAGGACTCTCTGGACCTCTCCGATCACATATTCGGCTCTGAGGAAATCCTCTTCAGGAATCTCCTCGCGGACCTCGTCAAGCCAGACTCTTTTGGCATCACTGAGGAAATCGACTTCCGGATGATTCTTCTTGATGGCCCTGGCTGCGTTCTCGCAGGACTCCCTTCTCTTGTTATACGCCGAAGATGCCAGTTCATGTTTCACGCAAGAATCGACAAGAACGAGTCTGTAGCCTTTCGGATCGAAAGGGAAATACTTGTACTCCAGCGTCTTGCAGTTAAGACGGATGAGGCTGCCCTTTTTACCGAAAACGGATGCGAACTGATCCATGATTCCACACTTCACACCGCAGTAGTTATGCTCGGTGGACTGTCCGATCTTGGCAAGGTCGAACTTGTCGATCTTGTTGTCGAACAGACAATTGACAGCATAGGCAAAGGTGCTCTCAAGTGCTGCGGAAGACGAAAGTCCGGCACCGAGAGGGACATCTCCGGCAAAAACCGTGTCAAAACCCTCGACCTTTCCGCCACGTTTTACGGTCTCTCTGCAAACACCGAAAATGTAGCTTGCCCACTGTTGTTTCGGCTTGTCCTCTTCATTGAGCCCGAATTCAACATATTCATCATAATCAAGCGAGAAAGCCTTGACTTTCTTGGTTCCGTTCAGTTTCACCTCCGCCATGATGCCACAATCGATGGCACCAGGGAAAACATAACCACCGTTATAGTCAGTATGTTCGCCTATGAGATTGATACGGCCGGCCGAAGCGAAAACCTCTCCTTCAGCTCCAAAGAGAGTCTTGAATTTCTCTCTGATTTTTGCTTTCATTTCCATATTATGTGATTTTTAGTTTTGTCCATTCAAGACGGGAACGCGTTCCTCGCAAGAACCGCCTCATCTAAGGCAAATTTAACAAATATTTATTTATTATCTACCGAATCGCCACAACAATCGGACAATGATCGCTCACTCCTCCGGCATACCGTGGTCCAGTGTACGTCCGAAGCGGCTTTTCCCCTGAATGAGCGTTGTCACGAGTCATAAGAAAAGGCAGTCTCACTATTTCCATCCCTTCAATATGTCTGCCTTTCACAAGGTCTTCAGAAGCAAAGAACATGTCTATCAGCTCCCATTTTCCTGAATATCTTATCGTTCCCTCACCTTTTGCAGCAAGCGGCATGGCAAGGTTCGTCAAAGGATAAGGCTGACCTTCCGTCAATATTCCGAAAGCCGGATTATCCGGCGTATCATTGAAGTCCCCCATAGCCAGAACATTCTTCACCCCGCTCCTTTGAACCGAGTCAGTGGCATCACGCAGCCTTCTGAGGGCGATCTCCCTTCTGGAACCTGTCTTGCCGCCATACTTTGAAGGATGATGATTCACAAGAACGGCCATGCTGTCCCCCTCCGGATTCCTGAATTCTGTCAGAAGAATATCCCTGGTCATCATCTGAGGACTGTTTCCGACCTTCAAAGGGACGGAACGGAGCAATTCAAGTCTGGATTCCCGGTAAAGCAAGGCAACATCTATTCCACGCGGATCCGGAGATTCATAGTGGACTATCTTGTAGTCGGTTCTGCAAAGAGAAGTACAATGCAGAAGCATTTCAAGGACGAACCGGTTTTCAACTTCAGCTACTCCGACCACATCCGGAAGCATTCCATAGCTGTCACTTATCCAAAGAATTGACTTTGCTATAGCATTACATTTGGTCAGGAATCTGCGTCTGGTCCAATGTTTCTTTCCGAATGACGAGAACTCCGCATCAGACTCGCTGCCGTCAAGGCTGTCCCTTTTCCAGTCGAAAAAGTTCTCAAGATTCCAGAACATGACCAAAGTACGGTTATCCTCCTCTCCGGCAACCCGCAGGCCAGTTGCGGAACAACTGAAAACCGGAGGATCATAAGCTGCCGGAAAGAAAAGAAGAGCAGACAATATGAGCAGAATCCTTTTCATCCCGTCCGCAAAGATGCTTCGCGGAAACGTAAAAAAAGAAAAGAAACTCAAACTCTTTCATAAGAAACAGAAAAACTTTTTCTTATCCTTCGTATCTTTGCCAACGGAAAGAATCAATACTGCCGATTCTTTTTGAAATTAGTTTTTCAGGCATTATAATTCAATAAGATATGTCATTAAAATGCGGTATAGTCGGACTTCCCAATGTAGGTAAGTCAACTTTATTCAACTGCGTCAGCTCCGGCAAGGCACAAAGCGCAAACTTTCCTTTCTGCACAATCGATCCCAATCTCGGATCAACCAATGTTCCGGACAAGAGACTGGAGGTCCTTGCAGACATGTGCAAGCCCAAGAGTGTCGTGCCCGCCACAGTGGACATCGTGGACATCGCCGGTCTCGTAAAAGGTGCAAGCAAAGGAGAAGGTCTTGGCAACCAGTTTCTTGCCAACATCCGTGAAACTGATGCAATACTTCACGTACTCAGATGCTTTGACGACGGGAATGTTGTACATGTGGACGGTAGCGTGGATCCTGTAAGAGATAAGGAAGTCGTTGACACCGAACTCCAGATCAAAGATCTTGAAACGGTGGAAGCCCGTCTTGCCAAGAGCCAGAAACAGGCTACTACTGGAGGTGACAAGGATGCAAAGAAACTTGTGAACCTCCTGCTCCGCTACAAAGAGGCTCTTGAACAGGGAAAATCCTGCAGAACTGTGGAGTACATCAATGAAGAGGAGGCTGCCATGGCCAAGGATCTGTTCCTGCTGACCAACAAGCCTGTGATGTACATCTGCAACGTTGACGATGCTTCCGCAGTGAACGGTAACAAGTACGTGGAGGCTGTCCGCGAGGCCGTAAAGGAGGAAAATGCCGAGATTCTCATAATTTCAGCCAAGACCGAGTCAGAAATCGCCGAGATGGACTCCTATGAAGACCGTCAGATGTTTCTTGAGGAAATGGGGCTGAAAGAATCAGGTGTAGTAAGGCTGATTCAGGGAGCCTATCACCTTCTCGGACTCCAGACATTCTTCACGGCAGGATCAGATGAGTGCCGTGCATGGACAATCCACAAGGGCGACAAAGCCCCGAAAGCAGCCGGTGTCATCCACACGGACTTCGAGAGAGGCTTCATCAGGGCAGAAGTCATCAAGTACAATGATTTTGTGACTTTGGGCAGCGAAAGCGCCGTAAGGGCAGCCGGCAAGCTTGCCACCGAAGGTAAGGAATATGTCGTCCAGGACGGTGACATCATGCACTTCCTCTTCAATGTCTGACCGTAGCACCCAAGCCGGTGTTTCTTAGTGGATAATGATAAGGGTCCTGTGCGGAATTCGCACAGGACCCTTATCGTCATATACCACCTTCCAATCAGTTGCTCTTGACTGTACCCATAATGGAATCCCAATCGGAGATGCCGAGTGTAGCTTTGTACTGATCAAAGACTGAATCCTCATTGGCTGTGCCGGCAGCCTTCCAGACGTACCACACCGGCTTTGGAGTCAGGTTCTGAACATCACCCTCATCAAAGGTGCGGAGACCGATTCTAAGGCCGCCTTCGGACTTGTTGTCGGCCCAGTTGTGCCATTGTATGGCATCTATGCCATCCAGTCTGGAGACTTTTTTCCAAGCCCAGGCCGCACCCGCTGCCTGAAGCGCAAGATCTGATTCTGAATAGGATGGAGAGTTGGTTCCCTGCTCCGAAAGGAAAAGCAGACGCTTTTCCGTGCCTTTGTACAGATTGTCTTTCTGCTTGATCCAAGCGTCAATAACCTCAAGATTCTTGAAAGTCACGTACTTGGAATCCATCGAATAGCTGGACTGTGTGTCGTTGACCCAAAAGGTCGGTTTCGTAAGGTCTTGAGGATAAGGATGATATGCCACACCCCAACGGAAATCTCCTTCCGCCTTGGAGTATTCAACTATCTTCTCAAGCATTGTTTTGGGAGCATATGCTCCGTCGGCTTTTGTCCAGCAATGCGTGAAGGAACCGAGAATAGAAGCATTCTGGTCGTACTGACGCACAATGTTGTAGCAGATTCTCATGGACTTGATGTACCTGTCAAGATAGCGCAGCATAGGCTGGCTGCCCATGTTGGTCCATTCATCAGCAAAGTCAACCTCATTATGCATGATCCAGTTGGATATTCTCATTCCACCGGAACAGTGTGTGGAAGCCATATGATCAAGAGCAGCCGCATAAAGATTGAATGCCTTGGCGGTTGTCAGGTTAGGCATGGTGTAATTGCCGCCGGTGTTCTCAGGATCGTTGAATATGGAGTTGACCTGGCAAAGAATTATTGCGGAGAGCACCAGATTTGATTCCGAGGCCCTTATGGTCATGGCATCAACATAGTCCTTGACCGATCCCAAAGTATAACTTTTACCGCCATAGGAATAACCGGAGCCTTCGCCTGTGATGTAGTTGTTGAGTACCACATTCATATTTATGCTGCCTATCCCCATTTCCTTGCAATCGCTGAAATAAAGGTCTATGTCGCCTGCTCCGAAACCTTTCTTGTTTCTTAGCGGAACAGCCTTCGGACTGGACTTCGGTTCCACTTCATCAGCATAACGTGCATGTGAATCCAGAACCTGCTTGCCGCCGTCAACCTTCACGACCGCCCATTTTGAGAACACCCTGTCGTACTTTATACCTTCCCGGTCCGCAACCGTCCTGTTGACCGTGACGGTGAAGTTCTTTCCGGAAATGCTTTCTGTGTACGGGAACTCATCCAGTTCAGTCACGTCCTGCCATGGAGTGATGTCTGCAAGCACATAAGTGCCTGACCCTCCGCATGTACCCTTGATGACAACTTTGTTTGAAGTCACCTCGACATCGGTCACTTGAGAAGGATAGTCCTTGGCGAGATATTCCTTGAGATTGGCTGCCATGGCCGCTTTGGTGTTCTTGGGCTTGGGAACGACATTCGGCTTGGCCTGCTCTTCACATGAACAGATGACAAGCAGGAACAAAACCGCGGCAAGCATCCGACGCGTCGAAAATATTTTCATGACAAGTGTTATTTTACTGAATATACATAATTGAAACGTCCGCCAGGAGCCGTGTCACCATTGACATAGAAATCCATGATGTTTCCTTCTTCCTGCATGTTGTCGTTCCATTTGAATTCAAAGTCAAGAGGTCCCGAAGAAAGTCCCAGGTCCTTTCGAGGAATCTTGATCACAAGTTTGTCGCCATAGGTTCTGAACTCGCACTTTGACGACTCTTCCCACATCCATATTCCCTGAACATTCCGTTCGAGGACCGCCTTGCCCTTTTCAGGGCTGACACGGTTGATGATGAAATCGTAACCGTTCCAACCTGTCGATTTGTCGCGGTCAACATCAATGAGCAACTGCATCCAGTGAGGATCCGACTGAGGGGAAAGGCTCCCGGCGGTCTCTACATAGAACCAGATGTTATTCTCATCACGTGCCACCTTTGCCCCGACAATATCGTTTCGGCCGGATGTGTTCACATAGAAACAGTCATAACGGCCACGCGCACTCCTGTGCATTGTGTTGCCCTTGTAACTGCTGAAATACGGCTCGACATCATTCCAGTCATTGACATTCTTGAGGTTTATGGTCTTCTCAGCGCTGGCGGAAGCAGACGGTGTCATTCCTTTGAATTTGCGCACCCTGTCCACAAGCTGGAGGTAATAGACGTCACCCTTGTCTCCCCAACCCTTGTTAGGTTCGATGTCACGGCTGTGATCCCAGTCGAACTGATCCACAAAGGAGAACGGATCACCCTGCCAACCATGCACAGGAAGCCACATGCCGGCAATGTACTCATTCCATCCTGTCACGAAAACCAGCTCTGGATCAAGTTCATACGCCCTATCCCACTGTTCTGAGAAGTTCCAGCCGTAGAGGTAGCCGTCAGGACGAGGATCGAAACCGTTGCGTACGGAGAAACTGCGCCCCTGGGAATCCTTGACATTGAATGCCCCACAATGTCCCTTGCGGTCAGGACTCGTGTTCTGGGCTATTCCTACGGTAACCTCCTCATAGGAGACTTTCCCATCGGATCCTTCCGTGGCCACATAGCCGTGCTGAGGATAGTTTTCCAGCCACCCCCACTGGTCATTTCTGGTCGGTCCGTCAACATAGTCAGGCTGTCCCGGACGGAAAGTGAAGAACTCTGCAATCTCCCGGTCAAGAGGAGAATTGTCCAAAGCCTCAGGATAGGCCATGATGCATGGCTTGCCTTTCCAGACAAACCAGAGATTTGAATATTTCCCCGGCTTGTAGAGATTGCCATAAAGTTTGTGAAGGGCTTCACGAGCGGTAGGAGCCGGCCCGAAATTCAGAATGAACGCAATTTTAGGCACGTTCACGCCATCTTTCTGAGCTTGATCCCAAGTTTCCAGAAGAGCATTGTAGGAATCCTCCCAAACATTGGAACCGTTCGTGCAGTCAAAGAACACTGCGTCGATTCCAGCATCCGCCAAAAGTTCGGCATGCTTGCGGAGAACCCATTTGTCAGTGGTCTTGTAATAGCCGAAAAGCGGTTGCTCCCAAAAGAAAAATCCCGGTTTCTTGTCACCCCAGGCAGGATGATTGTAATCCTTCAGGGCCTCAGGGTTATTGTGTATGATTTCGGATATGTTCTTTACGCGGTATGTAGTGTCATCGTTGCCCTGATGCCATGTCCAGTAGAACATGGCGACGAATTTGCCGTCACGTTTGGCCGGGGCGTCAGCATAGGATCTGACCTTGCGGCCAAGCGCATCAGTAGCTGCCCATGAATCACTGTTGACTCCCTGGGAGAACAACGGTGACATGATCATGGTCAAAAATGCAAATGCTGCAAACAATCTTTTCATAATCTATTTTGGATTAAATGAATACGGTTGGATTTAAAGATAGCGCTCCTTATTCCGCCACAATGTGGTAGGAACCGGAAGGGAAGACATAATAGTCATTGCCGTCACAATTCTTCTTTTCAAAAGCAATCGGTTCACCATCGACGGTCGCGCTCTTCCCTTCAGGAATATACACGAGCCCGTCTGCTCCGGCAGGGATGACAATGTCCCAGACAAGTTTCCCGTTTTCGCTTTTCCATGATGTGGAAGTGACTCCGTATCTGGTGTCAACCGTCGCCTTGGCCCATTCAAGATTGGCAAAATGCCGAGGATGGAACAATACTGTCTTGAAGCCCGGAGCTTCATCTACAGGCCTCAGACCGGCGACATCTTCCAGAATCCAGGACTCATACCCTCCCTGCATCGGATGGTTGTGCGATCCATGAGACTTGCCATAGACATTGCTCTGCATCGGCAGAGTCTCCCAAAGCGTGGTGACCTTGATTGAGTCAACCATCACTCCGAAAGAATTTTCACCTTTCTTCGTAAAGAGTCCGAACACCTCGTCCGAACCTCCGTTCCGGGACATCTCGCTTCCGATTCTTGACAGACCGAAGACTCCGATGTCAAAGAACTTATAGCCAGTGTTGATGTCGAACATGATGGCTTTGGTGGCTTCCAGACGACGGTTCTCAGGAAACAGACCAAGTTCAAGAGCCATGGCATTGGCTGTCTGTCCTCCGAATGAGCACTTGAGAGGATTGAAGAACTTTGCAGTCATGGCTTTGCGAACATATTCCTCCTTACTCTCAAACCACTTGAGATCTTCTTCCTTGCCAAGCAGACGGGCCGTCTTGACCATGATTCCAAGATCCAGAAGGTGAAATGCTGAAGAAGAGAACTCCACGTCAGTACCATTATGGGCATGCTTGCTGAATGTCGGACACCAGTCACTGAGACCCTCATAGACAATTCCGTCAACAGCCGTGTCCGCGATGTGACGGACCCAGATGCTCATCATGTCGTAATAGTCCTCAAGAATGCGCTTGTTGCCGTAGTACACATAAAGATGCCAAGGAAGCTGCACTACGGCAGTTCCCCAGTCAGGAGAAGCCACACCGCAAAGACGCTTTCCCGGGGCAATCATGAAAGGTATGCCCGGAGCCTTGTCCGCAGTGTAGAACTGATTGTTGTAGTACTTGTGGAAAAGGGTGTTGGTGAGGCTGACATCAGAAGTGGTCCTGATGTCGTCAAGGTACTTGACCCAGAAATTGTTCATCTGGAAGAGCATGTCTGCGGCACGGTCGTAGGCATGGGTGTCACCGAGCCATCCGCATTTTTCTCTCTGGTTGCAGTCAACAGGAACCCCAACAAATGAGTTTATGAAAGTTCTTTGAGCAATGTCATGCAGATAGTTGATCTGATGGTCTGAGCACTCGAAAGATCCGATTGAAGCCAGGTCAGTGTGCACAGGAGCACGTGTGATCCAGTCAATGGTCGGTTCTTCGTCAGAGCCCTCGACTGTCAGTTCCACATACCTCATTCCGTGATAGGTGAAGACCGGCATCCATGTCTCTTTACCCTTTCCGGCAAAAGTGTAGGCATCCTTCTGCAATCCAACATGTTCAACACCGGTTGAAGCCACGTCAATCTCACGGGTGTCCGGATATATCTCTTCAGATCCTACGGTCTGGAGCCTGACTCCGCGAGGAAGAGATGCACTGAACACGACTTCCGAAGTAAGATTGGTTCCAAAGTCGTATATCCAGACATTCCCTTTCTTGGACGACCTCCACAAAGCTATTGCCTTTTGAGGCTCATGAGCGATCATAGGCGGGATTTCCTGTGCAGCCATCCGCGCCGGAATGACTCCCTGAGCCTTTACGGCATCGTTCCATGAACTGTCATCGAATGAAGGATCGCACCATCCGTCAATTTCGCGCGTGGCATCATATTCATCACCCTGATAGACATTCGAACTTACGAGCGGACCGTCCGCCCATTTCCAGGACGTGTCAGTTCCGATGTTTTCAACTTTACCCGAAGAATATTCAATACGCATCTGGCAACGGAGAATCGGTTTGCCGTAAGTCATTCCTCCTCCCCAGACTTTGTCCTGATTGTACCATCCGGCTCCAAGCATGACACCTATGCAGTTTTTGCCGTTCACGAGAAGACCGGTCACGTCAAACGCACTGTAAAGCGCTTTCTTGTCATAGTCGGTCTGTGCAGGATCGAGGACTCTGTCAGGTTCCACAGCCTTTCCGTTGAAGAAGAGCTGTGAGCAACCCAGACCGCAAAGGTAGATGACAGCTCTGCTGACCTTGCCTTTGCTGACCGTACAAGTCTTGCGGAAATACGGGAACGGTCCGTTTTCAGTCTTTCCCGTAGCAATCCAGTCCGCTTCCCACGAATTGTCAATCGACTTTGTGAAACTGGCCGTTCCGGTCCATGGAGAGACCTTGTCCGATCCATCCCAGACCCTGACCTTCCAATAGTACCGCTTTCCTTCCTGAATATCGATGCTTGCAGGAAGGGTTATGTCAAACTGTTCCTCGGAAGAGACTTTCCCGGACTTCCAGACATTGCCGTTGCACTGGGGTGTCGTACCCACCCACAGTTCGTAGGCGGTCTGGCAAGCCCCTTTCACATCCGAACTGAGTTTCCAGGCAAACGAGACATTGCTCACAGAAACAGGATTGACCATGTCACCGCAGGTCGGTGAAACAGGAATTACTGCAGGCTTTGCCTGTGCACAAAGACAGGCAAACACCAGCAATAAGGCAAGAACTCTTTTCACAATCTGAATCAAATTACTTTTTCCAAATGAATCTGTAGTTGAACCTGCGGTTAGGAGCAGTGTCTCCATGCAGGCAAAGAGAGATAGGATCGACCATTTCCCCGATGTTGTCAGCCCATTTGAAATCAAATGTCATGGATTTACCGGAGACACCGAGCAGTGACTTAGGCACGGCAAGCTCAAGTTTGTTGCCCTCGACAGCAAAACTGTACTCCCCTGCCTTTGTCCATTTTCCGTCAACGTATTTCAGAACATTTCCTATACCGTCAGATGTTATGTCCTTGTTGATCAGCAAGTCATAACCATACCAACCTGTAGAGGAATCTCCGTCGGCATCGACAAGCAGCAGCATCCAGTCAGGATCAGTGCAAGGAGTAAGAGCATCAGCTGTCTCGACATAGAAGAATATGTCAGATTTGCCGACAGCCACTTTCGAGGCCACAATGTCGTTTCTTCCCGTCGAATCCTTGTAGTAAAGCCCTCCGTAGCCTTTTGCATCACGATGGAACACATCCCCCCGCGTGTCACGATAGACAACTTCAACCTGATTCCAATCATTGAATACTCCGTCAACGGACATTTTCTGAATATGCCTGTTCACCGGAATCGGACGGACACCCTTGTAACGGCGGATGTTCTGAGCCATCTGCATGTAGTAGTTGTCGGTGTAGCCGCCCTTCATCGGCTGGATAGTCCTGTTGAACTCAGCATTGTACTGATCCACGAACATGAACGGATTCTTGCGGCCAAGCCAGCCGACTTCTCCGTTGTACTTTCCGGCAGTCCATTCGTTCCAGTCATTGAGGTAAAGGAACTGCGGATTCGCAGCCAAGGCATCATCCCAACGCTCCTGGAAGTATATTCCATAACCTTCCGGATCGGAGACCTTGCGGCCAAGCCAAGGAACATAGGCAGAATCCGGGAGATCATATTCATTGAGCTTAGGCTCGCCGTCGCGTTTTGACCAGGATTTTCCGACGCCCATCGGCTCCTTTGTCATTGTGACTGGATGCTGGGCCGGGGTCACAGCCGCTTCCTCCACCTTTCCATCATGCTTGGAAAGCAATTCCTCCGGAGTCATGGATTTGATTCGAGGGTCGGCCATACTGTAGCCGAAACTCCAGTTGTCTTCAGTTCCGATGAACCGTTTTCCGGCCCATTCGTAATAACCCCACCACATGTTCCTGAGCGTAAAGAAATTCTTCACCTCATCGGAATAGTCATGTTTTCCGTCCTTGTAGGCGGCATGGCCTCCGTTTGCATCATGGACAGGATCTGCATTGTACAGAAGCAGAGGCTTACCGTCCCAGTAGAACCAAAGGTCAGGGTACTTGTTCTCCTTGTAGATCCTCTCGTAAAGCTGCTGAACCACAGTGATCACTTCCCCGTTGAATGCCCAGAAACAGAACTGAGGGGTGCTGTTGCCCTCGGCCCGCATCTTTTCCATCGTGGAGAACAGGACTTCCCATTCGTCCCAGTAACGCACGGCATTGGTGACATCCATCACAAGCACGTCAACTCCGGCATCGGACAGCATCGACATGTCCTTCCGGATAACCCATTCGTCCTGACTCAGGAAATAGCCCATTTCAGGCTCGCCCCAGTGATAGGAGCCATACTTCCAGTTGGGATTGTCGGCCTGATGACGAGCTTCAGGATCAGCCTGAAGAACCTTTGTAACGTCAGCTCCGTACGGAGCCGGAAGATTCGCAAGACCTTGCGTGTGCCAGGTGATGTAGAATATGCCCACGACACGGCGCTGGTCTTTCTTCACAGGTCCGACAGAATCGAAGCCTGGCATGGTTCTTCCCAACGCATCGGTGGCCACCCAAGTGTCTGAATAAAGATCGGCCACCTGTTTTTCGACAGTTATGTCCTGCGCTGAAAGAGCGCAGGACATAACTACGAAAACTATTATAGATGAAATTGCTTTTCTTATCATCTGTAAATAAATATGTTGATAAAGATGAATACTACTCTCCGTCTGTAGCGGCACGCCAGTGCATGAGTCGGATCACAACCTTCTCTCCGGCTCCGTCACCGATGTCGAAACGGACTACGGCACCAGGGGCTCCACTCCACCAGCCTTTGTTCCAAGCATTGACCATATTCATCTTGAATGTCTTCCATTCATCGGTCTTCTTGATATTGAAGGATGTCTCCACTCCACCGGCAGGGCCACCGACTCCCCATCCTCCTTTGCACCAGAAGAACTCACAGGAAAGATCGGCCGTTGACTTGTAGTGGAACACAAGAACTGTTCCCGGAGCCTGCTTCTTGAGAGGCGACATAGATACCCAAGAGTCTCCTCCCGTCGTCTCATACGTGAACTCTGACGGATCCTCAGTATTGCTTGCCGTTACCGCAAGATTGTTGATGTTTGCAGTGTTTGGAGTCATGTACTCAGTCTCAGGATAGTAGGTTGCATCATCATCCGGATCCGGCATAAGCTCTTTAGCGGACTCATCGGCATAATGGGAGGCCGCGTCAGCATAATAAGCACAGAACTCACTGATGTTCACACGTTTGGTACCCAGGAAAGCGACAAGAATGTACCTGGCGTTCACGCCACTTCCCAAAGCGAAGGTATGATTGTAGACATGCTCAGGATTGTACTCGAATGTACCCAGGGAAGTAGCAGCGGAAATGTCGTCTACCGGAGTTGCCGAGTAGTAGATCATTATCGATGTAGGCTGCAGGTCTGTGTTTTTTGAGTCACCGACCATTTCTATCCAGTTGACCTTGTGGACTTCTCCCAAATCAATGGTAACCCATGGAAGTGATTCTTCTCTTGATCTCCATATTGTCGAAACATTGTCGTCAATAAGATAACTAGGAGAATAATCACCGCTGCCGCTCGTGCTTGAAGCAGTTACAGCCATTCTGGAATGAGGAATCTCGCCCTTTTCTGGGGTAACTTCGACAACCTTAGGAGAAGAAGTGTTCTTGCCGCTTGCATCGGTAGCAGTGAAAGTCACGCTTGTCTTGTCAACAAACGGATAGATTTCCACGCTCTCGTCATCGCTGCTTTTCTTGGTGATGGTCTTTGTCTCACCGGCAAGATTCTTATAAGTGATTGTAACGGTAACCGGAACATCATAGACATTCTTCCAGCTGATGACAGAACCTTCGACTATAGGGCTTGTCTCAATGGTCTCGGAAATGTACTTGTAAGCCATTGAGGAATTCTCAGGAGCACAGGAAACCGTTTGTGAATCACCGTAACGCCCATCAGATGTGTAAGGAGTGACAGTGAACTCATAGGTGTTGGTGTCGGAGAATCCGTCGATAGTAGCTGCGGTGTGACCCTCACCCTTTTCAGAATCGACACTGTAGACACTTACCTTCTGTTTCACTTCCTCGCCGGAAGCATCCATGAAGGTGACGGTAGCATAATAATAGTCATCGACGCTAGGATTGTCCCACTTAAGCACAACCGCTCCGATCCTTGACTCAGCCGTAAGATTCGACAGAACGATGTCTCCATCTTTCGTCATTCCTGACTCTTCATTTTTGCAGGAAGCGAACATGGCAGAGCAAGCGATCAATATCAAATAGATGATTTTTTTCATTTTAATCAATTTTATCAATTAAAAACAAGAGCTTCGACTACCAACCTGGATTCTGCCAGTCATTGCCTGTAAGATTCAGAATCTTGGTGGCTTCAGTAAGTTTAAGCGGATAAAGAAGGTACTTGTCCGTGCAACTTACTCGCTTGTCAAATGCGAAACGCTCATAAGTCAGATTCTTTCCTGTTCCGGAAATCTTCATACCTGAAACTACACCTGAAGCATCGAGTGTCTTCCAACGACGGAGGCAGAAATAGCGGTCGTACTCAAGGGCGAATTCAACCCTGCGGTCATTGCGGTATCTTGTTTCAAACTCAGAAGCGGAAAGACCGCTTGGAATCTCAGGCATGCCAACTCTTGCGCGAACCTTGTTGACGGCATCTCGGGCAGACATGTTCAAACCGGAGGTTGTGACAACCTGATCCGGACCGACGGCCTGATAAGCCACTTCAGCGAAATTGTAGTAGAGTTCAGCCAAACGGACAATACGTACGTAACCATCAGAGTTTGAGTTTCTGTTGGAAGCATCGTGAGCGTACTTGCGCATGTAGTAACCGGTGTGGGTGTACCTGATGCTGGTGGAATTAAGCGCGCAGTTGCTTCCGGCAATAGTGGAAATCTCGTCGTTGCCTCTTTTGCTGCCGTTGTAGAACACGGTCGCGTAGAAACGCGGATCCCTGTTCTCATAAGGCTTTGTCTCATCGTAGCCTGATTCAGCGTTGATGATAGGCTGGAGATGCTGCTCATCAGAGTAACCTGTGATAGCAGGCTTTCCGTTAGCCATTTCATAGGCATCAACAAGTTCCTGAGTCGGGCAGGTTCCGGCAGAAGTACTACCGCTTACAATAGGCAGACCACAGTCTGCCCAGACGGAAGCACGCGAACCACCGAGAATGGTTTCCTTGTCACGAGCCCTGTAATCATCAGGATCATAGAGGAAATACGAAGCATAAGCATTATAGCCTGCACTTGCCGTAGTCCAAAGGCTGTAATCATTGGCAAGGATGTTCGCAAGAGCATCCGCAGCGATGTCCAGTGCCTGTGAAGCGGTGTAGCCGCCATCACCCATAAGCGGGCTGATCACATAAGCTGCAACATCACATCTGACAGCCTGGGCAAGAGCCTTGGTGGCCATTCCCCACTGCTGAGTGGAATAAACATATGAATATGCATCAGAATCCTTTGTCGCAATAGCCGCATCGCAGTCTGAAAGAATCTGAGCTGCGATTTCTGAAACGCTTGCCTTGGTGTCTGTTGAATAATCATGGGTGGTACCAAGATCCTTGGTAATCAACGGAAGTTTACCGTACCTCTTCATAAGCTGAAGATAGTAGTAAGCCCTGAGTGTGAGAGCCTGAGCTTTCCAGCCGGCTCTTTCGTCGTCGGTCATCTCGGCCGTAGCGTTATCGATGTTGGCGAGGAAGACATTGCACTTGCGGACTCCCTGGAAATAATGGTTCCATGAATCGCTGTCCCAGTTGTTATCATCGAAGTTGCTTGACGTGACACCTGCATTGTACCACAGGTCAAAATAGCTGCCGGCGGTAATTGCCTGACTGTTCTGAGCATCATCCGTATAGGAACCTACGTGGATATACGGATTCTTTACGTAGCTGTAGCAGGCGTTGAGGTAGCCTTTGGTCCTGTTGCGGTCAGAGAAAACCTGAGACATGTCAATGGTTCCGTTTGAACGCAGATCCAGATTATCCTGGCAGCTGGAAAAAGCCGCTGCCGCCACCAATGCAAGAATAAGTATGCGGAATTTTTTCATAATATTCAATATAACTTTATGAATTTATTCTCATTGTATTAGAATGTAAGATTGATTCCAAGTCTGTACATTCTGTAGATAGGGAATGCGAAGCAAGAACCCTCGACCGGAGTGTCATTCGTCTTCATGCCATCAATGGTGAAGAGGTTCTGACCACTAAGATAAACCTTGAAAGCACTTGCGTTAAGGAAGTCACAGACCTTCCTAGGCATGTTGTAAGCGATTTCGACAGTTTTCAGACGAAGGAAAGACGCATCCTTGAGGAGATAATCATTCGTCTGGTTGTTGGTCGTGGAAGTCGTGGAGAGAGCAGGGAAGCTGATCTTCTCGTCGTTGAGCCACTTCTCAGCAGTCCAGGCAGACTTATGGCTTTCAGTGTACCTTCCATCCTCACTTGACTGGTTGGAGATCAACTCACTGTAGTTTCTCTTGTAGTCACCCACACCCTGGAACAGAAGGTTGACCTCGAAGTTCTTGATGTTGAATCCTACGTTGAACGCGAAGTTGTACTTAGGCAGAGAACCGTTGCCGATAGGAGCCTTGTCTTTCTCATCGATGACTCCGTCTTCGTTCAGATCCTTGTACTTGATGTCACCAAGACGAGGTGTGCCGAATGAATAGGTAGGACCAGCTTCGATTTCATCCTGGAAATTGTAAAGTCCGTTACCGTTGCTGTAGTCGGTCAGATAACCCCATGACTGTCCGTAAGGATAGCCTTCTGAACGGTACCTGTAAGCATAGGTTTCATCATAAGCAGTCTCACCGATGTAGATCACCTTGTTCTTTGTATAGTCAACATGACCTGCGAAGAAGACTCCGAAATCAGAATTGAAACGCTTCTTGTAGCTTACGGAAAGTTCCCAACCCTTGTTCTCAAACTCACCGATGTTGGTGATAGGGTAAGATCCGAGAGGAATTCCCTGATAAGTAGGAACCTTTGCAGTAGAACTTACTACTCCGTTGTTCAGTTTCTCCCTGAACACATCGAAGTTAACCTGCAACTGGTTGAATAATCCGAGGTCGATTCCGACATTTGTCTTGTGAATCTTTTCAGGCTCGAGATTGGCATTGCCGTACACAGACTCGTTGGTGTAGTAGCCGAGATAGGAGATGTTTCCGCCGCCGGTGCTGACTACCTGATCTTTGTAAGCGTACCTGTCAAACCCTGTTGAATCGTTACCGGTTATGGCATAGGATCCACGAATCTTGAGAAGAGACAGCCAAGGCATGTTGTCCTTAATGAAAGACTCATTGGAGGCAATCCAGGCTGCAGAAACACCAGGAGTCCAGATGAAACGAGTACTTCTCGGGAAATAATCGGATCCTGAATAACCTGTCGAAAGTTTGACAGCATATCTCTTGTCGAAATCGTACATCAACTCAGCACCTGCGTAAACACGTCTGAAATCATATGTAGCGGATCCTGCCATGTTGTCAAATACCTGATAGGTAGCAAAAGCATCGGCGCTCAGATGATTCTTTCCGAAATCGCGCTGCCAGCCGGCCTCACCCTTGTAGGACATGTAGCCGTACAGAGACGTACCCTTGGAATATGCAAGGCTGGTGTTGATGGTTGAACCGTACTTTTGGAAATCCAGGCTGCTCCAGTCCTCCTTGCGGATGTATCTGGCATAACTCTGAGTGGTCGTCTGGGAAGCAGTGATGTAGGAAAGATACCCTACGTTGCCGCCGACCCAAAGTCCTGGAGTCAGGAATGAGAGATCAACCTTGATTCCGGCCTGACCGTAGATGTTGGTGTTTGTCTCGTTGCAGTAACCGCTGCGGTTCAGGTAACCGTAAGGGGATGCATTGATATTGGTGGAAGTTGTAACTTCTCCACCCTCGTCGGTGACATTGCCTTCTTCGTCATAAGTCGCCGGAGTCACAGGACCGTAGATGGTAGATGGCATCTTTGTGATCATCGAGTAAAGAGTCGTGTTGCTGGCCACGCTGCTTGACGGAGTGTGGGACTTCACAATGGATCCTGCAAGATTGGCCCAGAGACTGATGTACTTGTTGACCTTGATGTCCACGTTGGAACGGAAGTTGACACGATACTTGCTGTTGTCAGTATTGTACTTGGTCTGATCTGTGTTCCAGAAGCTGCCCTGACGCAGGAAGTTGAGATTGGAATAGAATTTCACATTATCGTTGCCGCCGGTGGCGTCAAGTGCAACTCTCTGCTGGTTGGAGAAATCACGGACAAGCATGTCATACCAGTTCGTGTTTGGATAAAGTTCATTGCCTCCTTCCTTGAAACCATCCAAAGCATCCTGTGAATAGTAATGGTTCTCACCGAGTCCGTCATTGACTCCCGCCTGATTGCGGAGAGTGGCGAACGTGTAGGAATCAAAGCTATGAATCTTGGTGGTAGGGACCTGCACAGTTTCGGAAACGTTCACACCCACCTTGAGTTTGCCCGGAGTTCCTCGCTTGGTTGTGATGACAATCAAACCGTCAGCACCCCTGACACCGTAGATGGCCTGTGAAGCACCATCCTTCAGAATTGACACGGATTCAACTTCTTCAGGAGAAATTCTGTAGAGAATATCATGAGAATATGAGTCATAGAGAACTCCATCGATGACGATTCCCGCCGTTCCGCCATGAATGGTGGAAATGCCGCGGATGTACATGCTGAGACTCTCGTATGCCGGCTCGAAAGTGGATTCAAGAGTTGTAAGGCCGGAGAACTGCCCGGAGAAAGTGTTCTGGAGACGTGTCATCAAAGACTTGCCCAACTGTTCTCCCGTAGCGGTTGACACCGCATCTGAAAGGACTTCCCTGCTCTGTTTGGCGTAACCCAGATTCACAGTTTCGGCAAGATTGTGGGCATCGTCCTCAAGGACAACCTCCATCTGTGATGCAGCCTTGGCCGCAGTCGGCTTGTAGCCCAAAAGGGAAAATTCAAGTTCGCGGGACTTGTCAACGGTAGCAGTGTACTTTCCGTTCTTGTCCGTTATGTACAGATCCTTATGGTTAGCCGAGACAATCACACCCGGTAGCGGATTACCGTAAACATCTTTTACGGTACCCGTGACGGTGACGTCTTGCGCATTCATCTGGATGGATGCCCCAAGCAGGAGAAGCGCTGCTGCTGTAAAAATATTCTTGTTCATCATATTTGATGCTCTAATTAATAAGTGTTCTGTAAGATTTAACCATTACCAACCCGGGTTCTGCCAATCCTCACCGGTGAGTGCTCTCATGTTGTTGACCTCACTGAGAGGAATAGGGTTCTTGAGCCACTTGTTGGAGTAGCACTGACGCTCCTTAAGAATCGTACGCGAGTACTTGTAGGATCCATCCTTCATGTGGGTGATGCTTGCACCGGTTATCCACTGGTCGGTAGCTGAAAGATCCTCGTCAGGATTATGCCATCTGCGAACATCGAAATAACGGTTGCCCTCGAGAGCAAACTCAACCCTGCGCTCGTTGTGAATGCGCAGACGAAGAGCATCTCCTGTCACGCTTGCCGTAATGTCAGGCATTCCGACACGGTTACGCACTTTGTTGACGTACTCCCTGGCTTCGTCTTCATGTCCTGATTCCATTGCAGCCTCTGCAAAATTCAGATAAATCTCAGCAAGACGGTAGTCCTTGTGTCTGGCACCTCCGATACGCATGTCAACACCGCTGTTCGGGTGTATGAACTTTCTCTCATAATAGCCGGTGCGGGTAAGTGTACGACCGACAAGAGAACGTCCCATCAAAGGTTCCGGAGTATTTACAATCGTACCGTCTGCATCCTGATATGCATCCCAAGTGGTGACTGTTCTGTACTGCATACCCTTGCCCTGTCCTGCATTTTCAAATGAAGTTGCAGTAGCGGCGGTTGACCAGTTGCAATACCTCTTGGATCCGTTGTAATAGATGGTTGCGTAGAACCTCGGATCTCTGTTCTCGTAAGGATTGTTCTTGTCGTAAGTCGTGTTGCTTGCGTTGTAGTTAGGCTTAAGATGCTGATCATCAAGATAAGGCTTGGCCAGATCAAGAATAGGCTGGCCATCGATGGTTTCGAAAGCATCGACCAGTTCCTGTGAAGGACAAGTTCCGCACTTGTAACCAAGAATGGCACCAATGCCGTCAACATTTGCAAGGTCCCAGTTGGCTCCATCTGCAAGCTGATAGATGGTTTCCTTGTCAGCCGGATCAGCGGCATACGCTGCGCTGTTGCAGAAATATTCATTGAAATACTGAGATGCACCTTCAAGACAAGACTTCTCACTGCCCCATACAGCAGTCTGGTTAACCTTCTTGTACAGTTCGTAACCATTGCTTTCAAGAGCCTGAATGGCAGCCTTGTTGACTGTGTAAGCTTCATTCCAGTAGTTGTTGCCGTCATTGTAGAGCGGGCTGGCGTCAAAAACAGTCATTCTCGACTTGATCGCCCAGGCAACAGCCTTGGTCATACGCATCGCCTCGCTGGATGTTGTGATTCTCCAAGGAAGTTCATCACAGGCAAGAGCAGCATCGCAGTCTTCAATGATGAAGTTGACCACGTCATGGAAAGAACTGCGCTGAACAGTAGAGTAATCCGTGCTCAGTGAATATGGTTCCCTGACGATAGGAAGCGCACAGCCGAACCACATGAGAAGCTCTGAATAATAGTAAGCTCTGAGGACGTGCGCCTCCGCAGTCCAACGGGCACGGTCACTTTCCGATGTCACATTGGCTGTAGGAATATTCTGAAGGAACAAAGCGCAGTTACGAATTCTCTGGAAAGACCTTGACCATGAAACGCTTTCATAGCCTGAGTCACCGTTATTGATGGTAGAAGGGTGGCTCGACGCGGTTGCGTTGCCGTCATAGTATTTCCTGGAACCTGCCCAGTCAACGTCATTTTCATCGGCATCCCAGGCATCATCGCACCATTCCACCGGTCCTCTGTTCCAGAAGAAGTAATGGCATCCCTTGGAACCTATACTGCTATAGCAAGTGTTCAGATAATACATTGTCTTGTCGTTATCTGAGAACACCTCATCTATGGAAATCTTGCCGTCCGGAGCCGTGTCCAGAACCTTGGAACAAGAAGGAGCGGCCAAGAGTGCGAGGCAAAACAAAATGTATGATAGTTTATTTTTCATATTGCTGCGTCATTTAGAAGTTGATGTTGACACCAAGGCTGACATTCTTGGTTATAGGATAACCATAGTTGCCGTCCTGTTCTGGATCTATGTGGGTTATGCGCAACTTGTCCCAAACGAAGAGGTTCTGTCCGCTCACATAGACTCTGAGAGACTTGACACCAACCTTCGAGAAGAATTTTTCAGGAAGCGTGTAGCCCAATTCGATGTTCTTGAGCCTCAGGAATGACCTGTTCTGAATGAAGAAGTCATTGGTGGTGTGGCTGGTAGACTGACCGGTAGAAAGAGCAGGATAAGTGATCTTGTCTCCATTGAGCCATCTTTCTTCAGTCCAGGCATTTCTTGTCCAGTCAAAGTAGGTACCGCTCTTGGTGTACTCAACAACACCCTGACCAGAGAAGTACTTAGAGTATCTTCCAAGACCTGAGAAGAGAACGTTGAAGTCAAAGCCCTTGAAATTCAAACCGAAAGTGAGACCATAGTTCAATCCAGGAACGCTTGTGGAATAACCGATAGGAGACAGGTCCTTTTCATCGATTTCACCATCGCCGTTGACATCCTTGTAGACGAAATCACCGACTCTCGGAGTTCCGAATCCGTAAGGATAGTAGGAGTCAATCTCTTCCTGTGAAGTGAAATAACCCTTTCCAGGAGAATTCCAGTCAATCAGATAACCCCATGCCTGTCCGATACGGTGACCTTCGGTCTGATACTGGTAAGCATAGTCCTCAGAACGCATAGGCTCGTCATATTCAATGACCTTGTTGTCATTGAGGCCGAAGTTTCCTTTGACCGACAGAGAGAAATCTCTGTTGAATGAGTGATTGTAGCTTACTTCCACTTCAAGACCGTGGCTTTCAACCTTTCCCATGTTGACCATAGGAATACTGCTGGAGCTTACACCCTGGAAAGAAGGCACTGTCTGACGTGAGATAAGAATCTGGTCACGGTTCTCCTTGAACCAGTCAACATTGATTCTGATGTCCTTCAAAATGCCGATTTCCAAACCGACATTCATCTTGTGACCGATTTCCCAGGTGATTTCCTTGTTTCCAAGACGTCCCTCGCTGATGGTCTTACTACCAAGTCCCTTGACGTTGGTTCCTCCGCCGACGGTGATGTTGTCCTGATACAGGAACCTGTTGCTACCGGAGTTGTCATTACCGGCAAGTCCGTAGGATGCCCTAAGCTTCAACCATGTGATGATGTCGTTATTCTTAAGGAAAGACTCGTTGCTGGCAACCCATCCCAATGAAGCGGAAGGGAAGAAACCGAATCTCTTTGAAGGAGCGAACTGCTCGGATCCGTTGTAACCGCAGTTGACTTCAGCGAGATACTTTTCATCATAGGAATATGTCGCACGGGCTGCAGTACCGATAACGTTGTAAGGAATTTCAGCGGATGTGGTCTCCCAATACTTTCTGTAGGCAGTCAACATACCGGTCACATCGTGTTTTCCGAAAGACCTTGCATAGTTCAATGTACCCTGCAGATAGATGTTGTAATTGGAATATCTGGAAGAAGAGAATGTCAGCGACTGGGTTTGGCTGTTGTTCTGGGAGTATGACATGGTGTCATTCTCGTAGTCAACGGTAGCATAGTAAGTCACTTCCTTTTTGTAACCCTCGAAATAACCAATGTTGTAAGTGTCATAGGCTGCCATACCATTAAGGCTGAGTCCCTTGGTTACAAGATTGCTCAAATCCCAGTTGAGAGTGAACTGAGTGTTGAGGTTCTTCCTTTTGTTGGTAGCGAAACCTCTTCTGTTTATGATTTCAAATGCAGAACGGTCAAGATAGTTGTAATCTACGATGGCACCGTCATAAACTCCGAACTGTGAACTTGTGGTAGGGCCAGGAGAAATAGGAAGAATGGTTTGACTCTGATAGATAAGGTCAGTGATCATCCAGCTTTGGCTTCCGCCATACAAAGAACCGGCGCAAGGCATGTTGACGTTCTCGGCATATGATGCAAGATTCAACGATGCGGTAAGATCCTTTGTGAGGTGGAAATCGAGATTGGAACGGAGACTGAGTCTGTTCATGAAGCACTGAGGGTCATAACCGAGGTAATCAGGGTCTTCAGTGTTAAGGTTACCACCCTGATGGATGTAGCCCACGTTCACGAAGTAGTTGACGAAGTCAGTACCGCCGGAAATGTTGACATTGGCTCTTGTCTGAGGAGTGTTCTTCTTCAGATACATTCTGTAGTAGTCATTGTCACAGTAGATAGCCTGACGGACGCTGGCTTTTGTTGCATAGTCAGGATCAGAAGTGTCAAGGCCAAGAAGAGGATTCTTGTACTTAGCAATAACCTCTTCAGAATAAAGAGGATCAAGACCATCATTGGTGAGGGCTTCGTTTCTGAGTTCGCAATACTCCCATGAATGAAGTCTTGAAGGCTCCTTGGTGAAGGAAGTCCAGCTCTGGTCGAACGTGACGTTCAGCTGAGCCTTGCCCTTCTGTCCCTTTCTGGTCTGGATGAGGATGACACCGTTCGCACCCTGAACTCCGTAAAGAGCGGTTGCGGACGCGTCCTTAAGAACTGAAATGCTCTCGACCTCGTTCATGTCGATCGTGCGGATGTTGTCACGCTCTACACCATCAACGAGAATCAGAGGGCTCTTGCCATTGGTTGTGGCGGCTCCACGAAGATACATTGTGGCACCGTCGACACCAGGCTGACCACCACCGCTCTGCATGGATGTAAGACCGGTAACACGGCCGGCAAGAGCGTTGTCAAGACGTGTGGCTGTGGTCTTGCGGAGATCCTTCGAAGAAACGGAGGAAATGGCACCGGTCACAGACACTTTCTTCTGCTGACCGAAAGCCACGACAACAGTCTCTTCAAGCATTTCCGAATCAGGAACAAGCTTCACCAGATACTCCGACTTTCCTTCCGGAAGGACCTGATTTTTGTAACCAATACAAGAAACAACGACAGTCGATCCTGCAGGGACTTCAGCAAGTGTGAAAGTTCCGTCAGGTCCGCTCATCGTACCTTTGGCTGTACCATCAATGATAATGGTCACGCCAGGCATCGGTTGATTGTTCTCATCCAACACCTTACCGGTGATGGTTCTGCCGGATTTCTGGGCGAAAGCATTGCCTGCCCCGACAACCATAAGCAGAAGAACAACCACCATCACTGCCTTTACTTTGGAAAAGCAGGATGCTACTCTTTGGATTTTTTCGTGCATATTAATTAGTGTTGTTAAACTATCTGATAATAATAGTGTTATCAATCGCATAAGCATTGATTTTTACTTCATACTCCAAAAAACGATTTAAAATTAAAGAAAAAAAACAAATCACCCAAAAAAAAAACAATGTTTGCAGCAAGTAGAACAAATATCAAAGTAAAAAAATAATGGAGAAGAACCCTGACGGACACTTCCCCATTATTAAAAAAACGACATTCATCCATTAAAAGAAGCGTGCCCTGTGATCCTTGACATCAGCATCCAACATCATGACAGGCAGAATCATTCTGGAGTTGTAGTTGTTGATCTGAGCAGATGTGTTCTTGGCATCATCTTCAGTGTAGAAGGCACCGGTGTCTCTGGAGTTGACCTTGAAGATATAAGTTCCGATTGTTCCGGCAACAGGACCGCAAATCTTTCCTTCTGGAGCTACTGAAGCCACACCGATGAATTTAGGATCAAGTCCCTGACCGGCCATCGTGGCAAACCTCACGTCAACTCCGCTGCTTACGGAAGTATGAAGCGTGTCAGCAATAGCCTGAAGGTCATCAAGACCCTGAATCTTCTGCGCTATGTCAGCAGCGGCCTTCTCACCTGCCTTTTCAGCAAAAAGCTGCTGACGGATGCTTTCCTTTACCTCATCAAACTTAGCTGTTCCTTCCTTGTGGATCCCGGTAACGGCAACTATGAAAAGATAATTGTTGTTGACAGTGATGATTTCGGACACCTTGCCGACCTTGTTGTCAAACACCCATCTTGTAACTTCCTTTGCCTGCGGGATTGAACCGTAGGTTGACGTAGCCTCATCAACCCTCGTCATAGGATGAGAATATATTCCCATGGAATCAACCGCTGCCTTGTAGTTGTTGTACTTTCCGTCAGCGAGTTTGGAGAACTTGCTTGCCTGAGCATAGTAAGTGTTGAAAGTCTCGCCGCTTGCAAGAGCTGCCTTCTCGATGATGGCAACTTGCTTCTTCGTGACAGGAGCAGTCTTCTTGGAAACCTCAACGATGTGAGTACCGTACTGAGTCTTCACGATGTAAGGTTTGCCGATCTGGGCAGTAAGTACAGACTCGAAACCTGGAATCATGTAGGTCTGCGTCATCCAACCGATGTTGCCGAGTTCACCGTCTGCGGCGCTCTTGGTGTCAGCTGAATATGCAGCGGCAACATTCGAGAAATTCTCTCCCTTGGAAACAACATTCAGAAGACTGTCTGCCTTTGACTCAGATCCGGCCTGAAGAAGAATATGCTTGACATAGACAGAATCCGGAATCTGTGCTGTAGCCATTATCCTGGCGGCGTAGAACACATTGTTGGCGGAAACTATCGGAGAAGTACCGGAAGCATTGTTGTCCACGAATTCGCTGATCTCCTTGTTGACAGTTGAAAGTTCGCCTGCCTTGAACCAGTATTCGCTGAAATTCCTTTCTGAATTTTTGGCAAGGAATGACTTCATGTTGTCAGTAGTAGCGAACTCATCGTAAACCTTGCTGACAGCCTCATTAGTGGTATTGATGTCAGACTCTGAAGGCTTTACCTCAAAGACAACATATTCGATGTCCCTTGAAGCAGACTGCCTGAAAAAGTTCTTGTGCCCTTCGTAATACTTTTTGATTTCATCATTGCTGACTTTGACGGTAGTGTCAACACCATAGTTGGGAACCATGACGAAATCCACGTTGGCGGAATTGTTGTTCTCTGCAATGGCCCTTCTGAGCATCAAAGGATTCTGGAAATTGCCATTGGTGAACAATGAACCATACTTTGCGTAATACTGCTGGGTGTTCACAGTGTTCTGAAGAAAACTCCAATATTCCTTCAGCCTTCCTGTCTGATCCTGGGAAATGGCATTCACAAGATTCTGAAGAGCCTCCTTTGAGAAGTTGCCGTTTTCATCCTGGAAAGCCGGATTCTGGGAGATTACAGGAGAAACCATGTCACCGGCAAGAAGTTCCTTCATTTCTTCCTCGCCGACTTTGATTCCAGCCGCTTTGGCGTTCTTGATGAACAGATACTTGTCCACAAGGTTCTGCCATGCGGTATTGCGAATCTGCTCCTGCTGCTGTTCGGTCTGAGCTGAAGATCCGGTCATCATTTCATTGATGTCGGTGTACATGTCAACATCCTGCTGGAAATCAAGATAAGATACAGTCTTTCCATTGATTTCACCCACGTCATTCTTGGAGGACATTGCATTGAATGCGGTCTCAAGAGTCTGAGGATCAATAATAAATGACAAAAGAGCCAAGGCAATGATGATAGACACTGCCATGCCGGCTTTTTCGCGAGTTTTTTGAAGAATCGCCATTGTGTATTACGTTTTTACAATTTCCAAAAATAGGTATTGGGGTGCGAAGATAGTGATTTTAATTCAATTAACCATTATTTTTTAAGTAAAGGCCCAATAAAGTTTACAGAATCGATGATGACCTTTGTCGAATCCTGAACCACAACCACATCACTGTTGAAAGCCTTGAATATCCTTGCATTCCTTGCTTTCTCGTCCGACCTCATGCCGAAACCTTGCAGGAAACCGTCGTTGGAGAATATCCTAACATAACAGTCAGTATAGATTTCCTTGTTCAACTGATCCCAGTAAAGAGTGTCAGTTTCCAAAGTCTGCTGGTTTATGACATTCTGAACCACAACATTTCCAAAAGCTGACCAGAACTCGGAATTTGATTTCTTGCTTTTGAAATGCTTGGCATTGTTGGAATGAAGGACTGTCTCAAGCATGTCATCGTCAGTGTAGGCAAAGACATGAAGTCCTTTTGGAAATAACTCATAGGAGCAAGTGTCATTGTCATACCTTTCCATAACATCGGCCTCGACCCTCATCTGAAGGTTTCCGTTCGTGGTCTGGACGACAAACATGCTGTCCACTGTCTGAACAGGCGTCTCCGACAAGTCAAGATGATCGGCAACGGACAATTTTCCCTTACAGGAATATACGATGAAAGCAACCGCTGACGCGGTTGCAATCATCATAAACCTATGTATGTTCCGTTTCAATTCAGCATTACTTCTGTGTTCTTACGGTAGTTGTCGCATGCATGCCGCCGCAGTTGACATTGTAGGACTGTCCGTCAACAACATCGTACATGAATGCTTCAGCCTTCTGAGGATAGTAGATGCTGTAGGAAGATATGAGCTTGTTGCAGTCGTCAGCAAGGGAAGCATCTGCGGACTTTGCCTTCTGCAGATAGTCCACGGCAACCCAATATTTAGCCCTGCTCTCAATTTCGTTTCCTCCACAGCGGGCTGATCCCCAGATTGTGGCAATAAGATAATAAGCCTTACCCTGATGAGCCGGATTGAGTTCGGTTGCCTTCTTGGCATAATCAAAGGCCTTGCCGGTAAGGTTATTCTTCAGACAGTAGGTAGCAAGTTCGATAAGATAGTCCGCCTTTGAAGGATCACTGTCAGCGCAGAGAGAAACTGCTTCCTCCAGATAGTTGATTGCATTTGTAGCTTCATCCTTTGAAGAATAAAGCTTGTAAAGATAGTAAGCGGAAGATGCGGATGGCTCGCTCTTGTGCAGTTTTGTCACAGCATTGAGGAACAATTCGTTGTTCTGGCAACCATCGGTAGAACCAAGCATTTTCACAATATTGGTTACCAGATCCATGTTGTCAGGATCGGCTTCATAGCGAGGAGTGAACAGAGCAATCAGATTGTCACAGCTTGCAACCTGGCTTGTTATGAAAAGACCTTCGATGTCAGACTTGATTTTAGTATTTTCTTCACTGGCTTCGGCCTTGTCAAGCAGAGCTATCGCGTTCTGATAACTGTTGATGACATCTTCAGCGCTGACAGCGGATTTCTTGTACAGCTCAATCGCTGAGTTGAGATTGAGAAGAAGAAGACTTGGCTTGGTTTTCTCCTGGTTGATTTCGATGATCTCGCTGAGTTTCTCATGAACCACCTGAGGATCCTTGAAATACTGGGTGATGTACTGACCTTTTGAATTGTAGGCAGCAACAGCATATTTAGGATAATACTGCGCTCTGAGGTCGTTGAGAGTAAGAACGGTGTCAATCAAGGAAGCACGTACCTGAGGATCCTTTTCCTTGACGATCTCCTTACCGATCAGAGTCATACCGTTAAGAAGCATATTCTGGCTCGCGGTAGGAGGGCATAGTTTGAAAGCTTTTCTCCAGTTAGGAAGAGCCTCCGCATAATTTTTCTGCTTGTAATACTCCTGATAGTAAGACAGATACTTGATGCATTCCGCGCTATCAGCGCCATACTTTCCCTGAGCGGAAACTTTCGTTCCAAAAGCAGCAGCAACGAGAGTCAACAGTACTAATGTAATCCTTTTCATGGTTATATCATTGATTTTATTAATTATACTTTGGTTTAAGGAACCAGATGTCGAATATATTGATTCCAATGTTGAAATTGACATATCTTTCTCTTACCTGATTGCCTGTAAGAGAACCCCTTTGTCCGAAATCAACTCCAAGGGTAAGCCCGTTGCTCCAGCTGAACACCGGCAACGTAGCACCTAAAGTCAAACCTACGGCATCGATCGATTTCCCGTCCAATTTACAGTAAGCCTGATCCCAATAAGCACCGGCACGGTACGTCACCCTCTTGCGATAGTAACGGATATCGTTCCTGTTCGGAACAATCGAGAATCCGGCTCTGACAGATTGGGAAGATGATGCACTGAAAACGGCATTGCCCACATTTGCGAAACCGGGAACTTTGTCAATGTTCGAAGAAGTCCAGTCTGAACGTATGTAGTTGATTTCCACCGTCCATTTATCTCCTCCCTTGACAGCGATTCCCACTCCAAGTTCACCTGCAAGCTTGACACGCCCCTTTCCCAATGTGTCCACATAGCTTCGAGGAGAAGGCGTCGAGTCGTTTATTGAGGATATTGTTTGAATTTCATATCTTTCCACCTTTCCACCAAGGCTTGTACCCAATCTGTAGGTAGCTCCGATCACTGCCGACACATTTTGAGAAATCTTTGTCTCATACTGCGCTCCGAACTTGGCTGTAAAAGCCCTGAGTTCCATGTTGAAGCCGCTGGAAATGTTTCTGTAGGAGGAATTCGACATGGTGAAATCATTGGTCTTTGTGAGATTGCCGAAGTAATACTGACCTTCGACACCGACAGAAAGACCTTTCACTACATTGACTCCGGCTCCGAGGAAAAGATTGGTCATTCCACCATAACCCTGCACCGTGTTGTTGATGACGCCTGTTTTCGAGATAATCGAAGGATCGGTCACCTTGGATGTCATGTCATAGCCAAGATCACTGTAAGGAGTCACTCCTGCATACATCGCTATGGATTTGTACACAGGAAATGAAATAACAAAATCGTAGATGTTGAAAGTATTGTTGGAAGACTTGATATCCTTCTGGGCATAATATCTGTTGCCCTGCGCAACTCCGAAATCAGCCATGAAAGACTTTTCTTCCCTTGCCGTCACGGCAGCCGGATTGAGAATATTGATGTGCCTCTTGTCCCTTGTGGCTATTCCGACACCTCCCATGCTCTTGTTGTAGGCAGTTCCCTGCTTCGAAATGTCACCGATTCCGAACATGGAATAAGGCGAATACGCATTATAGGCCTCATCCTGAGCACTTGAAGAAAATGCGCAGAACAATGCCGCCACAAAGAGGAGTGTTTTACTAACCGTTCCTTTCAACATAACATTTGTCAGCGATTAATGCCAACCCCATCAGTACAAGATTGCAGACTGCAAAGATGGAGTTTTTCATTCTTTTTGCAAAATATAAAGCGTCACCCCCCGTAAAAACAAACATTTTTTCGGGAAATAAAGACATGTAGCCGGTTATTTCAAACATTATGCCTGACACAACTCCTGATTCTATTGAGGATTCCAGTGAATTGCCTGTCTGTCTGACCGAAAGGGGAGTGTCCACAAGAGGAAGTGTTCTTGAATATCTTGCCAGAGATTTGAATCTTGTCCTGAATCCAGGTGAAATGTTTCCTCCGACATATTCCCCGTCAGGCTCGATGACATCGATGGTCAATGTGGTGCCGAAATCAAACACAATGCTTCCCTTGTCTTTGAAAAGGTATCTTGCAGCAATAACGGAAGCGATTCTGTCAGGAGACAAGTAGGATGGAAGAAAATTTTCTTCGGCCGTCTGCGTGTGGTTACAATCCAGTAAAACAAGTTTTCCACACTTGGAACGAAGTTCATTTTCTTCTTCATTGCTGATTTCTATAGTAGAGGATATTACCATGACTGCAGGTTTCTCCTTCACTACCAGCGAATTGACATAATCAAGCATCTTTTCGCCCTGATAACGGAAAGTCTTTCCGAGGGTAACACCTTCGGACCATGCGGCTTTCAAGGCCGTGTTTCCTATTTCAACCAAAAGATTAGGCATTGTCAAAAACGGGCAAACTTTCAAAGGTAATAATTTTATTTCAATTTATTGAGTGTCTGAAGAGCTTTCGTCAAAGAATCAATTCCGCGGCTGACTATCTTGATCTTGCCTTCAGTCTGCTTGAGGTTGAAAAGTTTATCGTTGGCATTGATGTTCTGCAATATTCCCGAAAAGACATCTGATTTGAAATAAGGGGACATCTGATTGGATATGAAGAACATTATCATCATGCCGTTTTTGATTATTATTTTTTCAAAACCGAGTTTTCCACCCAGATTCCTTATCCTCACAACATCGAAAAGATTGTCAACTTCAATTGGCAGTTCACCGAAACGATCTTCAAGCTGATTTTTCATCCTTTCAATCTCCTTGTCGCCAGTCATGCTGTCAAGCTGCTTGTATATTCTTATCTTTTCAGCCGTTACGTCTATGTACGAGTCAGGTATCATTGCAGGTTGGTCAGTTTCTATGGTACAGTCCTCAACGAATGATTCATCCGAGCGGGCAGCGGATATTCCTGTCTCCACTCCAAGTTCATCCATCGCTTCAGCAAGAATCTTCTGATAAGTCTCGTATCCCATGTCCATTATGAATCCGCTCTGCTCCGCTCCCAGAAGGTTGCCGGCCCCACGGATGTCAAGATCCTGCATTGCTATGTTAAATCCGCTTCCCAGATCGGAAAACTCCTCTATCGCCTTGAGTCGCCTTCTCGCATCGTCAGTTATGGACACGAGCGGAGGTACGATCAGGTAACAGAAAGCCTTCCTTCCGGATCTCCCGACGCGTCCTCTAAGCTGATGAAGGTCACTGAGTCCTATGTTCTGCGCCTGATTTATAATAATCGTGTTGGCATTGGGAATGTCAAGACCGTTTTCAATGATTGTCGTGCAAAGCAGCATGTCATAGTCCCCGCGAATAAAGTCCAGCATCCTGTTTTCAAGTTCCTTTGCTTCCATCTGACCATGTGCAACACAGATTTTCATGTCAGGAACAAGTCTGTGGAGTATTTCATGTATGGAAGGAAGCTCCTCAACCTTGTTGTGTATGAAAAACAATTGACCTCCACGGTTCAGTTCATAATTTATGATGCTTTGGATTTCATTCTTGTCAAACAGGATTATCTCTGTCTGGGTAGGTATTCTGTTCGGTGGGGGAGTGTTGATTATTGAAAGATCCCTTGCTCCCAGCAATGAGAACTGCAAAGTTCGCGGAATAGGAGTAGCAGTCAAGGTCAAAGTGTCAACTGAAGCCTTGACCTGGCGGAGTTTTTCCTTGGTGGAAACGCCGAACTTCTGTTCTTCATCGATGATCAGAAGTCCAAGGTCCTTGAATTCGAATCCTTTTCCGAGCAGTTTATGAGTACCTATCACAATGTCAAGAGTGCCATTTTTCAATCTTTCCTTTATGTCGTTGATTTCCTTTGCTGTACGCAATCTGCTCACATAATCGACATTGCAAGGGAAATTCTTCAGCCTGGAAGAAAATGTAGTGTAGTGCTGAAGTGAAAGAATGGTGGTTGGAACAAGAACCGCAACCTGTTTTCCATCGGTCACAGCCTTGAACGCGGCTCTGATAGCTATCTCGGTCTTTCCGAATCCAACATCTCCGCAGACAAGCCTGTCCATCGGACTGTTGTCTTCCATGTCCCTCTTGACAGCCTTGTTGGCAGATTCCTGATCCGGAGTGTCCTCATACATGAAAGAAGACTCAAGTTCTTCCTGAATATAACTGTCAGGGGAGAAAGCGAAGCCTTGGGTGGTTTTCCTTTTTGCATAGAGCTGTATGAGATCCTTGGCTATGTCCTTTATCTTCGACTTGGCACTCATCTTGAGATTCTGCCAAGTCTTTGAACCAAGTTTGTTCACCTTGGGAGGAATTCCATCCTTGGAGCGGAATCTCGAAATCTTGTTGAGAGAATGCACGGAAACGAACACTACATCCCCGTCCTTGTACATCAGCTTCACAACCTCGTGCACTCTTCCTCTGTCGTCTCTCATCCTGACAAGACCTCCGAACACTCCAACTCCATGGTCGATGTGCACTATGTAATCGCCTATATTAAAAGCAGTCAAATCGTTAAGGGTCAGTTGCTCGCTTTTTTCCACAGTTCTTCGCACGCTCACCCTGTGGAAACGGTCAAAAATCTCATGATCGGAGTAACAGCATATCCTGTCTTCGTGATCTATGAATCCAGAATGAATGTTCCTGCCTTCAATAAATTCAGGCACAAGACCGCTGTTCTCAATCAAGATAGACTTGAGCCTCTCTATCTGAGATTTCTTTTCACTGAATATCAAGACTTTGTACCCATGCTCGATATTATGTCTTATGTCAGCCGCCAGAATTTCAAAATTTTTGTTGAACACAGGCTGAGGTGCTATGCTGAACCTTACCTGCATTTCGCCGACTTCCTTTCCGACAGGAATGTCAAGAAACACTCTGCGGAACTTTCCGAGAGAATCAAAGAAATCCCTTTCTTTGTACATGTCGGAAGAATCAAGCCAGACAACAGTACCATCAGGAAAGAGACTGGTCAAACTTACACTTTCCGACTGCGGAACCATGGAAGCAAGGTCGGGAAAAATCTCAATCTCATTTCTTTCCTCTGTTGACAGTTGGGTGTTGCAGTCAAAAACATGAATCTTCTCCACCTCGTCACCGAAGAAAGACACCCTGAACGGGAAATTGAATGAATATGAGAATATGTCAATTATGGCCCCCCTTATGGAATATTGCCCTGGAGCTGAAACAAAATCCACTTTCTCGAATCCATTACCGGCAAGCGTGTCAATGATGGCATCATGGGAAATTTCCTGACCGACAGATATTTTCAGCAGAGAAGAACTTATTGACTCCGGAGAAGGCACCTTTTCCTCCAAAGCTTCAGGATAGGTAACTATGTACAAAGGAGAGGAGTTGTCGGAATTGGAAATCAACATGCCTGTCGCAGATGTTCTCTGCACTCCGAGAGATGATTTGTAATTGCTTCTTTCCACGCCTTTTCCGCTGTCCGGAAGATAAAAGACAATGTCACCTTCAGTAAGACTGTAAAGATCAGCACAGCAATACTCGGCACTTTCCCTGTCAGGAAGCACAATCACATTGGTTCCTTTAGGAGAAGCCTCAGACACAACAAACCACCTGGCAGACAGGAAGAGTCCTTTACAGTACACTTCGTTGCCGCTGCGGATTTTTTCAGATAACTTCTTGACAGATTCTGTACTTATCAACATAAGCGTCAAAAATATGTTAAAACTCTGTTGAAAACCTTGTTGAAAACCCGAATGAAAAAGTTGATGCCTGAACCTCCTGTTCTTTTCAACAGCTTGTCAAAAGCTTTTCAATACGGAAACCAACAATTTTACCACATCCTATATAATTGGCTTTCAGTATAAAAATCAAGTTATCAACAAATCAACAACCTATAAAGAAAAAACAAACTTATCTTTATCTAAAAAAATATTGTTATGCAGATGATGTTTCGCGCCGGCTCCGTACTTCGGCTTCAGCACATGCATACTTCCGAGCATGACAAATTCCGGAAGAATCAGCGCGTGCTTTCTTTCTTCCGGTGGTTTTCACTATCTTTGTACTGATTAAAACCTCTTTCTGATGACAGAATTTGATCCGCACAGCACAAGTACCGACAAAGATAAGGATTTGGACGGAATAATCCGCCCGCAAGGATTGGAGGATTTTACCGGACAGAAGGAGATTGTCTCGAATCTCAACATCTACATAAAGGCGGCTAAAATGAGGGGTGAAGCCCTTGACCATGTTCTCTTTCACGGCCCTCCGGGTCTTGGCAAGACCACTCTTGCTCACATCATAGCCAACGAGATGGGCGTGAACATGAAAGTGACGTCCGGACCGGTGCTGGACAAACCCGGTGATCTTGCCGGTCTGCTTACTTCTCTTGAAACCGGCGACGTACTGTTCATAGACGAAATCCACCGTCTTTCACCTGAAGTCGAGGAATATCTCTATTCAGCTATGGAAGACTACGTGATTGACATAATGATAGACAAGGGGCCTGGTGCCAGGTCTGTCAGGATATCCCTCAATCCGTTCACCCTTGTGGGTGCTACCACCAGAAGCGGACTGCTCACCGCCCCTCTTCGAGAAAGATTCGGAATCAACTGCGCCCTTGAATATTACGACACTTCTGACTTGGTTCGTATAGTGCGCAGAAGTTCGCGTATTCTCAATGTTGCGATAGATGATGAAGCAGCTCGGGAGATAGCTCTCAGGAGCCGTGGTACTCCGAGAATAGCAAATGCTCTTCTCAAACGTGTACGTGACTTTGCCCAGGTGGTGGGAGACGGTCACATTGACTTGAACATTTCCCGTTACGCCCTTGATAAACTGAAGATAGACAAGAGGGGGCTTGACTCCATTGACAACAAGATACTCCGCACCATCATCACGACCTTCAAGGGTGGACCTGTCGGTGCCAACACGATAGCAACGGCCATAAGTGAGGATCAGGGAACTTTCGAGGAAGTTTATGAGCCGTTCCTGATAAAGGAAGGATTCATCGTGCGGACTCAAAGGGGAAGGATAGCCACTGAAATGGCATACCGTCATTTAGGACTTGAAAATGAACTTGAATCAAGAAAGGACGACAATGGGACACTTTTCTAGAAAATTGGCTGCAGTAGCCTTTGCTTTTGTGTTTGTTTCGCTAAGAGCTTTATGTTGTACTTCTGTGATAATTTCCGGGGGAGTGCGGGCTGATGGACGTCCGGTCATGTTCAAGCATCGTGACACAGGGCATCTGGACAATTCGATGAGATGGTTTCAAGGAGAGAAATATTCATTCATAGGTCTTGTGAATTCTTCTTCCGAGGGTGGGGAAGTGTGGTCCGGAGTCAATTCGGCCGGCTTCTGCCTGATGAACA
>CAZXVE010000003.1:0-33220 GCA_964644125.1 uncultured Muribaculaceae bacterium
CCTTCAGACTTTCTTCAGTCAGTTTGGTGATGGGGGCGACGATGATGTTCCTGTCTTCGATGTGGAGTTCCTCGAAAGGATTGTCCGTAGTGAATCCTGCCTTCTTCAGGCCAAGCTCATCGAACGCATCCTCGTTGACAAGAACAGTAGCATTTCTTTTGAGCCATTTCGCATCGGCCTTGAGAGCCGCCGGGTTCATTGCCACGAGCATGTCGCAGAAATCACCGGGAGTGTTGACTTTGCCGCTGCCTATATGAACTTGGAATCCGGAGACACCCGCCACCGTCCCCTTAGGAGCCCTGATTTCGGCAGGATAGTCCGGAAATGTAGAAAGGCCGTTACCATAGACTGCCGACAGATTGGCGAACAATGTTCCGGTGAGCTGCATCCCGTCTCCGGAATCGCCGGCGAACCTGATCACTACATCCTTAGCATCAATAACCTTATGTTGCATTACTGTTTTCTAATGTTTAGTGTCACTGAAAAAGTTCACAAATTAAGGCATAAAAAGCAGAATTACCAACATTAAACGAATATTTTTTCAGGACATGCATATTCCGGAACAGCTGCCCCATCCTCCGTTTGAAAGGCTGTCCGGACTGGCTGTTGACAACAAAAGCGGGGCGTCCCTTCCGGGCCGTCCCGCTTTTGTTACCGTGTTCGGATTACTGCTGCTGAGCCTGGGCCTGAAGTTCCTGCTGGAGAGTTTCAAGCGTTCTTCCCTCCGGAATGTTCAGAGACTTTCTTGCATCAGGAGTGAGATCCTTGACCTGTGTCTTGTCAACATAGAGATACTGAGATGATTCAAAGACGAACAGATAGCCGCCGGCCTTCGCAAGTGTCTCCACAGCCTCCTGAGCCTTCTTGTAGATAGGGTCCATAAGCTGCTGGTTCTGCTGCTGGAGCTCAGTCTGGATTGACTGCTGGAACTCCTGGATTCTCTGCTGGATGTCTCCGAGTTCCTTTTCCTTGCTGGACTTGATGGCAGGAGTCCATGTGGACTGCTTCTGCTGGTACTCGTTATACTTGCTCTGAGCTTCATCCATCATGCTCTGGAGGGTCTCCTGAGCTTCCTTATGCGCGGCCTGCATCTGAGTCCTTGCAGCATCAGCCTCAGGCATGAGCATCACCAGTTCATTGAAGTCAACATAGGCAAACTTCGCCTGTGCCGAAGCCGTGAGAGCAAACAATGCCATTGCGGCAATCAAAAGAATCTTTTTCATTTTTATAGAATTTATCAGTTTGCGTGTTGATTTACGGTGCAAATGTAAGAATAATATTTAGAATTGTTGTCCTATCAGGAAGTGGAACTGGCTTCTGGTGCTCTTGTCAGTGTTGTCGAAGCCATAACCCCAGTCGATACCGAGCAGACCGATCATAGGCAGATAGACTCTCACGCCGACACCTGCAGAGCGCTTTATCTGGAACGGATTGAAACTCTTTATGTCGGACCAGCAGTTTCCTCCCTCAAGGAAGCCCAGCACAAAGATTGTGGACTGAGGCTGGAGAATGACCGGATAGCGGAACTCCATCGTGAACTTGTCATAGACATTTCCCGCATAGTAGCCGTTGGAATTGTAAGGTGTCACAGCCCAAGGAGTCAGAGAATAGTTCTCGTAACCACGCAGCGAGATGACATCGGCTCCATATGTGTCGTAACCGGACATACCGTCACCGCCGACTCTGAATCCCTCGAACGGAGAGTAACCCCATTTGCGGTTGTAATAGCCAAGATAACCGAACTGGGCGCGGGTCATGATGACAAAGTCTCCGATAACCTTGGTGTAGAGTTCGCCGCTCACTTTCCATTTGTGATACTCGATCCACTTGTAACGGTCAGCCGAGCTCCAGTTGTCGTAGTCGATGTCCTTGTAGCTTGAAACCCTGGTCGGGTTGCCGTTGTCATCAAGATTTCCGAGATCCTTTTTCCTGAAAAGGGAATATGGAGGAGTAAGCTGCAGACTGGCACTGAAGTTGGAACCCATACGAGGGTAGATCTGCTGGTCTGTGGAGTTTCTGCTCAGGCTGATGTTGTAACTCAGGTTGTGAGACTTTCCGTCATTGAACATGAAGTAGCCGCTGATCCAGTTCTTAAGATCATAAATCTGCCAGCTCAGGCCGTTGTAAAGTACGAAATAGTTGTCAGGCCATTTCAGTCTGGTACCGATTCCCGCCGAGAAACCGTAGACCTGCATGACTTTGTCATTGGAAAGGATTCCGATGGCAAGATATGAATCCGTCTGCCTCGTGTAATAGGCCTGGAGATTCAGCGAAGTCGGTTTCTTGCCGAAGAGCCACGGCTCGGAGAATCCGAAGATCAGCGAGGTGTAGTAGGTACCGTTGGTCTGGAAGCGCAGAGAAAGATTCTGTGCGTCTCCGAGAGGAACCGGCCTCCAGGCATTCTTGTCAAACATTCTCTTGGTCGAGAAATTATTGAAATTCACTCCGACAGTCGCGACGAACGTGTTGGCGCCCCAACCTCCAGAAAGCTCAAGCTGGCTGGAAGGCTTCTCAGTCACGTTGTAGATGAGATCGACAGTGTTGTTCAGCTGGTTAGGAACGATGGAATAGCCTTTCGACGCATCCGCAATCGCCTCCGGATCGAACTGGCCGAGAGATGCGATCTCCCTGATGGATCTTTCGAAGTCAGTCTGGCTGAAAAGATAACCTGGCCTTGTCGCAACCTGTCTGCGGACAACTCTTTCATTGGTGAGGCTGTTGCCGTTGATGATGATGTTGTTCAGAGTAGCCTGCTTGCCCTCCGAGATTCTCATCTCGACATCCACCGAATCGCCCTCGATGTTCAACTCGACCGGTGTCACGTTGACGAAAAGGTAGCCGTTGTCACGATAGATTTTGGAAACGTCCTGGTCACCCTGCTTGCCGCCTCCGAGAAGCCTCTTCTGCATGGTCACCACATCATAAGGGTCTCCCTTGCGGATGTTCAGGACCTCATTGAGCTGATCCGTGGAATAGACCGAATTACCGGTCCATGAGATGTTCCTGAAATAATATTTCTTGCCTTTGTCCACCTTTATGTCAATCCCGAGTCTGTCAGGAGTGACATTGTAGATGGAATCCTTGACGATTCTGGCGTCACGGTAACCGGCTTCGTTGAACTTGCTGATGAGGCTGATCTTGTCGTTGGGATATTCCTTCTGGTTGAATTTCTTGGTATTGAAGAAATTGTACCACTTTTTAGCCTTCGTCTTCTTCATCGAGCGGGAAAGCTTGAAGTCCGAGAACCCTTCCGTTCCCTGGAAATTTATGTCCTGGACCTTGACCTTGGTTCCGCGATCCACGGCAAAATTCACCTTGATGGCATTCCTGACGATGCTGTCCTTTCTGGTCTGGACATCGACCTTGCAGTTGAGGAATCCCTTGTCAGCGTAGAAACGCTTGATGATGCCGGAAGATGTCTTGGCCACATAATCGGAGTACTCCCCGCCCCTGCGAAGGTTGAGACGTTCCTCCAATTCCTTTTTCTCTCCACTTCTGACTCCGGTGAACAGCCATCTGGAAACCCTCGGGCGTTCCTGAATGCAGATTTTCAGATAGGCCGAATCCCTGTTCTCGCTGAGATGATCAATCTGTATGGCGACATTTTCGAAATACCTCTGCATCCACAGCCTCGTCACAATCGAAGAGATGTCATCCCCCGGCACGGTGAGACGCATGCCTTTCTGCAATCCTGTCAACGAGATGATCTGCTGGCTTGAAAACTGGTTGTTCCCCTCCACCGTGATACCGCCCACATAGTACGTGACCGGATGCTCGTAATCAACCTCGACAGGTTCTGCTGTTTTCTCCGCTTCCTGTCCCATAGCCGGAATCACAGCGAAAGACAAGGCCGCAAGGCATAGTAGACGATATACTCTCATCGAATCAGATTTCATTGAATTAAACTGCAAATATAAGTAAGTTATTTAACTTTTCCATACCTACGGTTCCTGTGGGAATATTCTTCCAGAGCCGAGAGGAATTCCTTACGTCTGAAATCCGGCCACAAGGTGTCGACAAAGACGAACTCAGAATACGCAGCCTGCCAGAGAAGATAATTGCTTATCCGTTTCTCTCCGGAAGTGCGTATGATGAGATCCGGGTCCGGAATCCCGGAAGTGACAAGATAGCGGCTGAACTCATCGATGCCTACGGATTCAAGGGATGACGGATTGTCGGAATATTCCTCAGCCAGTCGCTTGGCGGCCTGAAGGATGTCCCATTTGCCGCTGTAGCTCAGGAAAATCACCAGAGTCATCAGAGGTTCCCTGCCGGGAGCCGGAGCGGTAGCCTCCTCAGCTTTGCAGATCGCTTCACGCAGAGCCGGAGACAAACGCTGGAGATTGCCAAGGACGCGGAAGGAAACACCTTTTTCAGCAAGAGAGCCGACTTCATCAGCCAAAGCCTTGAGCATGAGGCTCATCAATGAACTGACCTCTTCCTCCGGCCTGCCCCAGTTCTCTTCGGAAAATGCGAATACGGATAGATACTTGACACCCGCCTCGGCAGCGGTCTCTACACAGGCTCTTACGCTTTCAACGCCTTCCAGGTGTCCGGAAACTCTCTCAAGCCCCTTCTGGCTGGCCCAACGTCCATTGCCGTCCATAATGATGGACACATGAACAGGAATATTATCGATTTTGTCCATATAATCAAAAAAAAGTCATTCCCCGCTGTTCCGGATGTCTTCACCCCAGAAGAGTTTCGTCGTCAGAGCTTTTATGAAGCAGGTATTTTTAAGACGCACCCTCTTCAGCGAAAACTGTGCCACCTTGACATCGAGGGTCACGGACGGGGGGACAAGGTGGTTTCTGTTGTCCATCGACAGCATCACATTATCGTCTCTTGATCTCATGGTAATGGAAATCTCCGTCGTGTCCGGAACCACAAGCGGCCTGGCGTTAAGATTGTGCGGAGCAATCGGAGCTATGATCAGGACCTTGGCTTCAGGAGCGCAGATCGGCCCCCCTACGCTCAATGAATATGCCGTCGAACCCGAGCTGGTCGCAACCAGCAGACCGTCAGCCCAGTATGTGGGAAGAGGATTTGAATCGATTGTCACGTCAATTCCCAGAAGGGCCGCTCCGGAGCGGTGCACGGAAACCTCATTCAGAGTGTAGGGATAGAACTGAGGGTCCTGATCCAGGATCCCTCCGCGTATGCCGGTCTTAAGAAGTTCCCTGTCCTCAAGATACCAGTCTCCGTTCAGAAGAGCCGAACACGCCTCCTCCGGACTGTACTCGGAAAGAAACCCCAAGCGTCCCAGATTGACGCCGAGGACTGGAATTCCGGAATCCCCTACGCACTGCGAGGCGGAAAGGAACGTACCGTCCCCTCCGATGCTCAGAACCACTTCCGTTCCCGGAAGGATGTCCTCTCCCCTTCTGATGTCATAAATCTCAAAAGATTCATTGTCAAGCCTTTCAAGCATCACGGCGAGCCGTTCATCACGCATTGCTCCTCCGTCTCTGGAATATAGTGCTATCTTCATCCGCGCCCGTCTTCGGTTATAGTGAAAATCTTCGAATCTCAAAATTAGCACAATTCTGCTTAAAACTGAACAGAAATCATTATTTTTGTATAATATCAACTCAGCGGTCGAATCCATGACCGTAGAAGAATTGAGTTTTTTGAAATGACCAGACTTAGTGTAAACATCAACAAAATCGCGACCCTGCGCAACGCACGCGGAGGCAACATGCCAGACGTGGAGAAGGCCGCCCTGGACTGCGTGAAATTCGGAGCCGAAGGCATCACCGTCCATCCGAGACCGGATGAAAGGCACATAAGATATTCAGACGTGAGAGCCATCAGGCCGACCATCGATACCGAATTCAACATCGAAGGCAACCCTATTCCCAGTTTCGTGGATCTGGTTCTCGAGGTTGTACCGGATCAGGTGACGCTTGTTCCTGACGCCCATGACGCAATCACATCCAATTCCGGATGGGACACGATAGCCAACAAAGATTTTCTGACGGACATCTGCGCTCGATTCAAGGAGAAAGGTATCCGCACGTCCATATTCATCGATCCTTCTCCGGCCATGGCCGAGGGAGCCAAAGCCTGCGGATGCGACAGGGTGGAACTGTACACGGCCGCCTACGCGGAAGAGTATCCAGCCGGTCCAGACAAAGCCATAGCACCTTTTCTGGCCACGGCGGAAAGAGCACGGGAACTCGGTCTCGGACTCAATGCCGGACATGACCTCAACCTCGAGAATCTGGAATATTACGTCAGGACAATTCCATGGACCGACGAGGTTTCGATAGGACACGCCATCATCTGTGACGCCCTTTACATGGGCCTTGAGAAAACAATACAGGCGTATCTGTCGAAGATAAAGATTTTTTAACTATTTTTGCAATCCTGAATATTATTTTAACAAATCAATAAAATGAAACAGTCACCACTGATTATCAGCGTCATAGCTCTCGTTGCTGTGGCCGCACTCGGAATTCTCCAACTCACTTCAAACGGTAACGGCAAGAAGAGCACCTCATCCGGAGATGCTGTCCAGGCTACTGCACAGGCCGGATCCATCGTATGGTTCGACCTCGACAGGGTACTCAACGAGTACGACATGGCCAATGATCTCAGGTCAGTAGTGGAGACTAAAGTTCAAAGCATTCAGGAAGAGATCAACAGAAGAGGCAACAAGCTTCAGAGCGATGTGAACAAGTTCCAGTCCGACCTTGACAAGGGTCTTCTTGTCCGTTCGGTCGCAGAACAGAGAAACAACAAGCTCCAGGAGCAGCAGAACAACTTCAACAACTACGCCGCCCAGAAGCAGCAGGAAATCTCCGAAGAGCAGCAGGTCATGATGAACCAGATCGGTGATGCCATCAAAACCTTCCTCGACAAGTTCAACGAAGAGCACAAGTACGCGATGATCATCGCCACCCAGGGAAGCATTCTTCCGGCACCTGTAGCTACAGGAGACCCTGATCTTGACATAACGGATGCAATCCTCTCCGGTCTGAACGACGAATATGTCAAGAGCAAGGGAAGCAAGGCCGCCGCACCTGCCGAGACTGAAGAAACCAAAGCCGAATAGGTCTTGCGAATAGCTCTCCTTTCATGTTTCCACCCTTTTAGAGGAGGGATTTCCCAGTTCAACGCAAGTCTCTACCTTGAACTGGGCAAGAGCCATACTGTCAAGGCTTTCAATTTCAAGAGACAGTACCCGGACTTTCTGTTCCCGGGCAAGACGCAATACGTCACAAAGGACGACAATGCCGTACCCATCGAGAGCGAAGCTCTGCTGGATACGGCAAATCCTTTTACCTACATCAAGACCGGCAGGGCGATTCTGGAATGGAAGCCGGACCTTGTGATCATCAGCTACTGGATGTCCTACTTCGGGCCGTCTCTGGGGTTTGTCGCAAGAAGGCTGAAAAAACATTGCAAGGTCATCTCCATTCTGCACAATGTCATTCCACATGAGCCGAGATTCTTCGACGCTCCCCTGACAAAATATTTCCTGTCAGGTTGCACGGGCAACGTCACATTATGCAATGAAGTGGCCGGAGATCTGCACAGGCTTTCCCCCGGCTCGCAGAACATCACGCTGTTCCATCCCATTTACGGGCATTTCGGCGAGAAACTTTCAAGAGAAGAGGCGGAAAGGGCTCTGGGCCTGACTCCGGGAAAGAAGAACCTTCTGTTTTTCGGATTGATCCGGGACTACAAGGGACTGGACATACTCCTCAACGCTTTCGGCAAACTGGACGACAGCTACCAGCTGATAGTTGCCGGAGAGCCCTACGGATCTTTCGACAAGTACCTCACAATCATCAATGAGTCCCCGGCCAAAGACAGGATCAAACTGTTCACGCGCTACATCAAAGACGTCGAGGTGAAGGATTTCTTCTCCGCTGCGGATCTTGCCGTGCTCCCCTACAGGTCAGCGACACAAAGCGGGATCAGTGCGATAGCATATCATTTTGAAGTGCCGATGATAGTCACGGACGTAGGCGGCCTGCGCGAAGCCATCGGCGACAGCGGCACGGGACTTGTCGCGGACAGGCCTGATGCCGATTGCATCGAAAAGGAAATTCGGACATTTTTCTCGGACGGGAACATCAAAACTCTCTGCGTGAACGCGATAAAGGCAGAAAAAGAGAGACTTTCATGGAAAATGTTCTGCAGAAGACTGATAGATTTCTCCGACAATTTGTACAAGAAAAAATGAACTACAGACACTTGACTTCTTTCGTGGCCGCAATATGCCTGACGGCCGCTGCGGGATCCGGAATCCATGCCCAGGACTACGTTTCACCTCAGGTTACGGTGACAACCGACAAAGTCCGCTGCAACGGCAGGGTCTTCTACTCGCATGTAGTGCAGGAACGTCAGACATTGTACGCAATCAGCAAGGCTTACAATGTGACTCTGCAGGAAATCTACGATGCCAACCCTACCCTGAAACTTGAGACAGAAGGTCTGAAGAAAGACCAGATCCTGCTCATACCGGTCAAAGGAGAAAGCCAGCAGGGAGATGTCAGGGAAACGGCCGCAGCCGTGGCCGATGCAGCGGGCACACAGGATGGTCAGACCAATCATGGCGGCGAATACTTGATTCACCGCGTGAAATGGTTTGAAGACCTTGACATGATAGCGAAGAAATATGATGTCTCCAAGGAAGCCATCATGAACATCAATGGCATGACATCCGATAAGGTGAAGCGCAAGGATGACATCAAAATTCCTCTCCATCCGGAGAAATGGAAGAATACAACGGCATCCGTACGCGAAAGCAGCGGGGATGTCTCCGGAACAAAAACGGCAGAGTCCGCGACAGTGACGGTCAAGCCGGAAGACAAGCCACACGGAACGTTCGTCACGAAGAAACATAAGACCAGCATGTCACTTCTTCTTCCTTTCAACACGGCAAAGAAGGCGGACAGCCAGATGATGGATTTCTACAGCGGAGTTCTGCTCGCATCCAAAGACCTGGGTGATGCCGGAGACATGGTTGAGATGAATGTCTACGATGTAGCCGGCGGTTCCATGCCTGTCACGGAAGACAGATTCTCGGACAGCGACTTTGTCATCGGCCCTGTCTCGAACACCGATCTGGCAAGGACGGTGAACGCCTGCAAAGGCAGGACATGGATAGTCTCACCGCTTGATCCGAAAGCGGAGGCTCTCGCGGACACCATTCCGAACATGGTACAAGCCCCCTCACCTACCGATGCGCAAATCAAGGACATGGTGAAATGGATCGACAATGACCTTGAAACCGAGGACAAGGTGATAGTGGTCACTCAGAAAGGAGTAGCCGCAAGCGGGTACACTTCCAGCGTTCTTCAGGAAATCCGGAACTACGGACTCAGGAACACGGGAATGTCTTTCAACATTCTGGAAGGAAGGCAGGTGATGGACAGACTCTCGGCTCTTATGACAGAACGCGGCACGAACAGGGTTGTCGTCGCATCAGACAGCAAGGCCTTCGTCATTGAGGTGGTCAGGCTGCTGTATTTGATTTCAAGCCAGAAGAAGGACATCGTGCTGTACAGCACCTCGAAACTCAGGACATTCGATGAAATTGACGTGGAGCAGCTTCACCGGCTCAACCTCCACTCCAGTGTTTCCTATCATGTGGACTATGATTCCAAGGATGTCCAGACCTTCCTCATGAAGTACCGTGCCGTCTTCAACACGG
This sequence comes from uncultured Muribaculaceae bacterium, assembly GCA_964644125.1. Taxonomy (GTDB): domain Bacteria; phylum Bacteroidota; class Bacteroidia; order Bacteroidales; family UBA932; genus Cryptobacteroides. The sequence goes on from CAZXVE010000003.1 coordinate 9,668, forward strand.
AGCCGAGCCGGTCAGCTTTCCAAGGTTATGACCTGATGAAATTCTTCACGACACTGAACACTGAATATGGCAGAAGATGGGACAGCGCCGACAGTCTGGAAGGGAAAGGTCTCCAGTCCGATTTTCATCTTGTCAAAACGAGCAAGGGAGGCTACGTGAACGAGGCTGTACGCAGAATCGTCTACAGTCCTGACTATTCAATCAATCTTGCCAGATAGCTTTCTTCAGCGGTCAGCAGATTTTCCGAACCCTGCAGAAAGCAGGGATCTGGCATTTTCCACGGCAGCTTGAGTTATGGAACTGCCGCTCAGCATGCGGGCGATTTCCATGACGCGGTCATTGTCAGAAACCTGACGTACCGAAGTTCTGGCCTTGCCGAGAACATCATACTCTTTCTCAACGACATAATGGGCATTGCCTTTGGCAGCCACCTGAGGAAGATGGGTTATGGCGAAAACTTGCATGTTCTTACCCATCGTACAGATCATCTGTCCCATCTTGTCGGCGACACTGCCGGAAACCCCCGTATCAATCTCATCAAAGATCAGGGTCGGCATGTTCACAAATCCGGCCATGAGAGCCTTGAGACACAGCATGAGGCGTGACATTTCACCTCCGGACGCACAACGGCCGACGTCAACAGGAGATTTGCCGGAAGCGGAGAAAAGAAAACGCACCGCATCGGAACCATCCTGCGAGACCTTGGTATCGGACAACTCAACGGAAAAGACGGCGTGTTCCAGTTCCAGAGAACGGATCGATTCCGTTATCGCAGCCGAGAATGGTTCCGCCGCTTTGACTCTAAAATCGTGAAGACGCTTGCATATTCCTTCAAGATTCAGTCTTTCCTTTTCGATTCCGGCTGCCAATTCAGTCCTACGGGCCTCCAATGCAGAGGAATCGCACAACGAATCAGACAAGGCGTCACGCTTGGCAATCAGCTCCGAAACAGAAGAGGCCAAATAGCTTTTCAGCAGGTCATAAAGAAGTGAAAGACGCCCGTCAACTGCATCAAGCCGTTCCTGTGACAGTTCAGTTCGAGCATTGATGCCGGAGACATCTTCAAGGATGTCATCCAGCTCGGTTCTGACAGATTCAATCCGCTGGGCGAGAGAAGACACTTCAGGGACGAAACGGCTTGTCCTCTCCAGCATCTTCTGCGCCTCTTTCAAGGATGACGACACAGGAAGCACCTCGGAATTAGGATCGGACGGACTGAACAATTCCTCAACGGCGGTAAGGTTGGCCTTGATTTCCTCCGCATTGGCGAGCTGTTTGTGTTCATTCTCAAGGGACTCGAGTTCGCCGTCCTGCAAACGGGCATTCTCCAGCCTTTGGTAGCGTGTCAGGACATATTCCTTCTCCTCATTCAGGATTTCAAGCTTCCCCGAAATGTCAGAATACTCTTTTTCAAGAGCTTTCAATGACTTGAATACAGTTGAGCATTCCTGCAGGAGCTCGCCGTCACCGGCAAAATGATCAAGCATCGACAACTGGAAAGCCTTGTCCGAAAGCATAAGAGTCTGATGCTGGGAATGAATGTCCACCAATCTGGAAGATATGCTTTGAAGGACCTGGATGCTGACAGGAGAATCATTGATGAACGAACGGGACCTCCCGGACCGGCTGACCACTCTGCGGACAATCAGACAACCGTCATCAACTTCGATTTCATTCTCGTCCAGAATGTCCTTAAGAGCCGGATCGGAATCCGGAATCCGGAACATGGCCTCGACGACACAGCTGTCAGCACTGTCTCCGATCACAGAGGCATCGGCCTTGGAACCCAACAGCAAAGACAAGGCACCGAGAAGAATCGACTTTCCGGCTCCTGTCTGCCCGGAAATAATAATCAGACCCTCTGGAAATTCAACTTCCAGAGAGTCTATCAATACATAATTTCTTATCTGAAGGGACTCAAGCATGGCCCCGGGGATTATTCGGCGTCAGACAGATTCTCCTTTGCCGGACGAGCCGTAGTTTCATCCTCGCTTCCCGTTCCGGCCATTCTGTAGTAAAGATCCCCGTCCTCAAACTCAGAAATGGCGATAAGATCCGGTTTAGGGAGTTTCTCGTAATATTTTGAAATCTCTATCTGCTCACGGTTCTCGAAGACCTCGTCCATGGTGTCGCGGTCAGTGCGGAAATCTTCCAGTTTCTTGGCCAGTTCCTTTTTCTCCGCAAGGGCAATCTGATTCGCTCTCTTGTAAAGGAGAACCACGGTCTCATAGATGTTGCCAGTCGGTTCCGCGAGATTCTTGATGTCCCTTGTAACTGTGTTTGAAGGGACTTTCTTCTTAATATCCATATTCTATTGTTTTATCCTAATATTTTACGAGGCGCTCTGCTCGGATTGTTTCATTTTTTTCCTGTTCCTCTCGAAGTCCTTTCCTTTCACATCGAGATCCTCGTCCGCGCCAGTGTAGCGTCCCAGGTATTTCTGAGCTTTGCGGTAGAGATTGTCGAGTTCCTTTCTGTAAGGAGAATCCGGAATCTCACCGATGAAATTGTAATAATCATCCACGAATGTAAGATAGCGCTCCTTCTGCTTGGACTCCACGCTCATGAAAGCGTACTTGTACGAAGACATTGCGATATAGTAAAGGATATCCTCGCGGTAGATATTCTCCGCATCATCCTTGAGAACATTCCTGAACGCCACTCTGGCAGCCTTGTAGTCCTCCATCTTGTAATAGAGCCTTGCATTTTCATAGGCTTTCCTGTCCAGTCTGTCATTCAGTTCCTTGAGCATCTTGTTGCAGATTGCGGAATGAGTGTTGCCGGGATTCTCTACCATGTACTGGCTGATGACACTGATTGCATTGTAGGTCGGAACCTGATCCAGTTCATAGCGGAGTGTGGAACGGTAAAGACAATCGATTCTGAGGAATGAAGCCTCTTCCGTGAACGGACTGCGAGGGAAATTGGTGATGAACTTCGAGAAATTGGTCTCGGCAGTGTAGTAGTCCTTGAAACGGTAGTTGCTAAGTCCCCAATAGTACTGGACAGTGTCATCCCTGTCAGTTCCGCTGGTCAGAACAGACAACGACTCGAACAACTGGGACGCTTTGCTGTACTTACCATGGTTGAAATAGTCAAACGCAGCGGTGTATTTGGCATCAACATCGTTTCCGTTCAGAAGAGCCTCATACTCCGACTTGCAGGACACGAGCAAGGCTGCCGGAAGGATGGCGGCGGACACAAACTTCAGAATTGTCTTCAACATATTCATTTACATACATTAGTCATCAGTGCGACAAAAGGAATTTTTCCACCTCCAATGCGGCGCGGCATCCTGAAGCCGCAGCTGTTATCGCCTGCCGGAACCGGGGATCCTGAACATCCCCTGCGGCAAAGACTCCCTCGACATTTGTCTCAGAAGTCTTGTCCCGAGTGATGATGTAGCCGTTTTCATCAGTGTTGACATATTTTTTGAATATGTCCGAGTTCGGATGATGTCCGATGGCGAGGAAAAAGCCGTCGACATCAATATCAAAAACCTTACCATCCTTGTCAACGAGACGAACGCCCGTCACACCTAATTCATTTCCAAGCACTTCCTGAGTGTTACAATTCCACAGGACTTCTATGTTGGAGGTATTTCTGACTCTCTCCTGCATGGCGGCTGATGCTCTGAAGACATCCCTGCGGACAATCATGTAGACCTTCCGGCACAGATTGGCGAGGTAGGTGGCCTCCTCGCAGGCTGTGTCACCGCCACCGACCACAGCCACGACTTTCTTCCGGTAGAAGAATCCATCGCATGTTGCGCAGGCACTCACACCCATTCCTCTGAACTTCCGCTCGGAAGGAAGTCCAAGATACTTGGCTGCCGCACCAGTGGCTATGATCAGAGATTCAGCTTCAACTTCTGTTACGCCGTCAATCGTAAGGTGGAACGGTCTTTGGGAAAGATCTGCGGAAGTCACAGTTCCCCTTCTGATGTCAGCACCGAGACGCACGGCCTGCGCACGCATGCCGTCCATAAGCTGGTTCGCATCGACGCCTTCCGGAAAACCCGGGAAATTCTCGACAATGGTTGTGGTTGTCAGCTGTCCGCCCGGTTCCATCCCTTCGTAGAGAACCGGATCGAGCGCTGCCCTGGAAGCATAGATGGCGGCCGTGTAGCCGGCCGGACCGCCTCCGATGATCAAGCAACGTATCTTTTCCATGATTGCATTTTCTAACTTAACTTACAAATATAGCCATAAATCATGATTAGTCAAGCAGCATGCCGAGTTAAAGATACCGGGAAGGCCCTGTGATACATGGAATTTTTATAAATTTGCAGAACATACGCTTGACAGAAGGATGGAAAGAAACAACAAGGCCCCGACAATCGAAGAATTCCGTGTTTTGCTGAAAAAATACGGATTGAAGGTAACCCCCCAGAGAATCGCAGTGCATGAGGCGATGCTCAAACTCGGCCATGCCTGCGCCGACATGGTGACAGAGGAGATTACAGGATCAGGCAAAGCCAAAGCCACTGTCGCATCTGTCTACAATATCCTGGCGCAGCTCTCACTTCTTGGAATATACCACCACCGGATGAGCGAGAACAACAAGATGTATTTCGATGTCAACACCTTCAATCATTTCCACCTCTACGACACGGTCAACCACCGGTTCACAGACGTGATTGACGAAGAGCTCTACAGCCTGATCCAGACCAGACTCCTTTCCCGTCGTTTCAGAGGCTACAAGGTCGATGGCATCGACGTACAGATACTCGTGCATCCGACCGTCAGAAAGAAAAGATAGACAGCAAACTGCATACAAAAAAGTGAGGAAGATTCAGAGAATCATCCTCACTTTCATAAGGGGTGCGCTGTGGGGCTCGAACCCACGACAACCAGAACCACAATCTGGTGCTCTACCAACTGAACTAAGCGCACCGTGTTAGAGATTGCAAAGATACGAATATATTTGACAAATGCAAGCGGTCAATCAGAATATTTGCACAAAACAATCGTAAATCCATTAGAATTCCAGTGTGTATTGCTATCTTTGTGCATGCGGAAAATTCTGACATTCGGACTGTTCCTTACTCTGACCTGCTTTGCGGCGGCTCAAACATGCCGGGACGGAATCCTGGCACCGGGAAGCCTGACGGAACGCAGCCGTATCATATGGCCGGGCATGATGCATCCGGTCTGCCGCAGGGCTGACACCGTCAGCATCGTGTTCATGGGGGACATGATGATGCACCGGGACCAGATCTCGAATGCCTGCACTGGAGAAGATGCTTTCGATTTCTCGGAATACTTTCTCAGAACCGGACATCTGATCAAAGAAGCGGACATCGCTGTGGCCAACATGGAATTCACGCTTGCCGGGAAACCCTACACAGGCTATCCATGTTTCTCATCTCCTGACAGCTATGCCGAATGCATCGCCGAGAGCGGAGTTGACATATTCCTGACCGCGAACAATCATATTCTTGACAAAGGCCGGAAAGGGATCGAGAGGACTCTGGGAATATATTCAAAAATGGAAAGGGAAGGGCGCGCAAGGCACACCGGATCAGCTCTTTCCGAGCAGGATGACTCACTGCGTTTTCCGCTGAAGGTTGTTTCAAACGGCATCTGCGTCGCCTTCATCAATTTCACGTACGGCACAAACTGCAGCATACCAGACGAGTTCCCGAAAGTCCACAGAACCGACACGGCTGAAATTGCACAAGCAATCCGCAATGCCAGAGAATCAGGCGCAGACTTCATCATTGCCCTGCCGCACTGGGGCAATGAATATACCCTCAGGCACTCGGCCACGCAAGGCCGGTTGGCGCGATGGATGGCCGAGCAAGGTTGCGATGCAATCATCGGCAGCCATCCTCACGTACTTCAGGACGTGGAGACCCTGACAGTTTCAAAAAGCTCAGGCATAGGAACGCGGCAAGTGCCCGTCGTGTATTCGTCAGGCAATTTCATCTCGAACATGAGCGCACCTGACACCCAGGTAGGGATGCTGGTGACCCTGAGGTTCACAAAGGACTGGTTCGGTGACAGTAGCATGATGGAACCGATTCTGACACTGACATGGTGTTCCAGGCCGGGCCACATGACAAGCGGCTACACCACCATACCCATCAAGGAATATGTCGGCAGACGCGACCTGTGGCACAATCCATGGGACTATGACAAGATGATCGCCTCATACGAAAGAGTAAAGAAAGAAACCGGAATAACGGACTGAAATGAAGAAAACAATCACACTTGACTCGATGGACCCCGTAGAGATTTTCGGGGCCGGAAACAAGATACTCGAAGAATTCTGCTCCTATTTCCATGGTCTGAAGGTTGTCGCAAGAGGCAACGAAATCCACCTGGAAGGCAAAGAGAACGACCTGCAGGAATTCAGCCAGAAATTCGCCGAACTGATTGAAAGGAGAATGCACAAGATGAGTCTTACGGTCTTTGACGTGGAAGACATCTTCGATGGAGAGAATTCGCCATCCAGCTTCAAACTGAACGGAGAAGCGATCATAGTGCACAACACTGACGGGAAGCCGATCAAGGCACGCAACAAGACACAGCAGGAAATGGTCAAGGCCTATTTCGAGAACGACCTTGTCTTCGCCATCGGACCTGCCGGAACCGGAAAGACCTACATCGCGATCGCCCTTGCCGTGAGAGCGCTGAAGAACCGTGAGATAAAACGGATCATCCTGACCAGGCCGGCCGTAGAGGCCGGAGAGCGGCTGGGATTCCTGCCTGGAGACCTGAAGGACAAACTGGACCCTTACCTCCAGCCTCTGTACGATGCGCTTGGCGACATGATTCCGCCAAAAAGGCTTCAGGAATTCATCGAGGAAGGCACAATCCAGATAGCTCCGCTGGCATACATGCGCGGACGCACGCTGGACCGCGCATGTGTCATCCTGGACGAGGCTCAGAACACGAACCTCGCGCAACTGAAGATGTTCCTCACCCGAATGGGCGTCAATGCCAAGTTCATCGTGACAGGAGACGCAACGCAAGTCGATCTTCCACGCAGAGAAGATTCTGGTCTGCTGAAAGGCATCAACCTGCTCAAGAACATCAAGGGAGTCAGCACCATCTTCTTCACCAATGCGGACATAGTACGTCACCCTCTCGTGGGAAAGATCGTCAAGGCCTTCGAGCGGAAAGAAGCTGAAGAATCTGCAGAATCTTCCGGAGAGGAGTAACGCTTGGCGGAAATCAACTTTGGCTCATACATTAAAAATAAGCACCTCCGGCAGGATTCAGCCGGAGGTGCTTACGTTATTGTTACCGGGCAAGCGATTGTCCGCCACCTGATTCGTGGCGGACTTCCGCCTGACGGTTAGTTGTTCAGGATTGCGTTGTACTTCTCATAACCGGCCTGGAACGAAGGATCCTGATCGCGGAAACGATAGTAAACCTGCTTGAGGTACTCGGCGATGGTTGATTTGATGGAAGCGTCCTCGCAGACCACATAAGCCTTCTCGAACGGATCGATGCACTTCTTGAGGGTCACCTCGAACTCCTGGACGAGAGCCATGTACTTGGTGTCATCGAGCTCATTCTGAGCCTTTTCCTGAAGTTCAAGAGCCTTGTCATAATACATCTGTCCCTTGCCGATGTAGGCGTAAACATATTTCGGATCCTTGGCGGCGGACTCGTCGTAAGACTGTGCGGCTTTGTCGAGATCACCTATCTGCTTGTAGGCCTGTCCCTCAACATAATAGAGAGATGCGTTGTCAGGCGATGTAGCCTTTGCCTGCTCAAGAAGTTCAAACAGTTTGTCAGTGCCCTCCCCACTGGCCATGTAGTAGTTGATGAGACCGAAGACTATGCTTTCACTGGTAGGGAACTTCTGGAAACCCTGCTCAAGATATTCTTTGGACGCAGTCTTTCCCGCCTGAGTGGTGTCAATGCGCGCAGCGCAGTCGGAAAGTTTGGCGAACACTTCACCGCCTTCTCCATAGTAGTCATAATCAAGACATTTGGTAAACAAATCCTTAGCCTTGGAGACATCGCCGGCGCTCCATGACGTGAAAGCGGCATTGTACAGGGAATTGGTGTCAACCTGTGCATAAGGCTTCTGTACAGAGGCCTCATAGGCTGCCTCGAAGAACGACTCAGCAGTCTTCACATCGCCGAGAGTGTAGGAGTTGTAGGCCTCCTGGTTCAGTTTGTCGACAATGACTTTGATACCTGTGCTGATGTCCTTGTCCTTGGTGTGCTTCGCATCAAGTTCATAAGCTTTTTTATAGGCTTCAAGAGCCTTTGGAAGAGCATCCTCCACAACCGGTTTCACGACTTCAATCACTGAAAGCTGGCCGTTTGAATTGAAATAGAGATTCTTGTTCTCATAAACCTGCTTTGTGAACTGTCCCCCGTTCAGGGTCACTGTCTCCACAGAAGACGGTTTTTCACCACCCATGGAAAGCTGGAGAGCATTCATGTCGGCTCCGAGCCAAACGTTTCCTGCCGGTGCGTTGTAAGCATCAATATACTTCTGCGCAAGGGTCATCCAGGTAGCCACCTTTACGGCTTTCTTCTCGTTCTTTGTGGCTGCGAGGGCACTTTCAACCGCCTTGGCGGCGGAATTGGCGTTAGTCTGGGCATCCGCGACCTGGAAGGAAGCGAGCAATGCCAAAACAATCAATGTTTTTTTCATTGTTATTGGATTTTAGTTGTTCCTAAAAATATTAAAACACTATTCTACAGGAGTTTCCGGAGTCCCGGCATTTTCTTCGGCCGTTTTTTCGGATCCATCCTCGTTGCTCTTCTCCACCGTGGAGACTGCGGCTATCGAATCACCATCCTTGATGTTGACGAGTTTGACACCCTGGGTCGCCCTTCCGGCCACCCTGATGTCAGACACAGCCATCCTGATAGTAAGACCGGACTTCTCGATAATCATGAGGTCATCGTTCTCGGTCACATTCTTGATGGCGATAAGATTGCCTGTCTTTTCGGTAATGTTGATCGTCTTCACACCCTTGCCTCCGCGGCGCGTGATGCGGTACTCATCAAAGTCGGTACGTTTTCCGTAGCCGTGCTCGCTCACAACCAGCACGGTGTGCGCCGAAGCGTCTTCGGCTTTAGGGTCATAGTTGATCGCACCGACAACCTCGTCATCCGCTTCAATATTGATGCCACGCACGCCTGTCGAATTCCTGCCCATAGGACGGGCGTCTGACTCGTCGAAACGGCAGCATCGGCCGTCGCGGGCGGCTATGCAGATCTCCTCATGACCGGTGGTCAGCAGAGCCTCGACAAGTTCATCTCCTTCGCGCAGGTTGACGGCGTTCACACCGGCGGTTCTCGGATGTGAATATGCCTCCAGGGACGTCTTCTTTATTATGCCCTTCCTGGTGACGAGAACGATGTTGTTGCCTTCCACATAGGCTGGATCCTTGAGGGTCTTGACATTGATGTAGGCCAGGATCTTGTCGTCAGGAATGCTGAGAACATTCTGGATTGCACGGCCCTTGGATGCTCTTGATCCCTCTGGAATCTCGTAGACCTTGAGCCAGTAGCAGCGACCGGTCTGGGTAAAGAGCAGCATCGTGGAGTGCATGTTGGCGATGTAGATGTGGTCGATGAAATCCTCATCCCTTGTCGCGCTTCCCTTCATTCCGACTCCTCCGCGGGCCTGCGTACGATACTCCGTCAGAGGAGTTCTCTTGATGTAGCCCAGATGGGAGATCGTGATGACCACATCCTCGTCGGCATAGAAGTCTTCCGGGTTGAATTCCTCCGCTGACGGACGGATCTCAGTCCGTCTCGGATCAGCGTATTTGTTCTTCAGTTCGATGGTTTCAGCCTTGATGACCTTCATCTGTTCCTCCTCGCTGCCGAGAATCTCGTTGCAGCGGGCGATGAACTTCTCAAGTTCATCATATTCAGCCTGAAGTTTTTCTCTTTCAAGTCCGGTCAGCTGACGGAGCCTCATTTCCACGATGGCCGTCGCCTGCGCATCCGTGAACTCGAATCTGGAAATAAGTTCACTCTTGGCATCTTCAACGTTGGCGGAATGCCTGATTATGCGGATAATCTCGTCAATGACATCGATTGCCTTCAGCAAACCTTCGAGTATGTGAGCCCTCTTCTGAGCCTTGTCCAGTTCAAATCTGGTCCTCCGGACGATGACATCATGGCGGAAATCCACGAAATTTACGATCATGTCCTTGAGGGACAAGGTCCTCGGACGTCCTTTGACTAGAGCCACATTGTTGAAGGCGAAACTTGACTGAAGCTGTGTGTATTTGAACAAAGTGTTGAGGACAACGTTGGAATTGCATCCCTGCTTTACCCTGATCACCACACGGACACCTTCGCGGGATGTTTCATCGTTGATGTAGGTTATGCCCTCAATCTTCTTGTCCTCGACCATCTGACCGATCTTCTCGATCATCTCCTTTTTGTTGACCATGTAAGGGATCTCGGTCACGACAATGGTCTCGCGGCCGTTGTCCGCAACTTCGATCTCGGTCTTGGCACGCACCACAACCTTTCCCCTTCCGGTCTCATAGGCTTCCTTGATTCCGCTTACACCCATTATGATGCCTCCGGTCGGGAAATCCGGGCCCTTTATGTACTGCATCAGCCCGTCCGTGTCGATGTCCGGATTGTCGATGTAGGCGCAGATGGCATCACAGCATTCCCCAAGATTATGCGGAGCCATATTCGTGGCCATTCCGACCGCGATGCCCGATGATCCGTTCAGCAGAAGCAGCGGGGCCTTTGTCGGCAGCACCGTCGGTTCCTCCTCGGTGTCATCGAAGTTGAGCATCATGTCCACCGTGTTCTTGTCGATGTCAGCGAGGACATCGTCCGTCATCTTCTGAAGCTTGGCTTCGGTATACCTCATGGCTGCCACAGGGTCTCCGTCCATGGAACCGAAGTTACCCTGACCGAAAATCATTGGATAGCGCTGGTTCCAAGGCTGTGCGAGCCTGGCTAGAGCATCATAGACACTGGAGTCTCCGTGCGGATGATACTTACCGAGAACCTCTCCCACTATCTTGGCGCACTTACGTGTCGGTCCTGAATATGACAGACCGAGTCCGTCCATTCCGAAGAGTACTCTTCTCTGCACCGGTTTCAGACCATCACGGACATCCGGCAACGCACGTGAGACAATGACGGACATCGAATAGTCGATGTACGCGGTACGCATCTCATGGTCGATTTCCACCGGTTCAATGATGCCGGTCAGGCCTTCCTCATTCTTTTCCTCAATATCCATATTCCGATGTTGAAAACATTATAGTTAAACATGCAAAATTAACAAAAAAAACCGAGAGAGCCAACATTGCATAAGGCCTCCGTTGCCGATGAAAAACATTTTTGACCTTGTATCGTACTTTGGCACAAGGTCGCTCTACCTTTGCATCAGAAACAAAAAATTACAACGCCATGAGAAACACTGAATATGACCTCGCAGCACTCGCTACCATGATTTCATCGGAATCATCGTTTACCGCCCTGATGGAAATGATGGGCGACATGGGGCTCGAATTCGAAGGTGCAGTCAGGAATGCCTGATCAGCTGACTTCCAAGGCCGTTTCCTCCTGCTTGAGAGAGACGAGAGAGCTTTGCTTGTCCGCCGTCACGCTGACACGGAGAGTCCTCAGTCCGGACGGAGTTTTCTTTCCTCTTCCACGAAGAATCCTGTCGGAGATGATGAACTCGGACACCGGATCCTCAACATACCTCATAATGGCCCTCTTCAAAGGCCTGGCACCGAAAGCAGGATCAAAGCCGGAATCGGCTATGAACCGTTTCGCGGAAGGAGTGACCACAAGTTTATAGCCGGCATCCTCCGCACGCGCACGAAGATCCTTCAGTTCTATGTCGATGATTCTCTCCATGTCCTCACGGTTCAAGGCATTGAAGAATATCTTTTCATCCACCCTGTTGATGAATTCCGGCGGAAAAGATTTTCTGACGGCCTTCTCAAGAACGCTCTGCCTGTTCCTGGGTACATTTTTCCCGGATGTAGCGAAGCCGACTCCGCTGCCATATTCCTCAAGCTCCCTGCTGCCGACGTTGGAGGTCATTATGATGATGGTGTTCCTGAAACTCACCACCCTGCCGTTGCTGTCCGTCAGGCGTCCCTCATCAAGAACCTGAAGCAGAAGGTTGAATATGTCAGGGTGGGCCTTTTCAATCTCGTCAAGCAGAACGACACAGTACGGTTTTCTGCGGACCTGCTCGCTCAACTGTCCGCCCTCCTCGTAACCGACATAGCCCGGAGGTGCTCCGACCAGACGGGATACTGTGAATTTTTCCATGTACTCACTCATGTCAATCCTGACCATATTATCCTGAGAATCAAAGAGGTATTCAGCCAGACACTTTGCAAGCCTGGTCTTTCCGACCCCGGTCGGTCCAAAAAAGAGGAAGGATCCTATCGGGCGGTTCGGCTCTTTCAGGCCGGCACGGTTTCTACGTATGGCACCGACAACCTTCTCAATGGCATCATCCTGGCCGACCACGCATTTCTGAAGCCGATCCCTCATTTTCATTATCCTGTTGCCTTCCGATTCAGCAACCTTGCTGACAGGGATTCCCGTCATTTTAGAGACAACGGCTGCTATGTCATCAGCATTTACGACATTTCCCGATTTCCCCGGCCTTGCCAAATTCAGACGGATCATCGACCCCGCCTCGTCCATAGCATCTATCGCTTTGTCCGGCAGTGATTTGTCGGTAACATAACGATCGGTCAGACGGACGCATGCCTCAATAGCCTCATCGCTGTAGGTCACATTGTGGAATTTCTCATAATTCGGCTTGAGACTTTCCAGAATGGTTATGGACTGCCTGATGTCTGCAGGCTCCACGACAATCTTCTGGAATCTCCTGTCAAGACCGCCGTCCTTTTCCACGATTCTGGCGAACTCATCCATAGTCGTAGCCCCTATGCATTGAAGTTCTCCTCGAGCCAGAGCCGGCTTAAGGATGTTTGCGGCATCCAGACTTCCTTGAGCACCGCCCGCACCAACTATCGTGTGGAACTCATCTATGAACAGGATGATGTCCGGATTCGTGCTCGCTTCGTTGATTATGGATTTAAGCCGCTTTTCAAAATCTCCGCGATACTTCGTTCCGGCCACAACGGAGGCTATGTCCAGAGAAATCAGCCGTTTCCTGGCCAAAGCAGGTGAGATGTCCCCGCTGACAATCCGCAGGGCAATTCCTTCGACTATCGCAGACTTTCCCACGCCAGGCTCGCCTATGAGCATCGGATTGTTCTTCTTCCTCCGGCCCAGAATCTCAATCACGCGTGCTATTTCAGCCTCTCTTCCGACAACCGGATCCAATTTTCCTTCAGCAGCAGCCTTCGTGAGATCAAACCCGAAATCATCAATGGCGTTCTTCTTCTGGCTCAAGTCTTGAGATTCTTCCTGCCTGTCATCCACATTTTCAGGCGAATCATCCACGGAAGGATTCTCGCTCAGCAACCCGGCGTCACGCATGTAGGACAGCAGACGGCCGGAATCAACTCCATGCTGACGGAGATAAGCCTGCCCATAATTCTCGGTAGTACGGCAGAGCGCGAGGAGAAGATGCAGTGAGCCGGCCTCGGAAACGCCTTGCTTCGATGCTTCCAGGACAGTGATGCTCAGAACATTCTGCGCATAGCGGGTAAACGAAATCTTGTCCGAGTCCGTGTACGGAATTGCTCCTTTCGTAAATATGTAACTGTCGATGAACCGTTTGAAGTCATCCACATCTATTCCCAGACCGACAATGGCCTTGAAAGCGTCATTGTCTTCATGGCGGAGAATGCCCAGAAACAGATGATCCGGTCCTATGCCGTAGTTTCCCGTCCGCATCGCTTCATCTCTGGCATAGCGGATTATTTCATTGAGTTCTCCGGAAATCCTTATTTCCATATTCATCCTTCCTTCAAAGTACAGTTTACAATATTAAATAAATTTCTCCGCTTCTGCAAGTCGTCACCTTGGATGACGAGGTCTCCCGGGCGGCTTCGCATTACAAGAAATATTATTACATTTGCAAGTATAAGACAATACAACTGATGGACGAAGAGAGAAGCACGGACAGGCTTGCCCGTTACATAATCTGGGCGGCAGTGACAGCCATAGCTGTCGCTTTCTGCTGGTATTTCAGAAGCGTACTGGTCTACATAATCCTAGCCGCCGTGGTGTCCCTTCTCGGGAGACCGGTAATGAAAGGCCTTGGACACATCAGGATAAAAGGCAGGAATGTTCCGGACTGGCTCTCGGCAATTCTTACACTGCTGCTTATCCTGATGGTGTTTCTGGGAATCGTGACACAGATCATTCCTGTCTTCTCCAGCATCATCTCCAATGTCAGCGGGAATCTTCAGTCTGCCTCGTTCAAAGCCTCGGAAATCACAGTATGGTTCGACAAGGTCAACATCTGGCTGATTGACAGAATTCCGGCTCTCGGGCGCAGTTTCAAAGTCCAGGAAGCCATCATAGGGTGGATAAAGGATGCCTTTGACATTTCATCAGTCACATCGGTCGTGGGTTCCGTAGCTTCAGCCCTCGGCTCGTTCGGCATAGGTTTGTTCTCCGTGATGTTCATAGGCTTCTTCTTCATCAAGGATGAAACACTTTTCCGCAAGATCGTCGGCGCTCTCGTACCGGACAAGGTCGAGAACTCGGCAATCAGTGCAATCGGGGACATCGAGCATCTTCTAAGCCGCTACTTTGTTGGACTTCTGACCGAAATTCTCGGGGTAGCCATAATCAATTTTCTGGGACTGTGGATTATAGCACGCATAGGATTCTATCCAGCGGTAGGCATCGCTTTCATGACAGGCCTTCTGAACGTAATCCCTTATGTCGGTCCATGGATCGGCGGTGCGGTAGGGACAATCCTCGGCACCATACTCAAGTACAGCAGCGCTGCCGCTCTCGGTGTCTATCCGGACTTCATGATGGTTATCGTAACCCTGGTGGCAATATTTGTCTGCACCCAGCTGATCGACAATTTCCTTTTCCAGCCGCTGATCTACTCGACAAGCATAAAGTCCAGTCCTCTGGAAATATTCATAGTGCTGCTGATGGCCGGGCACATCGGAGGAATACTTGGGATGCTCGTCGCAATCCCTGCCTACACCGTGGTAAGAGTCATCGCCACAAGATTCTTCTCCGAGCTGAAGCCTATCCGTAGGCTGATGGCCGCCACCGATGACAATTAAATTCTTCAATGATATGAACACTTTGCTCAAAGCTATGACGGTACTTGCCGTCACGCTGACAGGATGTCTGACGACAGAAAAAACGTACGCACAAGAGGCATATTCCCCTACCGGCACCTATCAGTTTGCCGTTAAGGACGGAAACAGCCTGTTCCTTGACGAATATGCAGCCTCAGCAGGCAGCGAGATTACGGTTGACGGGAAAAAGAAACCGGCCATCGTGTTTGTTTTCGGTGGAGGTTTCTTCTCAGGACAGCGTAGCGCACATGGCTATCTCAAATGGTTCAAGATGCTCAATGACAATGGTTACACTGTTCTCACCATCGACTACAGGCTCGGTCTGAAGGGTGTCAGGACCAAAGGAGGGCTCGGCTCGGTCAAGCAGTTCTACCATGCCGTGACCATCGCCAGCGAGGATCTGTTCAGCGCCACGAAATACATCATCGACAACGCTTCGGCATTGAATGTCGACCCGGACAACCTGGTCATAAGCGGTTCGTCAGCAGGAGCGATGACCGTACTTCAGAGCGACTGGCTTCTGAGCAACGGGAAAGTGACAGAGTCTCTTCCGGAAGGTTTCCGCTTCGCCGGGGTGATGTCCTTTGCCGGAGCCATCCTTTCACGAGAAGGGATGCCTGAATATTCCCAGACTCCGTCACCGACGGCGTTTTTCCACGGCACTGCCGACAAAGTCGTGAACTACAAGAAGATGAAGGTGTTCAACTGGGCATTCGCCGGCTCTGACAAGCTTGCCAGGATCTTCAAGAAGAACGGCTACACCTACAACATCTACCGCTATCAGGGCCACACCCATGAAATCGCCGACGCAATGGCCGAGACCTTCGCCGACCAGATCAGGTTTCTCGAGACCAACGTAATGGGGAAGATTGACAGGAATGTGGACTGCACGATCGACGATCCTCAGATTCCTGAACCGCAAGGCTCGGCGAACCGCAAGGAACTCTACGGCAAGAACTAAAGGCCCTTGCAAGAAAGTAAACGGGGTGACTGAGAAAGCTCAGCCACCCCGTTGTTTTTTTCAGCAGCCTTCTTCTACTGCAGATAGTTCTTGTAAACCTCGGCGATCTTCTTGTAGCCGGCTTCGTTAGGATGCAGACCGTCGGAGAACATGGACTCATCCAGAGTGCCGTCGGCCTTGGTAAGAGCTGCCTTGACATCCACGATGTCGTAGTTGTCGAGAACTCCTGTGGCCAGGATCTTATCCACGGCGGCGTTGACTTTGTCCACCCTGTCGATGGCGTTCCTGCGAGGATAGATGTGGACGATGTGGATGCGGGCCGTAGGCTGCTTCACGCGGATGTACTTGATGAGTTCGACCATTCCCTCGGCGATCTTCTCCTCCGGACGGCGGTAGATGTCGTTGGTCCCGGCCATCACGAAGATGTGCTTCGCACTGTAGCCGTCGAGTTCCTCGTGCATCATACGCCACATCATATTCCCGAGACGGTCCCAGCCGTAGCCGCAGTTAAGGACGTTCCTGTCGGCGAAAAGCACGTTCCAGGAATCGACTCCGGCGTGCCAGGTCGGATGGCTCGGCTCGCCTGACCAGTAGTGTGTGATGGAGTTGCCGATCATCACTATCTCCGGGTTCGGAGCGATGCATCTCTGACGGTAAAGCACCCTGCTGTGCCTCTCGGCCCAGTCGTACCAGTGAAAATCACGGCGCTGGCGCACCGGCATAAGGATCTCAGGCAGATCGGCAGTCGTTCCGAGAGCGTTGAACACGGCCTCAACAGTGGCAGCGGTGTCAGCCTCAGCCCCGTTTACTGCGAGGATGAATTCAGTTCCCTTGCTTTCCTTTTTGGAAACGACCTTGACCGGGAAATCGGTTTTCCTCTGGATGATGTTCTTCACGGACAGGGCCGGACGGGCGACATTCTCGACAGGCACGTTGTAGAAGGCGATGCCCTTCTCCACAGGCACAGGCTCGAAATTGAAATATGTCCCGCCCACGGTGCCAAGCTCCATCCAGCTGACATTGTTGTACAGAGGGAGATAGAGCCTGAACCAGTTGCCCTTCTTGGTTTCTTTGCCATAATCGGCCTTGAACTTGAACTGAAGAGTGTCCCCGGCAGCTTTTCCGAGATCATAAGCACCGTCAAGGAGATGATAGATGCCATCGTTGTCGATGTCGAAGAGATCCACTCCGACGGATGCCATCTCTGTCGCACCTGCCGGGACGGAGCGGCCGTCAAGGACGTACCTTACAACAATCTCCGGAGCGTTCGTGCCGAAATCCAGATAGCCGAGACTGAAGTCCCATTTTGTTTTGTAAGGGCTTTTTGCATTCTCGGTCAATGGGTTGTGCCAGTTTACGGACGTTCCCGCAGCAAGCGGCAACGAAAACAGCAGTGTCAGCACAAAAGCCGACGCCGCCGTCTTTAAAGTGTTTCTTGTGTTCATTATCTTTGTCTTGAGTTTTCAGTCTTGAATTTTCACCCCAAAGATAATGTTTTTTAAGGGAAAGGCCGCTGAAAAGTTCCGTTGATTTTCATTGTAGCCAAGGCATTGGTTATTAATGTTCCGAACAACCTTGAACATTTTTCACAAACGGTCCGGTGTCAATCGTAGAAGCAGGAAAAATACTATATTTGCAACCATTTTTCAGAATTTGTTTTGGAGAAAGGATATGGTCAGAGCAAAAGAAAGTAAAGCCAAAGGCTTTTTTTTCGGGATTCTCGCAGCGGTGAGTTATGGAGTCAACCCGCTGGGAGCCAAGTATCTTTACGAAGAAGGAATGAATGTTGAGTCCGTTCTGTTCTACAGGTACGGACTGGCGTTTCTGATTATCGCGGCGATAATGGGCGTCAAGATCCTGCTTGGCAAAAAAGCCGGCAAAAACTCCCCGGATGGAGCTCCCGCCACCTACGAATCATTCAGAGTCAGCAAAAAAGAGTTGGAGACCCTTGTCTGGATGGGACTTCTCTTCGTGGTCTCGTCCCTGACACTGTACTGCAGCTTCCTGTACATGGATAGCGGAGTGGCCTGCTCGCTGCTCTTCATCTACCCGGTGATGACAGCCGTGCTGATGGCCCTGCTCTACGGCGAGAAGATCACGAAGCCGACCGCCGTCGCCATCGTCCTTTCCCTGGCAGGAGTCATCCTGCTCTACCAGGGCGACGGAGAGACCACCCTCAGCACAGTCGGCGTGCTGCTTGTCATCATCTCGGCCCTCAGTTACGCCATCTACATCATCGTGGCCAACCGGACATCGATTCCGGAAGCCGAGTTCGAAAGCACACACAGCAAGCTGAGCAAGCATATTCCTTTACTCCACAGGTCGGTGGTACACCGCCTCAACATGTCCGCGATGAAGCTTAGCCTCTATGTGCTGATGGTCTGCGCCATCACCTGCGTGGCATTCTCCTTCACTTCGCCCGAAAGGCACATAATGCCGCTCGTCACGGGCAGGGAGTGGGGATTCGCCTTGATGCTCGCGCTTGTGCCGAGCGTCATCTCGCTCGTGTCGATGGGAATCGCGGTGAGGATCATCGGCTCCACCCCTACCGCCATCATGGGTGCTCTCGAACCTCTCACGGCGGTCGTTATCGGT
Source organism: uncultured Muribaculaceae bacterium (assembly GCA_964644125.1). Taxonomy (GTDB): domain Bacteria; phylum Bacteroidota; class Bacteroidia; order Bacteroidales; family UBA932; genus Cryptobacteroides. Next base: position 28,399 of record CAZXVE010000003.1, read on the forward strand.
CTCACCGTCTTCAAAGAAACCTTCACAGTCAATCTTGCAGTAGGCATACTGCTGATTCTGACCGCTGTAATAACAATCATCGTCAGCAAGGCCAGGCACAACAGCTGATTTTTCACAACCGCGAGACTGATTTTTATTCATTTATTTCGTCATTCCAGACTTTATGAATATCTTCGCGCCCTGATTTGACCAAAAATTGTTAGTTTTAGTATTACCATTATTACAAAAATGAAAAAATTCTTCATGATTCTGGCCGCGGCGCTATGCCTGGCCGGCTGCTCGACCAGCAGCGACGATGTTATCTACGACATTAAACTGAGTTATTCCGATTTCAGCATCTCTTCTTTCAACAACTCGACCAGAGAAGCTTACAACGAGATCAACACCAAGCTCAAGGAGTTCTCCAACGAGTATTGCAAAGAGTGGATAGCAACCATCAGCAACGGTAAGTTTTCGTCAGAAGACAAGTCCGCCAAGTCTCAGTTCAACACGGCCGCCAAAGCTTTTGAAAGCGTAAAGAGCGAATGCGAGGCAATCGTCAACAGCCTTCCTTCAAATTCCTATGATTCTTTCACCATCGAGGTGTCATTGATTCTCAAAAGATACAATGACGGTGCCGACCACATTCTTGACAGCAAGGATGCCAAATTCGTTTATGGTGACGATGGCGGCAACGCAGCAATCTAAGAAGTTGCTTAGAAAAAAGAGGAGGTCTTTTTCAAGTCCTCCTTTTTTTTATGCCGGTCTGAACAAGTTCATTGAAGCAGCGCCCGGAACAGCCGCTATTCCGTCCTGATGGCTTCGGCCGGGTTGGTGCGGGAGGCGCGCAGAATCTGGAAGAAGACCGAGACAACGGCCACCAGCAGCGAGGTAGCCCCAGCGGCGAGGAAGATCCACGGACTCAAGGCGATACGATAGGAGAACCCCTCCAGCCAGCGGTTCATCAGGAACCAGGCAAGCGGCACGGCGAACACGAAAGACACCAGAAGTGGAGCGCAGAACTTACCCAGCAGAAGAGTCAGAACCTCATCCGACGTGCTGCCCATTATGCGGCGCACTCCGACCTCATTGCGACGCTGCCTGATGAAGAACAGCGACATTCCTATGAATCCAAGCACGGAGATAAGAAGCGCCACGCCTGTGAATATGCCCACGAGTCTCATCGTGCTTTTCTCCTCCGAGAAAGATTCCCGGATGCCAGCCTCAAGATCGCGTACCCTGAAAACATCATCGCCAAGAGAAATCTTGTCGACCTCCTCCACAAGCGCCCTGAGCCGGTTGTAGGAGTCTTTCGAGCCGTCAGTCTGGACCAGGAAGCCGGGATCTTCAATCTTGCCGGATTCGGTGACCTCGATGATGAAATCCTTGTAAGGATCGAGGACATTCGAGATGTGGAAGTTGGAGAAAACTCCGCCCACAATGGTGGATTTTCCATCCGCCCAGCAGATCTCGTGTGAGTCCTCGGAGATGCCCAGCGTGTTTGCCGCCACCTCGTTGAGGTACTTGACCTCACCTTCCATATGGAAGTCCTTGACAAGTTCAAGTCGGTCATCTCTATGAAATCCTTGTCACATACAAGATTGTAGAGAAGGACATTGTTCCGGTCCTTGTCCTCGCGGCAGGTCACCTGGGTTCCGCTTCCGTCAAAAGAAGTCCCGGTGTATGTGCCGACCTTCCGCACGAAAGGCTGGGAATCCAGAGCGTCACGCATCACCTCAGGGTAGCCTGACTGCACATAGAACATGTTCTCGGTGTTGAAGCCGAGCGGAGCGTTGACCAGATGGCTGATCTGTAGAAGGATGGTCAGGGTCGCGGAAAGCATCGTGACCGTGATTATGTTCTGAAGGATGATAAAGGCCTTGCTCAGAACCATCTTCGAATGGTAGCGGAAAGAACCTTTGACGATGTCTATAGGTTTGAATTTCAGCAGGGAAAGGACCGGTATGATGCCCGAGATGACACCCGTCAGCAGGATGAACGCCAGGCTGACGGCCACGCTTGCAGGATTGATGTCCCTGAGGATGTCGATCTTCCCGCCGAACAACTCGGCGAAGTAGTCCTGTGTCAGAAGAGCCAGACCGAGTCCGGCGAGGAAGGAGACGAAGACCATAAGCGTCGATTCCACAATCAGTTCCATAGCGATTCCGCCGCCGTCGCTGCCGAGCAGCCTTCTCGTGGCCACCTCCTTGGCCCTGAAGCCCGTGTTGGCCACGGTCAGATTGATGTAGTTGGTCACAGCGAACAGGAGTATCGCCAGCACCACGGTCAAAAGGACTCCGAGAAGGCTCTTGTCGCCTTTTTGGACGGACAAGCCGTCGTTTCTGGCGTCAAACATCAGGTCGTCAAGCGGAATCAGCTCTGCGGACGAGCCGCCGAAAAAGCTGAACGCCGGAATCTTGTCCTTGAAGATTTTGGTGATGTCATCGATCTTGCCGTCAAGGCTCGCCCCTTCGTTCAGCATCAGGAACGATGTCGTGCCGCCGAACGGCCCGGAAGCGAAAAGGTAGGGCGAATTCCTGTAACCCAGAATCTGAGGCGCGCGGATGCTGTTGGCAATCACCTACAGTGTTCAGAAGGGCGGTCTTGTCCAGATCCTTGATGACGGCCGAGACAGTGTAGACAAGAGTCGAGTCGTAAGGGTCGCCTGCACCGTCCTCGACTACTATATAGCGAGTTCCGACAATGTTGAGAGGCTGTCCCAGCAGTTCTCTGTCGTAGAAAAGTTTCTTGGCGAGCGATTCGGTTATGACACATTTCTCCGGACCGTCGAGAGCCGTCGCCCTGTCCCCGTCAACGAACTTGAAATCGAAGAAATTGAAGAATGTGGAGTCAGCCACCAGCACATTGGCCTTGCCGTTTCCATCCTTGTCGCCCGTGAACCTGTCCTCGTACTTGATCTTGGCGAGATGCATGTCCACGCAGCAGGTCGACTCCACCTCCGGAAAACTCTCCTCCACCGCCCGGGTTGCCGTCTTCCAGGTCTTCAGGCCTCCGCTCGTTCCCAGCACCTCGATCCTCTTGTGGTTGCGATGCCATTTGTCCACGCTGTACTGCCTGTAGGTGCAGTCACCGATGAGAATCACGAACATCAGCGAAAGCGCCAGCCCTACCACATTGATCACCGCATAGAGCGGGTTGTTTTTCAGAAAACGGAAGAAATACTTCATAACAATTACGACATGGACGTTGACTCCACTGCCCGGCAGAGAGCGGCACACTTCATGTCAATCATGTTATTCCATTGAATATCAGAAGTATATCTTTAAAATCACTTTCTTCCAAGTGTAAAGAAAATTAACATGTGGTGTTAAATAATTTAACACCCCGGCAAGCTATTCTTCCCCCACTGCTTCATATTGTTCATCCATAACCGGCTCGAGCCACTCGTTGCTCATCTCCCCGCCGGTGGCCACGTGGGTGGTCAGATGCTGGAACCAGCTGTCCTTCGCGGCTCCGTGCCAATGCTTCACGCCCTCAGGGATGTCTACAACATCGCCGGCTTTCAGGCGGATGGCGGCTTTTCCCCACTCCTGATACCAACCTTCGCCTCCGACGCAGATCAGAATCTGCCTCGCTCCGTGATGAATATGCCAGTTGTTGCGGCAGCCAGGCTCGAAAGTCACATTTGAAAACGGCAGGGCAGTCTTCTCTCCTTCGGCAAGGTTGACAGGATGCAGAGGCGCAAGGAAACTCTCTCCTATGAAATACTTAGCATAGGCGCTGTTCGGATTGCCTTTAGGGAAATCAAATCCGCTGAACGGAAGCTTGCCGTCAAATTCCTCTCCGAAAACCTTGGCGATGGCCTTGGCGGCCCTGTAGGCCTCATTCTCCCCCGCCGATTTGGCCAGCGCAGCCGGAACGGCACGGATCTCCTCATCCTTCAGACCCATATTCCTTGAACCAGCCACGTGTGAAGCGAGCTGCGGGTCGAGGCCTTCTATAGAAGCCAGAGCGGAGATGGTCGCAAGTTCCCTTTCCGCCCAGGTCAGGACATCCCTTACGAATATGTCGCCGAAGAGGTGGGCCTTGAGGTAATAATCTTCGGCCGGGCAAAACTCGTACCTGAACGGTCTGCCGGTGAGTCGGCTCTGCACCTTTGTCCCGTCCCGCAGGGCGTCATAGCCTTCAGGAACCGGCGAAGCTTCCGGACCAGTCACGACAGGCCGTCCTTCTTTTTCCCTGGTTTCCAAGACCTTCTGCAGAGTTCCAAGACCGTTGAGAGAGCGGGGGAAACCCGTGTAGGCGTAAAGTTGCGAGAGGATTTCCTTGACCTGGTTGACGGTCAGTCCATTGTCCAGCCCTTCATCGATGCCGGAGGAAAGGGCCTCAAGATCGCCCTTGGCCTCGTTGGCGGCGATGGCAACTATGCTGCGCTGTCTGCCGTCCAAAACTTCATTCTGTCCCATAAGATCAACACTTGTAATTGTTATGATTGTCAAAATCAATGTTGTAATTTTCAGTTTCATCGCGTTCACGGTGTTATGCTCCGCAATTTAGCCAAAAAGTCCGGTTGATGCCTCACCCCCGGACCCTGATGCTTGATTTTGGTATCACTTTCCGCAAAACAGGTAAAGTTCAGACCTTCGTGACGGAATCATATTCAGGCATGTTCGCTTCCGTCACCCTCTCCAGAACGTGTGACGGCATCGGTTAAGTCAGAAAACGCGCCCGTCACTCTCACCAGGACCTTGATTAGATTCGTGAGAGGGCGTAGCCGGCGCAAACGGCGAGAAGGCCGGCAACAATGCTGAGCAGCACATAGACGGCGAAATTGAGGATATGGCCGGACTGGAGCATGGCCAGACTCTCATTGGCGAAAGTC
>CAZXVE010000004.1:0-4023 GCA_964644125.1 uncultured Muribaculaceae bacterium
CCTTCATACCTCCGGCAACGATGTTAGGAGAGATGTCACCTGCAGCCTCGATGGCATCGAAGGCCTGTACCATACCGATAACTGTTCCCAAGAATCCGAGAGATGGAGCCAGGGCGATGAACAGGGCGATCCAGGAAAGGTTGTTCTCCATGAGGCTCATCTGAACGCCGCCTGAAGAGGTGATTCTCTTCTCAACAACGTCAAGACCCTCTGAATAGTGGAGGAGACCATCGTAGAAGATGCTGGCAACCGGACCCTTGGTGTTGCGGCAAACTTCCTTTGCCTTTTCAACGCCTCCGTTTGCAAGAGCGTCCTCTACATTCTTGAGGAGCTTCTTGGTGTTGGTCTTTGAGAATGAGAGATAAAGGATTCTCTCGATTGCGAGTGCAAGACCGATGACAAGGCAGAGAAGAATCATGGACATGAAGCCAGGACCTCCCTGAATGAAGTAGGTCTTGATCTGCTGATGCATAGGGATCTCCTCGCCGGTACCCTTGAGAAGGTCCTCTGCGCTCATTGCCTGAGGTGCAGCAGTCTCAACTTGCTCGGTGGCTGCGGTGTTGTCAGCAGTTGCCTCCTGGGCTGATGCGATGTTTGCAGTAAGGGTAAGAACACCTGCTACTGCCAAAAACATGAAAAACTTTTTCATAACTGTTTTTGTGTGTTTAATTTTAATTGATAATGTATTAAATAGTTATCTTTCCTTTCTTTTCAAGAAGGCGCAATACCTTCCAAAAAACCGTTGCAATTTACTAAATTATTTCCAATTAGCAATATTTAGAAGGAAATTTCTCCTTGAAGATTGTCTCCAAGTTTGGCTTTGACCTGTTGGTTTTCAGTTGTCTTCCCCATAAGGTAGAACAGCTTGGCCAAAGCACTTTCGGTCGTGATGTCCGCTCCTGACACAACTCCTGCTTTCTCAAGGGCCTTGCCTGTGGCATAGATGTCCATGTTGACTGTGCCTGACAGGCATTGTGTTACATTCATCAGGACTTTCCCCATTCCTGTAGCTTCCTTGACTATGTCCAGGAACCATTGTCTGGACGGAGCGTTGCCGGAACCGTAGGTCTCAAGGATGGCTGCGCGGATGTCTGGGCCGCACAGGAAATACTTCATGACCTGAGGCGTGATCCCTGGATGAACCTTCAGAATCGAAACTCTGGTGTCCAGCCCTGTGCTGATCCTAAGAGGCTCATCCCAGTCCGTAGGCTTTCTTATTATGCTGTCATTGTACTTGATGCTGATTCCGGCTTCGGCCAGGGGCGGGCAGTTCGGGGAACGGAAGGCGCTGAAATCTTCGGAACTGACCTTGACGCATCTGTTGCCTCTGAAAAGTTTGGAGTTGAAGAATATGCTGACTTCGGGCACACGTGCATGGCCTTCCGGGTCCTTTGCGGAGGCGATCTCGACGGCAGAAATCAAATTCTCTTTTCCGTCTGTCCGCGGAACTCCTATCGGCAGCTGGCTGCCGGTGAACACGACTGGCTTCGCCAGATTCTCCAGCATGAAACTGAGCGCAGATGCCGAGTAGGCCATCGTGTCGGTCCCGTGCAGGACCACGAAGCCGTCATAGTCGTCATACCGCTCCAGAATTAGGGATGCAAGTGACTGCCAGAAGCTGGGCTCGACATCCGAAGAGTCAATCAGCGGGTCGAAAGTGTAGGAGTCTATGCGCAGTGCGAATTTCTGCAGTTCCGGAACTTCCTCCAGAATCTGGTGGAAGTCGAAAGGTTTGAGGGTGAGGTCCTGCGGGTCTTGCTTCATCCCGATCGTTCCTCCGGTGTAAATCATCAGAATGGAAGATCTTCTCATATTCCGAAAAGTGTTTTGGCGTTGTCGGTTGTTGTTCGGGCGACTTCGTCTGTCGTGATGCCTTTAAGTTCGGCAATCTTTGCGGCAATCAGCGGAATGTAGGAACTTTCATTCCGACAGCCTCTGTACGGAGCCGGTGTCAGATAAGGGGCGTCGGTCTCCAGTACGATTCTTTCAAGCGGGATGTTGCGTACGACGTCCGCCAACCCGGCATTCTTGAAGGTCACGACACCGCCTACTCCGATATACCAATCCCCGAGAGTCTGCACTTCCCGAAAGTATTCAAGGCTGCCGCTGTAAGCGTGCAGATTCCCCCTCAGTCCTTTGTGCCGTTTGAGAATCTCAATGAAATCTCCCATTGCATCCCTGAGGTGGACATTTACGGGCAGGCCTTTGCGTGCTGCTAAATCGAGTTGCCAATCAAGGGCTTTTTTCTGAAGATCAGCGTACTCTTTGCCTTCGTGATAGTCCAGCCCGATTTCTCCGACAGCTGCAACCTTCCGTCCGGTGGCGTTTTCCCATCTTTCAAGGAATCCCGTCATTTTTTCGAGTTCCGTTTCCCAGTCCTCCTTGACTGAGCCTGGGTAAAGGCCTATCATCGGCCGAAGTTCGTCAGGGTGTCTGTCCACAAGGTCGAACATGGCTCCCCGTTCGTTGCTGTCGATGTCGGCCTGGATCATTATCCTGACTCCCGCATCCAGCGCATTGTTGATGTAGGTCTCCTGATCCTGCTCTGAGTAGGCCTCGTCCGTGATGTGGCAATGTGTGTCTATAAAATACATGGTGTCAAAGATAGTGAAATCTGAGAGAAGTAGGTGAAGTTGCCCTGATTTGTTTGAAGAAGCCATAAGAGAAGCCATAAGAATCGTAAATATTCATAAAAAACATAAATGAGTCGGTCTGGTACCCCTTGATATTCCTTTTAATTGTCCATTTTGCGGCAGCCCGTCCATGTACGGACGGGCTGGAAACGAATCAGAATGCTTGTATGGAAATGACATTTGAGGAGAGGTCGGCACTCTGTGCCCTCAACAGGATTTTTGGCTTTGAACCCGCAGCCGGCAGAAAATTGGTCGAGACTTTGGGTAGTGCAGTCGCTGTGTTCCGTGAGCCCGGAGAGGCCGCTGACATCCTTCGCGCCTGCCGCAGGAACAGACTTGTGCCTTTGATCAGCGGCAGTGCATTCGAGTCTGCTGCCATGGAACTGGAAGGCTTGGAGAAGGGCGGGTGCCGGTTCATCGGAATCGGGGAGAAAGGCTATCCGGCTTTGCTGCTTGAGTGTGAAGATCCGCCCTTGGGTCTTTATTATAAAGGAATATCATCTCCGGAAGAGGTGTTTGAGGGGCTTCCGACAATTGCAGTGGTCGGTACGCGCAGCCTGACCTACTATGGCAAGGATTGGTGCGGGAGAATAGTTGAGGCTATGGCTTGTTCGAATGTGAAACCGTTGATCGTCAGTGGATTGGCGTTGGGTGTGGATGTCGCGGCGCATCGGGCGGCCCTTAAGGCCGGGCTCCCTACCGTGGCTGTTATGGCAACCGGAATCGATGACTTGTATCCGTCCAGAAACAGGGATGTGGGTGAATCGATAACATCGACTGAAGGCTGCGCTTTGTTGACGGATTATCCTCCTGGTACGGAAGCTGTCAGAATCAATTTCCTGCGACGTAACAGAATTATTGCCGGGATGTCGCGTGCGACGATTCTTGTCGAGTCGAAAATCAAAGGAGGCGGGATGATGACTGCACGCCTGGCTGCATCTTATGGCAGGGATGTCTATGCATTGCCGGGAAGGATTGATGATCCTGTTTCGCAGGGGTGCAATCTTCTGATACGCGAAAACGTTGCCGAACAGATAGGCGATCTTGGGGAGTTGGTGTCAAGACTTGGACTCGGCAAAGGTGAGCTGCGCTTGAAGGCGGATTTCAAGGAAGAGGTGGAGGCTTGCTACAGGGAGCGGCTTCCTGATTCTGAATATGCCGACATCGTCAGACTTGCTCTGGCCGTGAAAGGGCACCGGGGCATTTCAGTGGATGAACTGTGCGAAAAACTGAAATGGACTTACAGTCGGGTGAGCCGGCTTGTCACGACCCTTGAATGTGACGGGTTGATCTCTGTTGATCTTCTCCAGCACTGTCATCCGGTCGTGAAAAGGCCATTGCCCTGAGTGAGTCGAAAAAAGATGACCCGGAGCGAAGCGACCGAAGGGGT
>CAZXVE010000004.1:4123-32832 GCA_964644125.1 uncultured Muribaculaceae bacterium
CTGGGGAAACCGTTCCCCAGTATGGCCGAAGCCAGAGAGATGCAATGCTGGTCTAAATGACCCGGAGCGAAGCGACCGAAGGGGTCTGGGGAAACCGTTCCCCAGTATGGCCGAAGCCAGAGAGATGCAATGCTGGTCTATATGACCAGCATTGCATCTCCATAAGGCCCGAAGCGGTACCCCTCGTCAAGGGCGACCTTATAGGCGTTCATGACATGGTCGAACCCGCCGAACGCGGCCACGGCCATCAGCATGGTCGATTCCGGAAGATGAAAACTTGAAACCACCGCATCCGGAACTTGAAAATCGTAAGGCGGGAAGATGAACTTGTTCGTCCAGCCGTCATATGGCTTTACCTCATGCGTCGTGGTCACATAAGTTTCAAGTCCTCTGAGCACCGTTGTGCCCACGGCAAGAATCTTATGCCCTTCATTCTTGGCTCTGTTTATGATTTCGCAAGCCTCCGGAGTGATGATCAGCCTCTCTGAATCCATCCTGTGTTTGGACAAGTCCTCCACATCGACTCTCCTGAACTGCCCGATGCCCATGTGCTCCGTGATGAATGCCTTCTCGATGTCTTTGAGAATCATCTTGTTGAAGAGCTCGCGGCTGAAATGTGTCCCTGCTGCCGGGACTGCCACCGCACCTTCGTTCTTTGCGAAGATGGTCTGGTAATTCTCGTTGTCCTCGGGAGAAATCTTCGATTTCACCCATTTCGGGACAGGAATTTCACCCAGGCTGAAGAGGGATTTCTTGAATTCCTCGTAAGGCCCGTCATAGAGAAAGCGCAGTGTACGCCCTCTTGATGTGGTGTTGTCTATGACTTCCGCAACCAGGCTCTGGTCATCGCCGAAATAGAGCTTGTTGCCGATGCGTATCTTCCTTGCAGGATCCACGATCACATCCCACAGGTGCTGCTCCCTGTTGAGCTCCCTGAGAAGGAATACCATGATGTCTGCCCCGGTTTTCTCCTTCTTTCCGTACAGGCGCGCCGGAAATACCTTCGTGTCATTGAACACGAAAGTGTCACCTTTGCCGAAATAGTCAATGATGTCTTTGAATATCCTGTGTTCAATCTCACCCGTGTCCTTGTGTACAACCATGAGGCGGCATTCATCGCGCCATCTTGTCGGTTCCTGAGCTACACGTTCCTTCGGAAGAAGAAATTGGAATTGCGAAAGTTTCATATTCGATAACACTCGTTAAAGTCAATCTTTCTTTATACGGCATTGGCGGATGAAAGGTTTCATGGTTTGTGAATATTCTGAATCCTGGCCTCGCGGAACACCTCCACAATGGAAGGATAGGTGTTCTTGAGGTATGGAGAAATTCCTGAACGTGCCACCCAGGCCGCCTTGGTGATGTCTTCGTCCCGCTGAGGGGTCAGATTCACCGGATCGGTGTAGAGCATGTCGTACCACCAGGTGTGTTTGAGATGCCATATTCCGTCCCGCCTGTAGCAATGGTCCGTGACACAGATCAGGTCTCGAAGTTCCAGGTCTCCGACGCCGGTCTCTTCCTGAACCTCGCGGAGAGCCGTGACCCTGATGTCCTCTCCAGCCTCCTGATGCCCTTTCGGAAGATCCCAAAGCCCGCTCCTGTTTATGAGAAGAACGTCATCTCTCCTGTTTGACACAAGTCCGCCTGCGGCGTTGACTTCCTTGAACTTGGAACAGAATTCCTTGTAGGTGGTTTCGATGTCGTCGGTAGGGATGTAGATTCTGGCAAGCGTGCCTGAAGTCTCGAACATTGTTGCCAAGGATGAGATGTCGGGATCGTTCCCGAGGTGGAGCTCTATGGAATTCGGGTCTGAAAGTGTCTGTTCATGAGGAGAGCAGATGATCATGCATCTCTTTTCAAGGTAAATCTTATGCATCCCGAGAGTAAGAAATTGGCTTAAAACTATTATATTTGTAAACTATGTGCAAAGTTAACAATCATTTTCAATGAATATGGAAAACATCGACGGAAAACTTGCTTCAGAGCTTCTTCGCATAAAAGCTGTTCTGCTCAGACCTGACGAACCGTTCACCTGGGCTTCCGGGTGGCATTCACCTATTTACTGCGACAACCGCAGAATCCTTTCTGATCCGGCCTTGCGTTCGAAAGTTGCCGGATGGCTTGCCGAAACCGCAGTGAAGGAGTGCCCAGATGCCGAGATAGTGGCAGGTGTCGCGACCGGTGCCATCGCCCATGGGGTTCTGGCCGCAGACAGAATGGGGAAACCGTTTGTCTATGTGCGTCCCAAGCCGAAAGACCATGGGACAGGCTCCCAGATTGAAGGAGTTCTTCCCAAAGGTTCCAAGGTCGTAGTCATCGAGGATCTCATTTCGACCGGAATGAGCAGCCTCGCGGCCGTCAAGGCTTTGCGTGACGCGGGTGCCGAAGTGTTGGGAATGGTGGCCATATTCACTTATGGCTTTGAGCTTGCAGCACGGCGGTTCGAAGAGGAGAATGTCAGGTTGAAGACTCTTTCGTGCTATGACGCTTTGATAGAAGAGGCCATGGCGACGGGTTATGTCCGCGAGTCTGATGCTCAGATTCTTCGTCAGTGGAGACTGAACCCTTCTGAATGGAACAGATAGTCAGTATTTAACACACGATATGCTATGGCGACTGAAATAACCAGCAAGCACGGCCTGGTCGCAAGACAGCCGTTTGAATTGTATATGGCCTTTGTGGACATGCGCAACTTCCTCCAGTTTCTTCCTGAAGACAAGAAGGCGGACGTTGAGGCGGACTATGACACGATTTCGGCAACCGTACAGGGATTCAAGATCGGGGTGATGGTCAAGAACAGGACTCCGTACTCTTGTATCGAATTCATTGACAACGGGGCTCCGTTCCAGTTCGGTGGAGCGCTTCATTTCGATGCGGTGCCGAGTGATCCGTCAAAGACGGACTTTCACATCGAGTTCCATGCTGATCTGAATCTGATGATGAAGATGATGCTTGGCGGAAAGATCCGTGAGGCCATGAACAAGATGGTGGACGGCCTTGTGGCCATGTCGGAGGGCAGAATGCCTGACGGAATCGATGAGGAGACCATCCGCAGGATGAAGGAGAAATTCGGCGGCAACCAGTAGATGCAGGGACTGGACGACATTCAGTTTCAGGATATTCTGACCAGGGCGATCGGGCAGGAAAGGGCTATGGTCGCTTTGGCGGCTTTTCATGAGCCGGCCTCAGTGTCCGTCCGTATCAATCCTTTCAAAGTTGATGATCCTGAAGAATTCGTCAGGACGCATTTCGGGGCGGAGACTCAGAGAGTTCCATGGCATCCGTACGGATTCATGCTCGGTGAAAGGCCCCGGTTTACATTGGATCCGTTGTTCCATTGCGGATGCTACTATGTGCAGGACTCGTCAGCAATGGCCGTGGGAAGTGTCTTCAGGGACATGCTTCCCTGCATTGGGGATTGTCCGGGCCCGGTCAAGGTTCTTGACCTTTGCGCTGCTCCAGGAGGAAAGAGTACGGATCTCGCAGCTTCGCTCCGGTCTGTTTATGGGGACGATTTCCTGCTTGTCTCCAATGAGGTGATGCGCTCGAGAGTGTCTGTGCTTGCGGACAACATTGCATTGTGGGGGGACCCGAACGTGGTTGTGACAAGCGTGGATCCGCAGGCGTTTGCAAAATTGGAAGGCTTTTTCGACGTCATCGTGACAGATGTCCCATGTTCCGGCGAGGGAATGTTCAGAAAGGATGCGAAGGCTGTCGCAGACTGGTCGGAAAATGTCGTGAACCTGTGTTCGGCGAGGCAGAAGAGGATTCTGGCTGATGTCTGGCCGGCACTCCGCAGAGGCGGTTGCCTGATTTACTCGACCTGCACCTTCGAAGATGCTGAGAATGATTCAATTCTGGAATGGGTCGCCGGCGAACTCGGAGGCCGGACTATGGAGCATGACTGCTCATCACTTCCAGGTGTGATTCAGACCCGTACAGGCGGATTGTTGGTGCCCGGATTCGTGAAAGGGGAGGGGCAGTTCGTCGCCGCTCTTCAGAAGTGTACGGGAACGGATGGCTTTCGTTCCCGGGGAAAACCTGCATCGGCGGTTACGGAAAGGCGGAAAGGCAATCTGCTCATACATATTCCTGAATCCATCGCTCGTGAGGTTGCTGTGCTTGAGACTTTGCATCCTGTTCAGGCCGGAGTGGCAAAGGGTGAGTTGAGAGGGCATGATTTTGTGCCGTCAGCAGACTGGGCTTTGAGCCTTGCTCTTCCGCGCGGAGCTTATCCGGTGGCGAATCTGGACCTGGAGACTGCGCTTAAGTTCCTGCACCGCGACTGCATATTCCTGAATGACGCCCCGAAAGGGTTCCTTCTGGTGTGTTTCGCCGGGCATCCGCTCGGCTTCGTGAAGAACCTTGGAAGCCGATGCAACAATCTTCATCCACAGGGACGTAAAATCAAAATGGACGTGTAAATTATTGAATATGAAAAAAATATTATTGACTATCCTGACAATCTTCATCCTCCTGCCGCTTTCGGCGCAGACCAAGCCGACGCAGAAGGAATACCTTGACCGTTACCAGTTGCTTGTTTCAAAACTTGGTGCTGACGGAGTGGGCATCGAGACCCTGCTCCAGCGATGGGAAAAGGATTATCCGGAGGACACGGACATGCTTTTGGGCAAGTTTTCGTACTACCTGACCAAGAGCCAGACATCTTCCATTGAGGTCATCGATGCGACCAGATATCTTGGCAACGCACCCACCCTTTCCCTGAAGGATTCGCTTGGAAATGACGTGAATTATTTTCAGGTAGTGACCTACGACGATGAACTTTTCGGGAAGGCGACTCAAGCTGTGGAAAAGGCGATTGAACTGAATCCTGACCGACTGGACCTGCGTCTGTTCAAGATTTCATCCTTGATCGGCTATGAGAAGGACAGCCCTGACATGGCTCTTGCCGGATTGAAGGCCCTGATTGATTACAACGGTCACAGTCACCCTGTCTGGGAATATCCCGGTGTGGAATGGAGTGATGATCTGTTTCCGACCGTGATGCAGGAATATTGCTACGCTTTTTTCAAGATCGGCACCCCGCATTGCTACGAAGCATTCAAGGAACTGTCGGAGAAAATGCTAAGCTACTATCCTGACAACACGGTTTACATGACCAATATTGGTTCTTACTACCTTGTCTGCAAGCATGACAGCAAGGCGGCCCTCAAGATGTACAACAAAGTCCTCAAGAAGAATCCGGATGACTATTCGGCCATCAAGAACTGCGTGCTTCTTGCGCGCAATGACAAGAACGTCAAACTGGAGAAGAAGTATCTCCCCATGCTTGTCCGCGTCACTTCCGATGAGGCGGAGAAACTCTCGGCCCAGGCACGATTGAACGCTCTGTAGCAGATTGGCGGACGCCTGTCAGGACTTCTCTGTCCGATGATTCTGCTCATAGAGCTCCAGGGAGTTGATGATGTTCTGCCAGATGCTGTAGAGCCCTCCGGCGACGGAGGTTACCGGGGTCATGTAGGAATATCCCAGCCAGATCAGGAAACCTGAGTTCTTCTGGCCGAGAGCCTGGCCGGCCGTGACGGCATCCGGTCTTGCTGCGTCGGAGTCCTTGCCACCGCTTGAAATCTTTCCGGCGGCTCTTCCAACCGCAAACTGAATGATTGTGCAAATCAATGACAGGATTCCTATCATGACAGCTGTCCATATGGATATCCCGCTGTTTATCAGTGCTCTTGTGGCAAGATAGATGGAAAATGCAAGTGACATTCCCCAGAAATAGAATGCCCAGCCGGCGAATCGCATGAGCCGGCGCTGAAGCCATTTGACAGTGTAGCGTATGGTCCAGGCCAGAATCAGAGGCAGGACCAGAAGCGGGAACACACGCATGCAGATGGCTGTGAACCCGTCAATGAACGATGTCCCTGCTGAAGGATTGACGATCGGTATCACAAAAGGGATTATCACCGCTGCCGCGATGTTGATCAGTACCACGTAAGACACCGTGTCTGAAAGGCTTCCGCCCAGTTTTTTCGTGATGACTCCCGCTGCTGCAGCCGTCGGGCAGATAAAACACAGCATTGCACATTCGACGAGGATTCTGAAATCTCCGTCAGGAAGCCTTGTCGCCAGCCAGGTAAGCAGGATGAACATGGCGATCTGAAATGCCAGTGCAATGAAATGCCATTTCCTGAACTTCAGGTCATGCGGGGAGATGGTGTTGAACTGCAGGAAAAGCATTGTGGCTACAAGAATCGGCTGGATGTCCTTGGCGAATTTCGAGAACCCAGGCTCTATGTTTCTGGCCAGCGGACCGACTAGGAACAAGATCAGATACGAAACGATTCCGATGATGATTGCTATCGGCAACATCCAATCTTTGATGAATTTGACTATTCTTGCCATAATTCTGACGAAGTCCTGAAAACAACTTCTTATTTCCTGATTACACTCCAAAAAGTGCCGCAAAGATACGAATAAATAGTTATCTTTGCGGATTAGTGATTATGGTAGTGATATGAAAAAAACTTTATTGATTATGGCATCAGCGCTTGCGCTTGCGGCATGCGATCAGCAGAAGACGGCTTCCGTTCCTGCTATCGACCTTGCAAATCTTGACACAACAGTCTCCCCCTCAGTGGATTTCTATAGATATTCCACGGGCGGATGGCAGAAGAACAATCCTTTGAAGCCTGAATATGCCCGTTTCGGTTCATTTGACCAGCTCCGTGAAAACAACGTGAAAAGGCTCAATGACCTGTTCGCCGAGATGGGTACTCTCAAAGCTGCGAAAGGAACGGTGGAACAAAAGATTTCCGATCTATACAAGCAGGGACTTGACTCCACCAGGCTCAACGCCGAAGGTGCCGCCCCTTTGAAGAAATATGTCGATGAGATTTATGCCGCGGCTGACAAGGCCGCACTGGTGAAGATCATCGCAGGGCTCCACAACGTGTCCGAAAGTTCATTTTTCGGATCTTACGTGATGTCCGACCTCGCCGACAGTGACACTCAGATCCTTTATCTCGGACAGGGCGGCCTCGGAATCGGAGACAGGGACTATTATGTTGAGGCTGAAAATGCCGCCATCAAGGAAGGCTACCGTAACTTCCTCGCCAAAGTCTTCGCGCTGACAGGCGTTGCCGAACCAGAGAATGCTGCGGCCAATGCCCTTGCGGTTGAGGACGTTCTCGCCACGAACTCCTGGACCAGCGTTCAGGAAAGGAATATCCAAGCGCAGTACAACCCTTGCAGCACAGAGGAACTTATCAAGAATTACCCTGGCTTTGACTGGAAACTCTACTTCGAGACCAGAGGCATAGCCGACCAGCAGAAACTGATTGTCAGCGAGCCTTCGTTCTTTGCGGCTTTCGCTGAATATTTCGGCGGTGCGGACATCGACGTCCTTAAGGATTATGTCGCCGGCCAGCTCATCCAGAGCGCCACAGGTTCCCTGAGCGATGAGTTCTACGCGGCCTCATTCGATTTCTTCAGCACCCAGATGTCCGGTATCAAGGAGCAGAAACCTCGCTGGAAGAGAGCGATGCAGGTCCCGAACAGCATTCTTGGCGAAGCCGTCGGCAAGATGTACGTGACGAAGTACTTCCCGGAGTCTTCCAAAACCAAGATGCTTGACCTTGTCGGGAATCTCAAGAAAGCTTTCAGCCAGCATATCGATGAGCTGGACTGGATGAGCGATTCCACCAAGGCCAAGGCTCACGAGAAACTGGACAACTTCACAGTCAAGATCGGCTATCCGGACAAATGGAAGGATTACTCGACGCTGGACATCGATCCTGAGAAGAGCTACTATGAGAACCTTCGTGCTGCCGGAGCCTGGTATGTCGCAGACAACATGGCAAAGCTCGGACAGCCTACCGACAGGACAGAGTGGGGAATGTCTCCTCAGACCGTCAATGCTTATTATAATCCTACAACCAATGAAATCTGCTTCCCTGCAGCTATTCTCCAGCCTCCGTTCTTCAATCCTGATGCCGACGATGCAGTCAACTATGGGGCCATCGGAGTGGTGATCGGCCATGAGATGTCACACGGATTCGATGATCAGGGACGTCTGTTCGACAAGAACGGCAATATGTCCGACTGGTGGACAGCCGAGGACGCTGAGAAATTCAAGGCCAAGGCACAAGTACTTGTCGCTCAGTTTGATGAGGTTGAGGTTGTACCTGGCGTTCATGCCAATGGCAGTCTTTCTCTCGGAGAAAACATCGGAGACCACGGCGGACTCAGCATCTCCTACACGGCAATGCAGAACGCCATCGAAGGCAAGAACATCGGCCTTATCGACGGATTCACTCCTGAACAGAGATTCTACCTTTCCTACGGTACAATCTGGGCTCAGAACATCACGGATGAGGAAAAGGCGCGTCTGACAAAACTGGACGTACACTCCCTCGCCGAAAACCGTGTGAATGTTTCGCTGAAGAATTTCCAGACATTCTTCGATGCCTTTGGAATCAAGGACGGAGATCCGATGTGGCGTCCTGAGAGTGAAAGAGTCCACATCTGGTAAAGATTTTCATCACGGACTCCCGGAAGTGAAATTCCGGGAATCCGTTCAAACACGAAGAATATATTCATGGATGCGTCAAGGTTCATAGCCGGACGTCTCCGTTTCGGAGGAAGGATAGCGATGGTTTCCATCGCTGTCTCTTTTCTCATCATGATAGTTTCAGTCTCCGTCTCTTCCGGGTTCAGAAACGAGATAAGGGATGGCATCTCCGATCTTACCGGTGATGTCCAGTTGATGCCGGTTGACATGAACTACATCAGCGAGTCCTCGCCGATTTCGGCTGATCCGAGTTTCTTGCCTGAGATTGAAGCGATTCCGGAGGTTGGAAGCGTCACTCCTGCAGTTTACCGGGCAGGAATCGTCAAGAAGGGCGAGAGCATCCACGGGGTTCTGTTCAAGGGAACACCGCGTCAGAAATCAGAATCCGACACGGTTAAACTCGGTGTTTCAATCCCGGTAAGACTGGCCGATATGCTTGGCCTTGAAGCGGGAGACAAAATGCTGACCTATTTTGTCGGCGAAAAGGTAAAGGTCCGTAACTTCAACATCACAAGTGTTTACGAAGGAGTCATGGACGGCACGGACAACATTGTGGTTCTGGCTGACATTTCCGACCTCCAGAGGCTTGACGGTTGGACTTCCGATGAGGCTTCCGTTCTGGAGATTGCATTGTCTCCCGGTGCCAGAACTGATGCCGGCATGCGGGCTGTGACGGATGAGGTCGGCCACCTTGCCCTGCAAATGGCCGGAGAGGATGATGACGCACTGGTCGCCACTTCGGTGATCAGCCGTTATCCTCAGATCTTCGATTGGCTGAATCTCATAGATTTCAATGTGCTGTTCATCCTTGTCCTTATGACTGTCGTGGCTGGATTCAACATGATTTCCGGTCTGCTGATAATGCTGTTCAGAAACATTTCCACCATCGGCACGCTCAAATCCCTGGGCATGACGGACAAGGCAATAGCCAAGGTGTTCCTTCGCGTCGCTTCGGTGATTGTCTTCCGTGGAATGCTGATCGGCAACGGAACGGCATTGCTTTTATGCGGAATCCAGAAATGGACACATGCCATAAGACTGAATCCTGAAAACTATTTTGTGCCGTTTGTCCCTGTGCACCTCAACTTACCTGCCGTGCTTGGCGCCGACATCCTCTCCTGGCTGGTCATCATGCTCCTCCTCCTGATTCCCTGCCTGTTCATTTCCAGGGTCGATCCGGCTCAGACTGTCAGGGCTCAATAGCAGATTCTCGATGTCCTCCGTTTCCTCTATCATTATGAGGGCGGTGTCAGTCGGCTGAACCTTGTACCGGGGATCGGTACCTGTGAATATGTCGTATTGGTTGAGAACGGCTTTTACATAGGCTACAGTTTCCTTCCCTTTGAACTTCCCATGCCTGACATCTTCCACAAACAGGATTGAATCCTGATTCATCTGGGGCAGGACGGTACACAGGCTTTCCCACGTGCCGGTGTCGATTCCCTGTGAACGGGCCAGTTTGATGCAGTCATAAATCCGCCCCTCTCCGGCATTGTAGGCTGCAAGGGTGAACTTCACGAGTTCTTCATTGTCTGCAGCGGTGTCTCTGAATTTGTTCTGGAGTCTTGCGATGTATTTGGCCCCGGCCTCAATGTTCTCCCGTGGGTTGAGCAGGTCCTCTATCTCATAGCGGTCCGCCGTGCGGGGCATCATCTGCATCAGTCCCACTGCGCCTCGTGGGGATCTGGCCTGGATCCTGAATCGTGACTCGCTCCAGATCAGGGCTGAGAACAATTTCCAGTCCCACCCGATTCTCTTTGCATTCTCTTTGATCAGATCATCGTACGGACTGAGTATCTTCGGATCCTTCTTGATTCCCTTGCGGTAGGGGTTGTAGCCATGGAAAAAACGGGACAGGATGTTTGCATATTCATCAGTCCCCTTGAAATTGTTCATCCAGCGGATGATTTCCTTCTGGCTTTTCTTGTCGGATCTTATCACCCACACGACAGGTGCGTCTCCAAGCGGCAGCACCATGAAATCTTCGGAATCCTGGATTGAAGTGGAGGACAGCGCCAGAATGTCAATCCTTTGATCCTTGAGTGAATCCAGATAGGAACCGCTCTGCTCCGTGAGGAAGATTTCGGCAGTGTCTTTCAAGTGCATTGCAAGCCGTTCAAGCATCTCATAGCAATAACCGGTAAGGTAGCCGTCAGACAGCTTGTCGTCCATCTTCAGGGCACATCTTATGACGGCCCCGTTCCCGAAGAGGTCCTCCAGATCGTTTTTTTTCTTGTTGTGATCGCTGAACGGGATGATGAGAAGTACCAACAACGTTGGTACCATGTACTTGAGAAATTTCTTCGTCACCCTTTTCAGTCCCATGATCAGCGTGTGTTATTGCTTAAGCTTCTGCTGCCGCTGCTGGAACCGCCGGAGAATGTTCCGCTTGAACTTCCTCCTCCTGATGACAGGCCGGAACCGGCGTTGACTGCCTTGTTGGAGCTTGGCTGGAGGTAGAATGGCCAGAACACTCCTATCTTGAACGCGGTCTGCGTCCGGATGTAATGATGGGCGCTGAAATAGTCTGCCTTGTCCATCGGCCAGCCTTTGCCGATGTTCTCAAGTTTCAGGAATATGCAGGCTCTCTTCCACTGTATGTTCACGAAAGCGTCGATGACCGGGCCGTTGTTGTACTTTTCTTCTTTCTGGTTGTAGAATGCTCCGACAGCCGGATTCCATCCGGGGGAGTAGAATTTTGTGTTGTACCATCCTTCCGCACCTATCTGCAGCTGCATGATGTCTCTCTTGACGTTCATCTGCAGGTATGCCCTTGAATTGGCTGCCAGACTTGGCAGAGGCAGAATGTCCTGGTTCGAGGAAATCTGGAACAGGAGCCTGTTGTCCAGGTGGACTGGTCCCAGCACAAAATTCTTGTTCAGAGAAGCCGAGAGGACACTCATCGGAGAATTGTTCTGCCGGACCACCCCGGTCGAGTCGAAGTAGACATTGCCGGAAAGAAGTGCATAGCCGACTCTGGCGCTGATCCTCCACCTCGGGATGCTGAATCCGGCCTGAATCTTCGTCGTGGAGATTTTTCCGAATTCGTTGTCCCACTTGAAGTGGTTTGAATAATAATGCTGGTGGTAGAACTCAGGCTCCTCCAATGAAGTCTCGAAGTTCACTTCAAAACTTACAGGGCTTTTCCTTGCCTTTCTGAACGGGTACATGTCGAACCTTGCATTCGCCTTGACCGACATGTCGTTCATCTGATCCCCAAGAAAGACATAGTCGCCGGTCGCGTCCCAATGGATATAGTCTTTCAGCTGTCCCTCGACTCCGGCGTAGATGAATGCGGAGTTCCAGACAGTATTGGTCGTACCTTTCAGAAAAGTCGGATCGAAAGTGCTGTAGCTCAGTATTCTGTTTCCGACACCGCCGTTCAGCTTCGAGACGATGGCCTGGTCGGACCAAGGCTGGAGCTTGAGGAAGACCCGGTTCTCCAGCTTCATGACTCTGACTGAATCGAAGGAAGTTGTCGGATTGTAGTTGAAGACATTATTGTAGAAGTCCCTGCCGGATGTGCCGGTGATGTTGTCCTCATAGGACCTCCGGAACACGGAGTATTCGCTGCTGTGCCCGATGAAAGCGGTGGTTATGTCGTGGCTCTCAAGGGTGTCGGCTTCCGCCCTGGCTGCCCTGCGCTCCTCGAGAAGCTGTTCCAGCGACGCGGCCAGAGTCGTGTCTCCTGATGCAAGAACACTGTCTTTGAAGGCCTTGTCGATCCCCCTGTCCTTTATGTTCCGGATGAAAGTGAACGGAATCCTGTACTGTTGGTCAAGGAACAGAGTGTTGCGGATAATGGATGTGGATGCATCGCTGAGATAGACAGGGTACTCTCTGGCATCCAGGGTCGTGTCTCTCACCATCGAATTGTCGCTTGTGCCACCGTTTTCATCCCTCGTGACTTTGTTGTGGATGTAGCCTGCATGCATCAGGTATTTCTTGCCCAGATAGTTGACGGATGTGACGAACGTCTTGTTGGTCGTACTTTCGTTCTCCATGATTCCGTTGCCTCCGAATCTGTCGTATTCGAGCGTGAAATTGAATTCCGGGAAGATGTTCTGCGTCGTCAGGATGTGAAGGTTGTCGGACTCTTTCTGAGAATTGGCGAAAATGGTTCCGAAGTAGGCCAGTTCAGTGTAGGGAGTCTTGGTGTTGTACATCGGGAGGGTCTTTGCCGAATAAGTCCACGATTCATAAGGATCGTAGAAAGACACGCCGTTTTCGCTTGAGCGGTTGAACCAGTCATAATATTGCAAGGCTGATCCGGCCACTCCCAGCCAGGTGGCATTGACGTCCTTGCGGTAGAAAGGATAGTCATGCAGCCAGTGGTTATAGCTTGTGTCCGGTTCCTGCACATCCATCTTGTGGAATTCCCTTTCGTGTGTCCATTGGACAATCCGCTTGTACTGCATTGTGTCCGGCAGCGCGAAAGTTTCGAGGATTCTCGGGGTGGCTTCCCTGACACTGTCTCTGTGCGCTTTCAGGCTGTCCTTTACATCAAGCAAGCTGTCCGAGAGGTGTTTCTTGAGTTTTTCCTTTACTTCGTAGTCGTACTTCTTCCTGTCTGTTTTCGACAGTCCGGCGTACCAGACATCGAATTCTGCTTTCTTCCTGATTGCGGAGTCCAGGCGGTAGAGTGAATCGACCATCGGCCAGTCAACTGTGTCCCCGGCGGCTTTCAGGGAGTCTACCACAATCCTGTGGGTCAGAGAATCCAGAATTGCCACGTAGTACTTGTAGCGGAATGGATCGGTGAATTTGAGGGAATCGGGGGCAAAGATGGTGTCCCGCGCCGTCAACTGATGCGCGGTGTCAATCGGCACCAGCAAAAAGGACGAATCTTCCCCCTTGACCGTGTTTCCGATGAACTGGTTTCTGTAGCGTATCGTGTCCGGAGTAGTTGGCTTATCCGCCATGATGAAACCGTAGCCGGGATTTTCGGTTGACACGTGGTTGCCCATGCCGATGGCCTGAAGTGCTATGATGCACATCACGACAATCGGGAACCATATTCTTTTCAAAGTTTCTTTCACTTTAACGCAACTTTCGCAAGTAATGAAGTGCCTGTTAACAGTTTAATATTCCCTTAAGGAAACAAGCCTACAAAGGTACTGTTTTTCCGCTTCTTCCACAAATCCCAAGCCGCGGCTGCTGCCGAGGTGGTCGCGGAGGCAGTGCAGGACCCTGAAGGGATGCCGTGCCACCGGCACTGTCTACACCGTTCACGCGGACGATCCGCCCTCCGGAGGTCAGGGCGCAGTCGAGGGCCAGGGCGTCAAAGCAGACCATGTTCCTGAAAGAGTTGTATGACGTCCGGCTTGAAGCGTTCCTTATCGAATCCGGCGGCCTTCTTCGAGAGGCTGTCGAGGTTCGAGAGAGACTCCACCATCTTCCGCGCTATGGTTCGTGTGGCCTCCTCATCCGAGGAAGAGATGAAACTGTCGTACTCCTCGTTGTCGATCTTGAACCCACAGGAATAGACTCCATAATAATCAGTGAACGTGTTGTCAAGATTGCGGAGGCGGCGATGCTCGACAAATCGATGTCGTGGAATAGCCGTGAAACGCTCAAAACCTGGTATGGTTTTTACCGCCTCGCATAACAACCAATAATGATTGATCACGTGATAAGTTCTATCTTTCAAACCATTCTCCAAAAGATCCGAGACGTATTGAATACATGATGACTTGCAGTCTGACTTCAAATCCACTGAGATTGATATTCCTATATTCATTGTATCTATTGAATTTTAAGTGACGGGGTCATATTCAGGCTTATCCGCATCCGTTACACTTTCCATCCCGTGTGACGGGGTCACTTCCGGCCTTATCTGCTCCTGTTCCATGTCACTCATCAAGTGACGGGGGCATATTTCGCCTTATCCGCGCCCGTTACACTCTCCTTTCCTTGTGACTGCATTGATTCCGCCCCGAAATGCTCCCGTCGCTCTCTCAAGGTGTTCTGTGGCGGATAACTGGCCGCGGAGTGAACGCTGAACAGCACCAGCGCGGCTGAAAGGAGCAGGAGTCTTTTCCCCATTATGCGGTTTTTTTAGGGCTGTCACTTATGCGTCAGGCGGTTGGCCGTTCCAAAGATAGAGATTATTTCCGGATCGCAAGGGAAATGGATGAATGAAATTCCTTTTTTTTGATTATATTTATCTCGTTGTTCGAATGACTCGATTCAATCGGTCTGGGCTAAATTGAACGCTTATGAAGAAGAAACTCTGGATATACGACACGGATCCGTACCTGAAGCCTTTTGAAGGGGCTCTGAAAGCCCGTCACAAGAGGATTCTGGATGCTGCGGACAGGATCACCGGACACGGTGCGGAGGGACTTGCGTCAAGTGTCAACAATCATCTCTACTACGGATTGCACAAGTGTGAGGATGGCTCCTGGGTAATCAGGGAGTGGGCTCCTGACGCAAGCCGGATTTATCTGATAGGTGAGTTCAACAACTGGAGGCGTACATCTGCCTACGAGTTCAAGCCTGCCGGCTCCGGCAATTGGGAACTCAGGCTGGATCCGATGTTCCTCAATCATGGGGAACTGTACAAATTGTTCATCGAGTGGCCCGGCGGCGGGGGCGAGAGGATTCCTGCCTACTGCACAAGGCTTGTGCAGGATGATGAGACAAAGGTGTTCTGTGCGCAGGTCTGGGATCCTGCCCGGAAATATTCATGGAAGAATGACAGGGTGCTGCACAGGCCGCATCCCCTTATTTACGAGTGTCACATCGGGATGAGTTCGGAGGAACGGAAGGTCTCGACGTTCGGTGAATTCCGTGAGAATGTGCTGCCGAGGGTGAAGAAGCTCGGGTACGACACTGTCCAGATCATGGCACTTCAGGAGCATCCGTATTATGGCTCTTTCGGCTATCAGGTGTCGAATTTCTTCGCGTTGAGTTCGCGTTTCGGCACTCCGGAAGAATTTAAGGAGCTTGTGGACGATGCTCACGGAATGGGGCTGGCCGTTGTGATGGATCTTGTCCATTCGCATAGTTGCAGCAATGAGAATGAAGGTCTCGGTTTGTTCGATGGCCGTGAGGATCTGTATTTTTACAAAGGCCCGCAGGGGCATCATCCGGCATGGGGGTCGCGCTGCTTCGACTACGGGAAAGATGAGGTTGTGCGTTTTCTTCTCAGCAATTGCAAGTTCTGGCTTGAGGAATATCATCTCGACGGATTCCGCTTTGATGGCGTGACGAGCATGATGTACTGGGATCATGGGCTTGGAAAGGATTTCAACGGCTATGAACCGTATTTCGATGCAGGCGTTGATGAAAATGCCGTAACCTATCTTGGTCTGGCCAACCTGCTGATCAGGGAGATGAAGCCTGAAGCGGTCACGATTGCAGAGGATGTGAGCGGAATGGCCGGCCTGGCTGCCCCGTTTGAGGCTGGAGGAATCGGATTCGGCTTCAGGATGGCGATGGGCGTAGCGGATCACTGGATCAAGTGGATAAAGGAGAAGAAGGATGAAGAATGGAGTCCCGGGGAGATCTGGTACGAACTGACCAACAAGCGTGCGGACGAGAAGACCATCAGCTACGCAGAGTGTCACGATCAGGCCTTGGTAGGGGACAAGACCTTGATTTTCAGGTTGCTTGACAAGGAGATGTACTTTTCCATGAATATGGATTCGAAGAATCCGACCGTGGACCGTGGAGTCGCTTTGCACAAACTGATCCGTCTTGCCACCCTCGGAACGGCCGGAGACGGCTATCTGAATTTCATGGGAAATGAATTCGGGCATCCGGAGTGGATCGATTTCCCGCGGGAAGGAAACGGATGGAGTTATGAGCATGCCCGCCGCATGTGGTCCCTGGCGGACAACGAACAGTTGAGGTATCATTGTCTCCGGAATTTCGACAAGGCGATGATCCATCTTGTAAAACGATATGGCGTGCTTGCGGCAAGGCCTGATCTTCTGAGGGCGGATGAGGAAAAGAAAATCTTGATATTCAAGAGGAAAAGCCTTATATTTGCACTGAATTTCAATCCTGTGGAATCATTCGCTGATTATGCGTTCCCGGCTCCGTCCGGGCGTTATGTCAAGGTCCTGGACTCCGACGCCAGGGAGTTTGACGGATTCGCGAGGCTTGAAAATGACGGAGAACATCTGACGGTCGACGGCTGCCTCAGCCTCTACCTTCCGAGCCGTTGCGCAATTGTGTTGATAGAAAGGAATGAAGGAATCTAAATTTTAACCGATATGGCTTTTTTGAAGTTCAACAAGTCTGAGTTGGTCAACCTTTCATATTCGTTGAAAAGGGAGATCATCTGCGCCAACAAGACCGGAGCTTACTGCAACACTTCAATAGTGACTTGCAATACCCGGCGCTATCACGGCCTGCTGGCCGTGCCGGTGGACGCTTTCGGTGGCAGGACCCATCTGCTTCTGTCATCTTTGGACGAGAGCCTGATCCTTAACGGGAAACAGTTCAATCTGGGCATCCACTGCTATGGCAATGTCTATGAGCCGCGTGGCCACAAGTACATTATTGATTTTGAAGCTGATCCTGTACCTAAGATCACCTACAGGGTCGGGGAGATGGTGCTTTCCAAGAGCATACTCCTTGTCCCTGATTCGGATCAGGTCATGATCCGCTTTGAACTGGTCAAGGCTCCGGCAAAGGTCAGGCTGCTGCTGACACCTTTCCTGGCCTTCCGTGACATCCATGCTCTGACCCAGGAAAACCCTAATGCCAGAACAGAAGGCTGGGAGATCCCTGACGGAGTCGCCTTCAATCTCTATGAAGGATTCCCTGACCTCAACATGCAGTTCAACACCAAGGACGTTTCCTTCGTGACAACCCCTTGCTGGTACAAAGGGGTTACATATTCGGACGAGTACCGTCGCGGCTATGCCTGCAAGGAGGATCTTTACGTTCCCGGACATTTCGAGACTGAGATGAAACCTGGTGACACGATTGTTTTCTCGGCCGCAGTCGCTTCCGTGAATCCGTCC
Source organism: uncultured Muribaculaceae bacterium (assembly GCA_964644125.1). Classification (GTDB taxonomy): domain Bacteria; phylum Bacteroidota; class Bacteroidia; order Bacteroidales; family UBA932; genus Cryptobacteroides. The sequence continues at coordinate 21,635 of CAZXVE010000004.1, forward strand.
GGCCTCAAGAGAAAATTCGATTCGTATGTGGCGAAAGCGGCCAGAATCAACACGAGACATGAACAGCTTGTGCACTGCGCCGACCTGCTCAAACAGAACCGCGGAGGCCACAAGATGATTACTGCCGGATTCTCCTGGCTTTACACCGGTCTGTTGAGGGAGACTCTGGAGGCACTTCCCGGACTTACTCTCTATGCCAACGGCGGCAAGGCGGAATTCGAAGAGATTCTTGACAACCTGATTGAGGACAATCAGGAACGTCTTTTCCATAAGACCACTCAGGTGGAAGCACCGCTGAGACTGGCGAGCGCTTTGGAGCGTTACATTGAGTTCGGGGCCGATCCTGAAGCTGTCTGGAAGAAATACGGCCGGACTCTCAAGGGTATTCTCGAGAGTTATCTGCCGGGACGCAGGTCTGAGGTTGCCATGCAGCCGAACGGGCTTCTCTGGGCTCAGCTTGATCATTGGGCTCTCTCCTGGATGAACGCCTACATTGATGGCAATCCGGTGACTGAAAGGGCCGGCTATCAGGTGGAAACCAATGCGATGTGGTTCCAGTCCATAATTTTCGCCGTTACAATGGAGCGCAGGTTTGCCCCTGACAGTTCCTTCCTGAAGGACTGGACGCGCATTCTGAATCTTGTCCGTTCCAACTTCCAGCCCATGTTCTGGAATGAGCGCGCAGGCTATCTGGCCGACTATGTGGACAATTCCGGACAGCATCTTGAAGTCCGCCCGAACATGCTTTACGCCCTTTTGGGTGAGGATATTCCCGTGGAACCGGAGGTGGCCAGTAGCGTATTGAGGGTGATTGACAATGAACTGGTGACCAGGAGGGGGATCCGTACGCTCTCTCCGCGCCACGCTGAATATAAGGGTGTTTATGACGGACCTCAGACGGAGAGAGATCTTGCCTACTACAACGGAAGCACTCGCCCGTCACTTCTGGCACCTTATTGCGAGGTCTGCTTCAAGATGAAGGGCCCTTCGTTCCGGAACAAGGCCCAGTGGCTTGTAAACGGCCTTTATGAGGATCTGAACAAGCATGGTGTCGGGGCATTTCCCGAGCTCTATGACGGAGATCCGCCTCACGAACCTCACGGAGCGGTCTCGTCAGCTTTGAGCACTGCGGCTCTGCTTGAGGTTGAATACCTTAAAGACAAATTCAAGGAGGAGTAGGACAATGAGAGTTTTGATGTTTGGATGGGAGTTTCCTCCTCATATCGCGGGCGGACTTGGTACGGCCTGCTATGGAATAGTAAAAGGCCTGGCCTATAACGGAGTACAGACTCTTTTCGTTATGCCGTCCGCTTCAGGCGATGAGGACCAGAGCGCAGCAAAGATCATCAATGCGAGCGATGTGCCGGTTGTGTCCGTCGGTTCGACTGTGGATGAATTTCTTGACAAGGTCAAGTTTGTCCGCATCGGTTCGAACATGATTCCGTATGTCACTCCGGAGGAGTTCCACGACATGGTCGAGTCGGAGCGTCGTCTGCAGACTGAGAATCTGACCAAATGTGCAGGAAAGAAATTCCGTTTCTCGGGCCGTTATGGCTCCAACCTCATGGAGGAGGTTGCCCACTATGCCATGGTGGGAGGTACGATCGCCATGGAACACAAGGATGAGTTCGACATCATCCATGCCCATGACTGGTTGACCTATCTGGCCGGAATCGCTGCCAAGGAACTGACCGGCAAGCCGCTGGTGGTGCATGTGCATGCCACTTCATTCGACCGCGGAACCGAGGATCAGATCGATACCCGTGTCTACGATATAGAGAGAAGAGGTATGATGGCGGCGGACAGAGTGATAGCCGTCAGCGACCTCACAAGGAACATCGTCATCAACAAGTACGGAATCGCTCCGGAGAAAGTCGTGACTGTCCACAATGCGGTGGATTTCAGCGGCCGGGAGAACATCAAGGTCGAGAGGGGAGTGCGCGACAAGGTCGTCACCTTCCTTGGCAGAATCACTTTCCAGAAGGGACCTGAATATTTCATCGAAGCCGCCGCGAAAGTCCTCAAGAGGACAGAAGGGGTGCGTTTCGTGATGGCCGGAAGCGGGGACATGATGAACCGCTGCATCCGTCAGGTTGCAAAGCTTGGAATATCCGACCGTTTCCATTTCACCGGTTTCCTTCGCGGTGCGGAAGTGCAGAAGATGTTCGCCATGTCGGATGTGTACATAATGCCGTCGGTGTCTGAACCTTTCGGAATATCTCCTCTTGAAGCCATGCGGTCCGGTGTGCCGGCCGTGATCTCCAACCAGTCAGGCGCTGCCGAGGTGCTGAAATATGCCTTCAAGGTGGATTTCTGGGATGTTGACGCGATGGCTGATGACATCTATGCGATTCTGAAATATCCGGCTCTGTCCGATTTCGCCGCCAGAGAGGGCTATGAGGAAGTGAACCGCTTGAAATGGAACATTGCGACGGCGAAACTCAAGAATATTTATGACTCAGTTGTTAACAATAAATAAGGGAATATTATGAAAAAGAACATTTGTCTGTATTTTCAAGTCCATCAGCCTACCAGACTGAGGCAGTACCGGTTCTTCGACATCGGCAAGGATTCCCACTACTATGATGATTTCGCTGACAGGACAATCCTCCGCAGGGTCGCCCAGCGATGCTATATTCCGATGAACAATCTCCTGCTGGACCTTATCCGGCGGCACGGAGGAGATTTCAAGGTAACATTCTCCATCACAGGATCCGCTCTGGAGCAGTTCGACAGGTACGCTCCGGAAGTGATAGACAGTTTCCGCAGCCTGGCTGAGACTGGCTGCGTTGAGTTCCTCGGAGAGACGTATTACCACTCGCTTGCCTCGCTCGCCAACTTCGGCGAGTTCAAGCATCAGGTCGAGAAGCACTCCGCTGCGATCGAGAGGTATTTCGGAGTGAAACCTACGGCTTTCAGAAACACCGAACTGATATATTCTGACTCTATAGGCCGTGATGTCTATGACCTTGGTTTCAAGGTGATGCTGGCCGAGGGAGCCAGGCATATTCTCGGATGGAAGAGTCCTGACTACATCTACACCGACAGCCAGCAGAAGCATCTGAAACTGCTGCTGCGCAATTATTCGCTGAGCGATGACATCGCGTTCCGCTTCTCCGACAAAGGTTGGAAGGACTGGCCTCTGACCGGAGAAAAGTACCTGTCATGGCTCAAGGCTGCTGACGGTGACATCATCAATCTCTTCATGGACTACGAAACATTCGGAGAGCACCAGAAGGAGGCGACGGGAATATTCGATTTCATGAGATTCCTGCCGGAGATTCTTCTCAAGGACGGTTCCTTCGAATTCACGACTCCTACTCAGGCGGCCAGGAAACTGAAGCCTATCGCCGAGATCGAGGTTCAGGATCCGATTTCCTGGGCTGACGAGGAAAGGGATGTGACAGCGTGGCTTGGCAACGAACTGCAACAGGATGCCTACAACAAACTTTACGGACAGGCCGAGAAACTGGCAATTCTGAACGATCCTGTCCTCTGGGAGGATTTCGGACATCTTCAGGAAAGCGACCACCTGTACTACATGAGCACCAAATTTTTCTCTGACGGGGCGGTCCACAGCTACTTCAATCCTTACAATACTCCTTACGAGGCCTTCATCAACTACATGAACGTGCTCAGTGATTTCATCATCAGAATTGACGATGCGATGAGCACTTCCGGAAAAAAGATGGAGAGCACGGCTCAGGAGTCCGGCGAAGCGGCTCCTGCGGGAAAGAAACCTTCAAGAAGGACGGCAAAACAGCCGGGCAAGCCTGTTGAGGGGGCAGTTTCTGTGAAGAAATCCCCGAAAACAAAGACAACCAAACAAGTAAACAAGAAATAAATGACAAATGAACTGACGAACCCGGACTATTTGTTTGAGGTCAGTTGGGAAGTGTGCAACAAGGTCGGCGGCATCTACACGGTGATCGCCACCAAGTCGCTTTACCTGAAGCAGCAGCTTCATAAGCATCACATCCTGATCGGCCCCGATGTCTGGATGGACACTGAAAGTAATCCGGATTTTATTGAGGATACGCATCTTTACAGTCTGTGGAAAGCACATGCTGCTTCGGAAGGTATCAGAGTGCGGATCGGCAAATGGAACGTGCCGGGGAATCCTATCGCAATCCTTGTGGATTTCAAGCAATTTCTTACCAACCAGAACTACATCCTGTCCAAGTATTGGGAGCGATTCCAGGTTGATTCACTTACAGGAAACTGGGACTACAAGGAGAATTTCCTGTTCGGCTACGCTGCCGGAAAGGTTATCGAGAGTTTCAGGAATTTCAATCTGAGCGCCTCGGACAAGATCGTGGCTCAATTCCATGAATGGCAGACTGGGGCCGGACTCCTTTATCTGAAGTACAAGCAGCTCCCGATCGCCACCGTGTTCACGACACACGCTACGGTAGTGGGACGTTGCATAGCCGGCAACAACCTGCCGCTGTACGATTCGATGAATCTTTATGACGGTGACCAGAAGGCGCGGCAGTTCAATGTGATCGCCCGCCACTCGCTTGAGAAGAAATCGGCTCAGAATGCAGACATATTCACAACTGTCAGCGAGATTACTGCCAGGGAGTGTGAACAGTTCCTCCAGCGCAAGGTCGATGTGGTGACTCCGAACGGCTTCGAGAACAGTTTCACCCCTGCGACGGATGAAGAATATGCTGCGAAACGTCAGGCGGCCCGTGCCAGGCTTATAGAGGTTGCTACGGCGATGTCCGGAGAGGTGGTGTCCAAGGATGCTATCCTGATCGGCATCGGAGGCCGCTATGAGTATCGCAACAAAGGTATTGACGTGTTCATCGACGCGCTTAAGAAACTTGAGGACACGGATCCGCAAGGCCGCGACATCCAGGCTTTCATCATGATTCCTTCCGGACACAACGGAGCGGACAAGGATCTGGTGGCAAAACTCTCCGGCAATGGATCTCCGGACTATACCACCCAGGTTTCCCACAATCTGATGGACAAGGAATATGATGTTGTCACCAGGCGTTTCAAGGAATTGGGCTTTACCAATGCCAGAGGCAGCCGTGTGAAAGTCTATTTCATTCCGTCATACCTGAACGGAACGGACGGCGTGTTCAACATGAAGTACTACGATCTGCTCGTTGGACTTGACTTGACTTTGTTCCCATCCTACTACGAACCTTGGGGGTACACCCCTCTGGAAAGCCTTGCGTTCAGCATCCCGTCTCTGACGACCAGTCTGTCGGGTTTCGGCCTTTGGGTAAGGTCGCATTACGGCAAGGTGCATCCGGGCATTAAAGTCCTGGACAGGAACGATTCTAACTATTTTGATGTTGTTGATGGAGTTGTGGCCAGAATCAAGGAAATCGCCGCATTGGACGGCGAAGGCCGCAAGGCCTATATGGCTTCGGCCAAGGACGTCTCCACTATAGCCCTATGGGAAAACCAGATTCAGTATTACAAGGAAGCATACTCGAAGGCCATTGAGAAGGTGATAGAGGCCAAAGGTGCTTTCCCAGACGAACTTAGCGAAGATAAATCAATGACATTTAACAAGATAGAAATCAACGACCCGATATGGAAGAGTGTGATGGTGACCCGTCATCTTCCGGCTGCTCTCTCTGGTCTCGAGACCCTTTCCAAAAATCTTTGGTGGTGCTGGAACGAATCCGCCAAATCTCTGTTCAAATCGATTGACCCGGTTATCTGGCATAACACCTGCCACAACCCGATGGCTCTGCTTGATGCCGTCAGTCTCAAGAGATTCAAGGCTTTGACCAAGGATGAGGCGTTTCTGGGAGAACTTAAGTCGGTGATGGAAGAGTTCAATGCCTACATGGCTCTCAAGGCAGAGCGCAAGAACCCTTCAATCGCTTATTTCTGCATGGAATATGGTCTGGACACATCCCTGAAGATTTACTCCGGAGGTCTCGGAATCCTAGCCGGTGACTATCTCAAGGAAACCAGTGACATGAATGTCAATCTTGTGGCTGTCGGTCTTCTGTACCGCTACGGCTATTTCACCCAGATCATCACCGGTCAGGGTGAGCAGGTTGCCCGCTATGATGCCCAGGACTTCACCAAGATTCCTGCTGAGCCTGTCCTGGATGCTGATGGCAACTGGATGACCACAAGCGTGGCTTTCCCGGGGCGTACGATCTATGCCCGCATATGGAAGGTCGCAGTCGGTCGCACTGATCTCTATCTGCTTGACACTGATTATGAGGCGAACGGCCAGGAGGATCGCCAGGTGACCTATCATCTCTACGGAGGTGACTGGGAGAACCGTCTGAAACAGGAACTTCTGCTTGGCATCGGAGGCATCCAGGCCCTCAGAAACCTCGGAATCAATCCTCAGATCTATCATTGCAATGAAGGACATGCCGCTTTCACCGGACTGGAAAGGCTGCGTGAATATGTCCAGAATGACAATCTGGACTTCGGGGAAGCTGTCGAGGTTGTGAGGGCGTCTTCTCTCTTCACCACCCACACTCCTGTGCCTGCCGGCCATGATGCCTTCGATGAAGGTCTGCTCAGAAAGTACATCGGACACTATCCGCAGCGTCTGAAGATAGACTGGGAAACCATGATGGCACTTGGAAAGGTGAACGGCAATGATGTGAATGAAAAGTTCTCGATGAGTTTCCTCGCCGCCAATCTTTCTCAGAATGTCAATGGAGTGTCCATGCTGCACGGCGATGTGAGCAAGCAGATATTCAGCAGCATCTACCCTGGCTATCTGCCTGAGGAACTGTTCATCAGCTATGTTACCAACGGCGTACATTATCCTACCTGGACTGCGGCTGAATGGAAGAAGATCCACGCCCGCGTGTTCGGTCCTGAGTTCGCTACCCATCACTACGACAAGTCTTGCTTCGAGGGTATCTACAAAGTCCCTGACACAGAAATCTGGGAGACCAGGAAGACCCTGAAGAAAAGGCTGATTGAAATCGTGAAGGAGCGCATTTCCGATCCGTCCTTGTGCAACCAGTACTCTCCAAGTCAGATTGTGGCCATTAAGGAAAATCTTCGTGATGATGTGCTGACCATCGGGTTCGCCCGCCGTTTTGCAACCTACAAGAGGGGAACGCTTCTGTTCTCCGACCTTGACAGGCTTGATGCCATTGTGAATGACCCGGAACATCCGGTTCAGTTCCTGTTTGCCGGCAAAGCTCATCCGGCGGACAAGGCAGGTCAGGATCTCATAAAGAGAATCATCGAGATTTCCAAGCAGGACCGCTTCATCGGTAAGATTGTCTTCATCCCGGGCTATGACATCTCGCTTGCCAAGAGACTGGTGCAGGGTGTCGATGTGTGGATGAACAACCCTACAAGGCCTCTTGAGGCTTCAGGAACATCCGGAGAAAAGGCTTCCATGAACGGAGTCATGCATTTCTCCGTGCTTGACGGATGGTGGGTGGAAGGCTACAAGCCTGGTGCCGGTTGGGCACTTCCGCTGGAACGTACCTACGATGATCAGAATTACCAAAACGAACTCGATGCCGCCACGATTTACACGACCATCGAGAACGAGATCTCCCCGGCCTACTACGATGTGGACAAGTCCCTTGGTCTGTCTCCTACCTGGGTGGGCTACATCAAGAACACGGTAGCCCAGGTTGCTGACAATTTCACTACCAACAGGATGCTTACCGACTACTGCAACCAGTACTACAATCCGCAGTCCGAGCGCAGGGACAGAATGGTTGCCGACGACTACAGGCTGGCCCGCGAGATTTCCTCGTGGAAAAAGAAAGTCCGCCGTGCATGGAAGAACATTGAGATCATCTCCCAGACCCAGCCGGATTCGTCCTATAGCCTGTCCGAGTCCAATTCGCTGACATCTGAGGTTGTGCTGAACCTTGGTGACCTTTCTCCTGAAGACATCGGCGTGGAGATGCTGTTCGCGACGACCGATGTGAAGCATCAGCTGCATATTCAGGAGAAATGCAACTTTGATGTGGTCGAGTTCAACGACGGTGTCGCCAAGTATCGTGCATCCATCCTTCCAGACAGGACCGGAATGTACCAGGTGGCCATCAGAATGTTTGCCAAGAACCCATTGTTGCCTCACCGGCAGGATTTTGAACTGGTGAAATGGTTATAGCGACCGGATTTTTCGACGGTGTCCACATAGGGCACCGTTTTGTGATAGCACAACTCGTGAATGCGGCCAGGGAAAGGGGCGACCGGAGCATGGTCGTCACTTTCTGGCCTCATCCGCGTAACGTGCTTCAGGATGATGCGCGCGATCTCCGGCTTCTTACCACGCTCGATGAGAAGAAGAACCTTCTTCTCGGACTTGGCGTGGATCATGTTGAGGTGTTGCCTTTCACCAAAGAATTCAGCAGACTGACCATGCGGGAGTATTTCCGTGACATCCTTGTTTCCAGATTCGGGGCCAGGGCCATCCTTGTCGGCTATGACAACCGGATGGGTTGCGATCCGCAGACTCCTGAGTCCATGGAAAGAACGGCGGAAGAAGAAGGGCTCGATGTCATCCGTCTCGGGAGCGTCGCTTCTCCGTCCGGAGTCACGGTCAGTTCCACGAAGATCCGTGAGGCTGTGGCCGCAGGTGAGGTGGAGTCGGCCGCTGCGATGCTCGGGTATGAATATTCATTGCTGGGAGTGGTGGTCGCTGGCAATCGCCTTGGCCGCACCATCGGTTTCCCGACTGCGAACATCCAACTCTACGAGCCGTTGAAGCTGCTGCCGGGCAACGGGGTGTATTCAGTCCGGGCGGAGACTCTCGGGCATGAGTTCAAGGGAATGTGCAACATTGGAGTCCGCCCGACTGTCCGCTCCGGTGGACAGCGCACGATTGAGACCAACATATTCGACTTTGAGGAAGATATCTACGGCCTTGACCTGAAGATTACCTTTCTTCGTAAGATTCGCGATGAGAGACGCTTTGCTTCCATTGATGCCCTTCGCGCCCAGTTGGAAGCCGACAAGTTTTCCATCCTCGCGAAATAATCCTGACGGAGAGATTATTTATAAAAATATTCGTTATCTTTGCAGTAACAGGTTGGTTCCGCCGGAACGGGCGGGACTTTGTTTTAGTTTATAATCACCATAAAAGGTAAATTGTCATTTTATTATGGCTGAAATTCATTATATGACCCAGGAAGGGTTGGATAAGCTGAAGAAGGAGCTTGCCGATGCTCTGGCACAGCGTCCTGTGATTTCTGCGGCAATCGCAGAGGCAAGGGAGAAGGGCGATCTCTCGGAGAATGCTGAATATGATGCTGCCCGTGATGCTCAGGGGCTTCTGGAAGTCAGGATTGCCAAACTGAAGGATCTCGTGGCCAATGCGAAGGTCATCGATGAATCCAAGATCGGTACGGACAAAGTCCAGATAATGAACAAGGTGAAAGTAGAGAACATGGCTGCCAAGCAGGTGATGGAATTCACCATCGTAGGCGAGACCGAGGCTGACTTCGCCCATGGAAAGCTTGCCGCCACCACTCCTATCGCCAAAGCTCTTCTTGGACACTCAAAGGGAGAAATTGTGGATGCCAAGGTGCCTTCAGGAATCATCAAGTTCAAGATTCTCGACATTACTCTCTAGGAAACGATGGCTACTGTATTCACTAAAATCGCAAAAGGGGAGATTCCTTCGTTCAAGGTCGCCGAGAACGATGAGTTCTATGCCTTCCTGGACATAAATCCTCTTGCAAAGGGGCATACTCTTGTCATCCCGAAAAATGTCGAGGACGACTACATCTTCCACTTGGATGAGAAAACGTATGGGGGATTGTGGGCTTTCGCCCGCAAGGTGGCGACTGCCATCAAGGCAGCCGTGCCTTGCCAGCGCGTGGGAGTCTGCGTGCTCGGAATGGAGGTTCCCCACACTCACATCCATCTGGTTCCGCTTCAGACCGAGGCTGACATGGACATCAGGAAAAAACGTCTGGAGGTATCTCCGGAGGAAAACAAGGCGATAGCCGACGCAATATTCAAAGAATATGAAAAATTGTAGAAACCTGCTTCTTGCCGCTTCCATCGTGGTGGCCGCGGCTTCATGTTCGGACAAGGCGCAGGTCAAGGGCAACCTTGCCGATGCTCCTGATGCCGAAGTGATTGTGAAACAGTTGTCCGGCAGTTCTCTGGTGACTTTGGACACCCTTAAGGCAGATGCTTCGGGATCATATTCCTGCAAGGTCGATGTAAAAGCCGGCCAGCCGCAGTTCATTTATTTGTTCAAAGGTGACACGAAAATCGCATCGCTGCTTCTCCAGAAGGGGGACAGGGTGAAGGTGGCTTCCGACACTCTTGGCAATTATTCTGTTGAAGGTTCCGAAGAAAGTGAGAAGCTTCGTCAGTCGGAATTGGATTTTTCGGCATTCATGGACAAGTTCCTTGCTGATGCTGCCGCCGGCGACAACGCTGCCGCTTCAAGGGATTATGTTGACTACTATCGCAGCCGCGTGAAGTTCGTCATCGAGAATTCAAAGTCGCTTGCCGCGATTCCGGTCCTGTACCAGAAAGTCAACGATAATTTCCCGATTTTCAGTCAGGCAACCGATGCGATCCTGTTCAAGAATGTCCACGATTCCCTGATGACCGTTTACCCGGAGTCAAAGTATGTCGAATCCTTGAAGAGCGAGACTGAGAAGAGATTCAACATATTCAATCTCAATCAGCAGATTCAGCAGGCGGAGGAGTCGTCTTATCCGGACTTGAACCTTCCTTCTGTTGATGGAACAAAAGTTCGGCTCGGGGAGGTTGACGCGAAGGTGGTCCTCGTCTATTTCTGGCAGGCTGCAGACGCTTCCCAGAAGATGTTCAATCAGGACGTGCTCCTGCCTCTTTACAAGGAGTACCATTCCAAGGGGCTGGAGATATATTCCGTGTCCCTTGACACTGACAAGGGAGTTTGGGCGAGTGCCGTAAAGAGCCAGAACCTGCCGTGGATCAATGTTTGCGATGGCTTGGGCGCCGCTTCACAGGCAGCGGTGCTGTACAACATCAGCCGTGGTCTCCCGGTCGCCTATCTGATAGCCGACGGAACTTTGAGTCCTGATGTCATCAGTACGGGCAACGCTCTGCGCAGTGCAGTTGCATCAAAGTTTTAGAAAAATTCCGGAGGCTGACCGCAATGCACCGTGGTCAGCCTCTTTTGTACATGGACAGTTTCCGGCTGAATGCCGGACACAATGATCAGAACAATGGAAAGAAAGACAAGAGTAAGATTCGCGCCGTCACCTACCGGACCT
>CAZXVE010000005.1:0-32146 GCA_964644125.1 uncultured Muribaculaceae bacterium
AGGAAGAGGATCAGTCCCTGCCGAAGCAGGACCGCAGCGATTCGTAAAGCCGCAGTCAGTACGGATGAAGTATTTCCAGGACAAACCGAACCATTACCAATTTCTTTCCCGGTAAGGATTCGGTTTGTCTCTTAGAGGCAAGTCTGAGTCGTTCTCAACTCCGGTACATTCGTGAATACTGATCTGAGCATCAGATTTCCACTTGGAAAAATCATTCCCGCTTATGTTCACATCACCGCAAAACTGAACGTCAATCACCGGCAGTCCGGGGTATAGAGGCGCATAGGACCCGGAATCGATGAATGTGTTGCCGGAAATTTCAAGTTTTTCCACGCTCCTTGCATAAACAACCTGACTGTCAAAGGTCGAGACAGTGTTGCCGGAGAATGACACCCGACCATGATAGTGGAAATCGTTGTTTCTGGCAGCGGGCGGAATTTCCGGATCGATCTGAAGAACAGCCTGAGGTCCGTTTGCGGCTATGGCCAGATCACAGAACTTGTTGTTCCTTATCACAATGTTCTTTGTCCTGCCGGACTCGTACCAGAAATTAGCATCGCCGCTGATGCAGATTCCTGCCATCTGGGAAGCGAATTCACAATTCTCAACAAGCACGTCCCCATAGGTGGAAAGCAACAGGCTTCTGGCCCGGTTGTAGCGGACTGTACAGTTGCGGATTGTCACATCAGCACCGCGGGAAAGATTCTCGATGGCCAGACCGGCAGGATCACCGATTCCCGTCAAATCAAAATCCGTCTCGACAAGATAAGACTTACGGTCTGATTTGTCAATCGACCTGACTACTCCGGTACCGACAGGACGCAGATTGGATTTGTCCACAAAACTGATCCGGTCTCCCTTATCCGCGAACTGCACCCCAATCTGCTGGAAATGTCCGAAGTGAGCCCTGAGGACATTGGAAGTCAGGACGGAATCCACAAGCATGTAGATTCCGTGGATGTTGGCTGCATCATCAAGCATGCTTTCGAACAAGCAGTCCTCAATGACTATCTTCCCCTTGCAGCTGACAAAATGAGTTGCGTCGGCAGACACGGTGACCATTCTCGGAGAGCCTTCACGGGATGCAGTTGAGAACCCTCTTACCGTAATGTTCTCTGAATATTCAGAAATCAGTCCCATTCCGCCGCTCCTGTAGACATGCACATCCTCAACTCTGACATTCTTTGAGGAAAGGACTGCCATCGCCGGATAAAGACGGTTCACCCCGGTCGGTCCTTTATCATCCCAGACACTGCCTGCCGGAGGAACGTCCTTGGCACTTAGACGTGTGAACTCTATGACCCCATCGCCAATCTCGCGTGCTCCCATCTCGCCGGACCAGTAGCCGTGCTCATAGGCGCCTGTCTCATAGTACGGTCTGTGTGTCCGGGGATCGAAGACTATGCTCTCCCCCATTGAATATTCCCAGTCATATCCGCTGAAAAAGAGTCTGTCTCCTTCAATCCTGTACCTGGTGTCAGGCAGCACTTTGACAGTGAAGCTTCTGGCTACAGGATCGCTTGACAGTACGGTTCCTTCGAATGTCCATGGAGAATCATAATCAACGGAGACATCTTTTATCGTCACATCAGACGACTCCTTGACAGCAAACGGCACCATTCGTCCATGGAAAAGGAACTCGGTTTCCTTGCCCTCGATTGTCACGTTCTTCATCCCCTTGATCAGAAAGGCGATTTTCTTGTCACCGCTGTCATTGTTTGAAAGCGTCAGGAAATCCTCTGCTCCTTTCTCCGGGAAAAAGGAATAAAGTCCTTTTTCAAAACGTATTCTCACATTGCCCTCCGGGTGATTCCTGAGGATATCAACAACCACTGGAGTATAGTCCTCCACATCTGCTTTCAGCGGAACATCCACGGTTCTGACCGAGCACGAGGAAAGCACTGCGCCGACAGCAACCGTCAGAACTGCCAGGATTCTGTCAATGCCATTGTTCATGATTCAACTTTCGCGAGCAACTGAATACATATTGTAAAAACTCCTTATCACACGTTCGAAGGCGTTCCGCATGAAAAACCTCTAAAATCCGAAATAGTTTCTGGCGTTGCGGTAGGAGATGTCGCTGACCATTCCGGCAACGGTATCAATCTCGGATGCCGGAATCTTGCCGTTTTCCACATCTGTCCCTATGACATCGCAAAGGATGCGCCGGAAGTACTCATGGCGGGGATAGCTGATGAAACTGCGGGAATCGGTCAGCATACCGACGAAACGGCTCAGCAAACCGAGTGACGAGAGAGTGTCCATCTGACGGCGCATACCGTTTTCCTGATCGAGAAACCACCATCCGGAACCGAACTGCATCTTGCCCGGAACAGACCCGTCGTTGAAGTTGTACGCCATCGTCATCATCACTTCGTTGTCCTTCGGATTCAGGCAATAGAGAATGGTCTTCGCAAGATTTCCGGTCCGGTCCAGAGCATCAAAGAACTTGTTGCCGGACTCCGCAACAGGTTTGTCATTGATGGAATCACAACCGGCATCCGGCCCGACGCTTGTGAACAGCCTCGTGCAGTTGTTGCGGACAGGTCCGACATGGAACTGCTGTGTCCACCCGGACTCGGCATCCATCACGGCAAGATCATACAGAACTGCACTCTTGTACAGGACGGCGTCATGTTCATCAACCGGCAGCCCAGAAAGAGCTGTACTGAATATTCTCTCTATCTCGCTTTCGGCATAGTCCTCGGCGTAGAATGTGTCCAGACCATGATCCGAAAGACGGCATCCCATTGAGCCAAAGAAATCGTGACGTTTCCTCAAAGCATTGACCAAGGTTGAATATGACCGTATTTCCACTCCGGAAGCCTCGGAAAGTCTGCAAAGATATTCATTGAATGACTTGACATCATCGATTCCCATCACTTTGTCCGGTCTCCAGGTCGGAAGCACCTTGGTTCCGAAAGGATGTTCCGCTATCTGCTTGTGCCAGCGCAGATCATCAGCAGGGTCGTCCGTGGTGCAGACAACCTCCACGTTGAATTTCCGGATCAATGCCTGTCCCCTGAATTCAGGCGTAGCCAGTTTGGAGTTGCATTCATCAAAAATCTCCCTGGCGGTTTCGGGCTTGAGAATCCTGTCTATCCCGAAAACTCTGCTGAGTTCCAGGTGAGACCAGTGGTAAAGAGGATTCCTCATCAGGAAAGGCATTGTACCGGCCCATTTTTCAAATTTCTCCCAGGATGATCTCTCTCCGGTAATATAATCTTCGGGCACTCCGTTTGCCCTCATCGCCCGCCATTTGTAGTGGTCTCCGCTATGACCGTCAACAAGCCAGAGCTGGGTGATGTCACGGAACTGAACATTCTCGGCTATCTCCCGAGGTGAAAGATGACAATGGTAGTCGATTATCGGCAGGTTTTCGGCATGACCATGGAACAACTGCTTTGCAGTCTCATTGGACAGCATGAATTCTTCGTTGATGAATGTGCTCATTATGTAAAAATTAATTGTTTGTCTTTACCCAAAGGTCCGTCCCGGCTTCCGGACGTAATGCCGAAGACCGGAATAAAACCTTACAAATTTAACAACGACAAGACTAATTCGCAAGCCGGATCCGACTCAGGAAATCCTGCCGGACAGACAATCTGACATTATGTCAGCGTTTCCGATATTGGCAGACAATTTGATATCCCTGCCAATGCTGCAAATGGCACCAAAACGTCATCTGCAGCATAAGCAATTGATAACAAGGAGAATCAAGATATGAGCAAAAAGAACAAGGAAGTAAAGGACAAGGAGCAGGAAGAACTGAAGCAGGACACGAATGCCTGCAAGCAGGCTGATGACAAGGCTGAAGCCAAAGCCGAATCGACCGAGGATAAGAAAGATGCTCCGGAAGTCGAAGAAGAAGCTGATGAAATCGAAGAAAAAATTGCCGCTCTGCTGAAAGAAAATGAAGAGTTGAAGGCAAGCGTAGCCAAGGAAAAGGATGATTATATCCGGCTTATGGCCGATTTCGAGAACTTCCGCAGACATTCCGCAGAAGCCAAACTGGACCTTGTCTCGTCTGCTTCCGCAGAGACAATCAAAGGATTGCTTCCGGTACTGGATGATTGCGAAAGAGCCATGAAGATGCTTGAAGAAAGTTCTACAGACCAGGTAGCGAAGGAAGGGACAGCATTGATATTCAACAAACTTATGGCATATCTCAAGACAAAAGGGCTGGAAGCCATAAAAGCCAAGGGAGAGAAATTCGACACGGATCTGCATGAAGCGGTGGCTCAATTCCCTGTTCCTGAAGAAGATAAGAAAGGCATGGTCTATGACGTGGTTCAGACTGGCTACACCCTTTCCGGAAAAGTCATCCGCTACGCCAAAGTGGTAGTAGGAATATAGGAGGTTTCCGAATATGGCAGAGAAAAGAGATTATTATGAGGTGCTGGGGGTCGCGAAGACCGCTTCAGCGGATGAGATAAAAAAGGCTTACAGAGCCGCCGCCATGAAATGGCATCCGGACCGTTGGGTTGATGGCACAGAGGCGGAGAAGAAGACTGCAGAAGAAAAATTCAAGGAGGCCTCCGAGGCTTACTCCGTGCTCAGCGACGCTGACAAAAAGGCAAAGTACGACCAGTATGGTTTCGCCGGAGTGGACAGTCAGGGAGGTCCTGATTTCAGCGGCGGGTTCGGCAACCTCAACGACATTCTGAACGACCTTTTCGGTGGAGGTTTCAGCGGATTCTCCGGTTTCGGAGGTTTCGGAGGAAGTCAGGGACGTACTCAGCAAAGGGTCATGAAAGGCCGTGACATCCGCACAAGAATCCGCCTTACTCTGGAAGAGATCGCCACCGGCGTAGAGAAAGAAATCACCATAGAACGCAACAGGCCTTGTCCTGACTGCGGCGGACGTGGAACAAAGAACGCATCCGATGTCAAGACTTGCCCTTCCTGCAACGGTAGCGGCCAGACTCAAAGGGTGGTCAACTCTCTGTTCGGAAGGACTGTGACTTACTCGACATGCCCTCAATGCGGCGGAGAAGGGAAAGTCATCAGCAATCCTTGCCGGACATGTTCGGGTACCGGCCTGGTCCGGAGACGCGAAAGCGTAAAAGTCAAGATTCCGGCCGGCGTAGAAGATGGAATGCAACTTACGATCAGAGGAGAAGGGCACGCAGCTCCGCACAACGGAATCAATGGTGACCTGCTCGTGATCATCGAAGAAATCGGGCACTCCAACCTCAAGCGTGACGGCAAGAACCTGTTCTATTCAACGATCATTTCCGTAACGGATGCAATTCTTGGAACTGAAATCACAGTTCCATGCCTGGACGGTTCCTACAAAGTCAAGGTCGATCCCGGCACACAGTCCGGAACCGTGATGAAGCTTCGCGGGAAGGGACTGCCTGCAGTAAGCGGCTACGGAAACGGGACAGGAGACCTGTATGTCAAGATTCTGGTCTGGATTCCAAAGAGACTCTCGTCCGATGAAAGGAATTCTCTGGAAAAAATGAGAACCAGCAGATCCTTCACGCCGGATCCGTCCCGCGATGACAAGGCTTTGTTTGACAAGATGAAAAACACTTTCTAACGGCACTTCCAAAAAGGTGTACCAGCAATTTCATTAATTAAAATGGCAAAAGTTATCACATTCGGAGAGATTATGCTCAGACTCTCCACACCGGGTTATTTGAGATTCTCGCAGGCAAAGCAATTCGAGGCCACATTCGGCGGCGGAGAAGCCAATGTAGCAGTCTCGCTCGCCAATTTCGGAATTGATACGGAATTCGTCACACGGTTTCCGGAGAATGACATAGCTCAAAGTTGTATCCACGACCTCCATTCCTACGGCGTAGGCACGAAACACTGCGTCTTCGGCGGTGAACGTTTGGGAATATATTTCCTCGAAACCGGTGCCGTTGCACGTCCAAGCAAGGTGGTTTACGACCGGGCATATTCCTCAATAGCCACCATCCAGCCTGGAATGATCGATTGGGAGAAGGTTTTTGACGGAGCTGACTGGTTTCACTGGACAGGCATAACTCCGGCCATCAGCCAAAGTGCGGCGGATGTCTGCCTCGAAGCTGTCAAAGCAGCCAACAGACTTGGAATATTCGTGTCATGCGACCTCAATTACAGAAAAAATCTCTGGAAATACGGAAAAACGGCAGCCGAGGTAATGCCGGCACTCGTGGAAGGCTGTGACCTGATTCTAGGCAATGAAGAGGATGCCGAGAAGGAGTTCGGAATCAAACCTGAAGGTTTCAATGCAGAAAAGACAGACGGAGACATCGACCAGAGCCGTTTCGAGAGCGTCTGCAGCCAGCTCATGGAAAGATTCCCGCGCTGCAAAAAAGTTGCCGTCACCCTGCGCGGATCAATCAACGCCAACCACAACACATGGGGCGGAGTAATATTCGATGGAAAGGAACTTCATCAGTCCCGCCGCTATGACATCACTCATATCGTGGACAGGGTAGGTGGAGGAGACTCTTTCATGGCCGGCCTGATTTACGGCCTTCTGACCTACAAGGACGACCAGCGCGCAATAGATTTTGCCGCTGCCGCTTCAGCGTTGAAGCACACCATATTCGGTGACTTCAACCAGGTAAGCGTCAAGGAAGTTGAGAATCTCATGAAAGGTAACGGATCGGGACGCGTGTCAAGATAACAGATCAAGAATTAAGAATATGGCAAAGTACAGAAAACTTGAGACTCTAACTGTAATGAAGGAAACGGGCATAGTACCGGTTTTCTTCAACAGCGACATCGAGGTGGCAAAGAATGTGGTCAAAGCTTGCTACAATGGCGGCATCAGAGCGTTCGAGTTCACCAACCGAGGGGATTTTGCGATTGAAGTCTTCAAAGAATTGTCCAAATACGTACTTGATGAATGCCCGGGCCTCATTCTGGGAGCAGGAACAATCCTGGATGCACCTACGGCAGCACTGTACATTCAGATGGGTGCGAACTTCATAGTGTCCCCGTCACTGAATCCTGAAGTCGCCAGACTCTGCAACAGGCATGGAATCCCCTACACTCCAGGATGCGGAAGCGTAACGGAAATCTGCGATGCCCAGGAACTCGGCTGCGATCTTGTCAAGGTCTTCCCAGCCGGAAGCGTAGGAGGCCCGAAGTTCGTAAAGGACATTCTCGCTCCACTGCCATGGGCGATGATCATGGCGACAGGCAGTGTTGAACCGACTATGGAGAATCTGTCAGCATGGGCAAAGGCAGGAGTCACTTGCGTGGGAATGGGGTCGAAACTGTTCCCCAAGGAGATGATAATGGCTGGAGAATGGGATAAAATCACAGATTTGTGCAAGTCTGCGCTGCAATACTTCAGCAAATAATCTCAAAAAGTTTTTGGAATAAAGAAAATATTCGTAAATTTGCACTCCGAAAAACAAGAGCAACCGCTTACGGGTTACAAAGACGTGCGTAATGTTGCATAAAATTATTGAGAAATGAATTTGATTAAAGTTGTAGAGCAGGCTTTCGCCAACGAGAAAGTCGCTACTTATCCAAGATTCAAGGCCGGAGACACAGTCACCGTAACCTATAAAATCAAGGAAGGTGACAAGGACAGACTCCAGAAGTTCAGAGGTGTGGTCATCCAGCTCAGAGGAGCTAACCCACAGACAAGGACTTTTACCGTCCGCAAGATCTCCAGCGGAATCGGAGTAGAAAGGATTTTTCCATTCCAGTCACCATTCATTGACAGCATTGAATTGAACAAGGTCGGCAAGGTTCGCAGAGCAAGAATCTTCTATCTGCGCCAGCTTTCCGGTAAGAAAGCAAGAATCAAGGAAAAGAAGCTCGCTTTCGTTAAGGAAGAGCAAGCATAGTCCTTGTAGAGATAATGTCGGACAAAGGTTCCGACAAACTGGTCCCCTAGCTCAACTGAATAGAGCATTTGACTACGGATCAAAAGGTTACAGGTTTGAATCCTGTGGGGATCACAAAAAGCGAGGCTGTTGGACATACTCAATCAGTCTCGCTTTTTTTTGCGGAATTAGCTCAGTTGGTAGAGCGTTGGCTTCCCAAGCCGAAGGTCGCGAGTCCGAGCCTCGTATTCCGCTCCATAATTTAAAAAGGGGAGATGATTGAATCATCTCCCCTTTTTAATTATCCTCAAAGCAATTCTCAGGCTTCAGGGAAGTCGTTGTTGACAGGTACTGAAAAAGGAGACTTGCCTGTACCCACAGTGAAATCTTCCTCTGCCGGCTCGGCAGGAGCCTGGACATCATACATCCCAGGGCGATTGCCGGAAGTAAGTTGATTGAACTCCTCCTCTGTGATCATCTTGCAGTTGCCGTTGAACTTGGCATCAAGTTCGACCTGAAGCCTCCGGATGTGAAGATCGCCCTCCACCACACAAGTATCCTTGAGGGAAAGTGTGTCTTTCACGAAGAAATTACCGTCGATCTTTCCCCAAAAGTCAGCGTTGTTGCAGATGATGTCACCTTTGATGACAGCCTTCTCTCCTACAACGACCTTGGCCTGCGAGTAGATCCGGCCTTCAAACGTACCGTCAATCCTGATGTCGTTCGGGGACGTGATCTCACCTTTTATCACTGAACCCGCAGAGATTCTGCTGATGTCGTTCACACTTGCAGAATCGTTGGAACCATAATTTGCGCTCATATCACCTATTGATTATGTTATTCTGAATATTCGTTAAACCAGACCGGCACCATGGCAGTTCTTGTACTTTTTGCCGGAGCCGCAAGGGCAAGGGTCGTTTCGTCCCACTCTTCTGTCAACGTGAATCGGAGTCCTGGCCTTCTGTTCACCATTGGTGGAAAGGTCGGTACGCTGAGTTCTCATGTTGCTCATGTCCTGACTTTTCGGTGCCTGGGCCGGACGGGCCTCGCTGTCATCACGAAGAGGGACAAAAGCCCTGAGAAGGAACGAAAGTACATCCTTGTTGAGTTCTTCAAGCATGGTAGCAAAAAGGTTGTAACTCTCAAGCTTGTAAACGACAAGCGGATCCTTCTGTTCGTAAGCGGCGTTCTGGACGCTTTGACGGAGGTCATCCATGTCGCGCAGATGCTGTTTCCAATGATCGTCAATCTGATAAAGGATTATCGAACGGCTAAGCGCCTTGGATATTTCCTTGCCTTGAGTGTTGTATGCCTTCTCAAGGTCTACACTCAGAGTCAACATCTTGCGACCGTCAGAAATAGGAATTGCAATGTTTTTGTACATGTTGCCCTGCTTCTCGAAAATCATCTTGATGAACGGATAGACTTTCTCGGCAAGAGTGTTCATCCTGCGTTCATAAACAGCCTGCATCTGACGGCAGAGAGCATCTGCAAGCTGGTCGCCCTTTGTGGAAGCATAGAACTTCTCATCGAAGCCAAGATCTATGGACAGTTGAGCCATCACATACTCCTCGAAATCCTGATAGGACATGCCTTCCGCACGCCCGGCTATGATTGAAGCGGAATCAATCATCATGTTCCTGACATCGATTTCGATTCTTTCACCGGAGAGAGCGTTGCGCCTTCTGGCGTAGACAGCCTCACGCTGGTAGTTCATGACATCGTCATATTCAAGAAGGCGCTTGCGGATTCCGAAATTGTTTTCCTCAACCTTCCTCTGAGCATTTTCGATGGATTTGGAGAGCATACCGCTCACAAGAGCCTCGTCATCCGCCATGCCAAGCTTGTCAACAACCCCGGCAATCCTTTCAGAACCGAAAAGACGCATCAGTTTGTCCTCGAGTGAAACGTAGAACTCAGAAGATCCGGGATCTCCCTGTCGGCCGGCACGTCCTCTGAGCTGACGGTCAACACGACGGCTGTCATGTCTTTCAGTTCCGATGATGGCCAGACCGCCGGCTGCCTTCACTTCAGATGAAAGTTTGATGTCGGTACCGCGGCCCGCCATGTTGGTGGCGATGGTCACAGTGCTGGACAATCCGGCCTGGGCCACAATCTCAGCCTCTCTTGCATGCTCCTTGGCATTGAGGACATTGTGCCTGATTCCTCTCATGCGCAGCATACGGCTCAAAAGTTCTGAAGTCTCAACATCGGTCGTACCGACAAGAACCGGACGTCCCTGTGAGACAAGTTCCTCAACCTTATTGATGACGGCCGTGTACTTAGCCTTCTTTGTCTTGTAAATCAAATCATCCTGGTCATTCCTGATGACCGGGCGGTTTGTCGGAATGACAACCACATCAAGTTTGTAGATGGACCAGAACTCACCGGCTTCCGTCTCGGCGGTACCGGTCATACCGGCCAACTTGTGGTACATTCTGAAATAGTTCTGCAGAGTGACCGTGGCAAAGGTCTGAGTTGCAGCCTCAACCTTGACATTCTCCTTCGCTTCCACGGCCTGGTGAAGTCCGTCGCTCCAACGGCGTCCCTCCATGATACGTCCGGTCTGCTCGTCAACAATCTTCACCTTGTTGTCAATCACGATGTAGTCAACGTCCTTCTGGAACATCGCGTAGGCCTTGAGAAGCTGGATTACAGTGTGCACACGTTCACTCTTGAGGGAATAGTCCTCCATGAGGGCATCTTTTCTCTCCTGCTTCTCCTCTGCTGACAATTCACTGTTTTTCTGAATCTCGGCGACCTGGCTTCCGACATCAGGAAGAACGAAGAAATCTGGATTTGAAACGGAATTGGCAAGCAGGTCATGACCTTTGTCAGTCATGTCAACTGAATGCTGCTGCTCACTGATCACGAAGTACAGTTCATCGGTGACGATATGCATCTCCCGCTCGTTGTCCTGCATATAATAGTTTTCAGCCTTCTGCATCAGCTGCTTCATACCCTGCTCACTCAAGAACTTGATGAGCGGCTGGTACTTCGGAAGGCCCTTGTAGGCACGCAGCAGCAGCATTCCGCCTTCGTCCTCCTTGCCGGCGGCAATCGCCTTCTTGGCATCGTTGAGGACCTGGGTTACAAGAGAGCGCTGCTTCTGGTAAAGACTTTCGACATAAGGTCTGAACTCCATGTACTGCTCATCATCCTGAGCCTTGGCCACTGGGCCGGAAATGATCAAAGGAGTACGGGCATCATCGATGAGGACAGAATCGACCTCATCGACAATTGCAAAGTGATGTTTTCTCTGGACAAGATCCGACATCTTCACCGCCATGTTGTCGCGAAGATAATCGAAACCGAATTCGTTGTTGGTACCGAAAGTAATGTCGCAGTTGTAGGCTCTCTTGCGCGCATCACTGTTAGGTTCGTGCTTGTCGATGCAATCAACAGAAAGTCCATGGAACATATAAAGCGGTCCCATCCACTCGGAGTCTCGCTTTGAGAGGTAATCATTGACGGTCACCACATGCACCCCTTTTCCGGCCAATGCATTCAGGAACACAGGCAGCGTAGCGACAAGAGTCTTTCCTTCACCGGTTGCCATCTCGGCAATCTTGCCTTGATGAAGTACGATACCGCCAATCAGCTGAACATCGTAATGAACCATGTCCCAAGTCACTTCATTGCCTCCGGCAATCCAGTGATTCTGATAAACAGCCTTGTCATCCTCAATGTGGACAAAGTCGTGATTGATGCTCAAAGAGCGATCGAAATCATTGGCCGTCACCACAATTGATGCATTTTCCTTAAACCGCCTGGCCGTAGATTTCATGATGGCGAAAGCTTCAGGCAGAATTTCTTCCAGAACTTTCTCGATCTCAGCATCCTCCTCTTTCACAAGTTTGTCAGACTCAGTCGCCAGATCTTCCTTCTCATGAACAGGAATATCCTCGCCCAACTTCACCTTTATCTCGGAGATTCTCTTCTCGAATGGAGCTTCGCACTCACGCAGCCTTGCCTTCAATTCTTCCGTCTTGGCTCGCAGGTCATCATTGGAGAGCTTGTCTATCGGACCGTAAGCCTCCAGGACCTTGTTCAGAATCGGCCGGATCTGCTTGAGATCCCTGTCGGCCTTGGAGCCGAACACTTTTTTTAGAATACTTGCTATAGCCATAAAAAAACAAAATGTCTCTGATTATCTCACAAATTTAATGATAATCAAAGACATTTACAATATTTAAGCCCCGAATGATTTCCTGCCGAAGTGTCAGTCCTGGAAGCGGAAATCCGCAGCCTCAGGGTGCTTCAACTCAAATTTCTGATCATCAAGGCCTTAATTGCAACCGACGATACAGCTGTCAGTCCGCAAGATAATTCAGCAGCAATTTACGGATGTTGTCGGAAATGCGCTTGTGGGCATCCGTGGCATTCTCCAGCATCTCGGCAAGATTCTTATACTTTACGAGTTCACGAGTGTCCTCCTCATTGGTAAAGATGTAACCCATGTACTCCTCATAGGCATCATCGGCGGCGTGTTCCAATTCCGTGACACGCTCGCAAGCCATTGAGATGGAGGACAGATTTGCCTTGAGATTGACAAGAAGAGGGATTGTGTCATGAAGAACCTCGGACTGCGATTCGGCGATCAGGGCCAGATCTTTCAACTGGTCGTCAAGTTTCTTGGGGCGATAGATAAGCACAGCCTTGGATGTGTCCTTTATCACGTCAAGGCAATCATCCATGGCCATTGAAACAGCCTGCAGATCCAATTTGTTGACACGGACAAGAGCATGGCCGGACAACATTTCGTGAAATTCCGTCAACAGAGCATCGCCCTGCGCCTCGCAGGACTTGATTTCCTTTTCCATCCTGGCACGTGCTTCCAAATCACGAGTACCGAACATTTCCACCAACAGGGAAGATGTCTTGCACAGGAAATCAGTCTGTTGAGCAAGAATCGGGACAAAATCATGCCTGGACCCACGGAAAAACCACTTCATTCTCTTCAAAAGACCCATAAATATTTTCTTTCTCTCGATAAACAATTTTTGTTACGGCTCAAATTTACAATCTATTTCGCGATTTCACCACACTTCGATAAAAAACAGAAACAATTTAGTCTGTTTTCTTTAATGGAATGTCATCGAACAGTTCCGACAGCTACCTTTGTTTCAGGAATTTGCCCGGCAGTGACTGCCCGGCGTAGTTCCTTTAACGCGTCAATCCCGCCACTGGCCGGCGACCAAGACACCGGATCACAACTTAGACAATGCGGCGTTCTGCCGCAGTATCCACTCAATTTCGAACTTGCTTTTACTCTTAACTCCGGTCACTTCCTCGCCGGCCGGCGGGATGATGCGTATAATAACAATCCGCATTTCAAAACAGTTTCCAAGTTTTATTCATAAATTTGCAGAATCAAACATCCTTTAATACCCACCAGTCAAATGGCAGACCAGGCAAAAATCGATGCAGTGCTGACATGGGTCAACGGGAATGACCCTAAGCAGAGAGCAGAACGCAGCAAATATCTTACCGACAAGAAAGAAGACAAACTTGAAGACATAGCCGGCAAGGAACGCTTTCTCCAAAGCAATGAAATCCGGTTCGCGGTGGCTTCCATCATAAGGTTCGCCCCCTATGTCAAGAGAATTTTC
The DNA here is from genome assembly GCA_964644125.1 of uncultured Muribaculaceae bacterium. Lineage (GTDB taxonomy): Bacteria > Bacteroidota > Bacteroidia > Bacteroidales > UBA932 > Cryptobacteroides. The sequence goes on from CAZXVE010000005.1 coordinate 13,394, forward strand.
ATCATCACCAACAGGCAGGATCCTGAACTCGGAGACTTCCTGAACAAGAATTTCCCGGGAAGTCAGGTTCCGGTGATCATCGTGGATCAGAACTCTCTTTTCGAAGGTTTCGTGCAATATCTGCCCGTTTTCAACAGCCTGGCCGTTGAGACAATGATGTGGCGCATCCCGGGTCTGAGCGAGGAGTTCATCTACATGTGCGATGATTTTTTCTTTACCAGTCCCTCAAAAAAGGAGGATCTGTTCAGGGATGGCAAAGTCGTCTGCTATTCAAGTAAATTCTCCTCTCCGGTCATGAAACTGATAAGAGCCATCAGGCTGAAGAAGAACAATCACAAGAGATTCACCTACAAGGATTCCCTGCTCAACGGGGCGGAGATGATCGGATGGAACCATTTCTTTTACCTTCCTCACGAGCCGCATCCGATTCTGAAGAGCGTTCTTGCCGGCTATCTCACCGCACATCCTGAAGCCATAGAAAGGAATGTCCGCCACAGATTCAGGGACAATGAGCAGTTCAATGTCCAGGGATTCTTCTATGTGCTTGCTGAAAGCAAAGGTCTGCTGATCCATAAAAGTCACAAAGGGGTGAACCTTATGATACGCAAGCCTAAGGACATCGGCTATCTCAGAAAAAAACTGGACTGGGCCGACAGCCAGTCCGGACTGAAATTCGGCTGCATGAACGCCCTTCAGGAAGCCACTTCCGAAGAAAAGGAACTTTTCGAAGGATGGATTGCCAGGAAGATGGACATAACCCTCTGACCTAGGCCGGACAGCCTGCCCAACGGGAAGAGCCGCAGACTCATTGTTTTTCAAACGATGATTTCTCCGGCAGGATTGACTCAAATGATTCCTCAAGCGATGACATCACCTTGTCGTAATCGCGTATGTGGACGTTGTCATTCAGGCATACCAGCTTGTAGGTCCCCTCACGCACGGCTCTGACGGCTTCACCGGGTTTCATTATCAACGGGAACATCTTAGTGTCGGCGTAAGTGTTGTACGGAACAAAATTCCCTTTGCAGATCTGCCATGTGCGGAAAAGTTCCTGTGTGTAGTCTTCCGGACTGCGGAACCTGTGTTCAGACACTCTTGTCAGCTCATCACCGGCATATTCCCAAACCTCTTCAAACGTGGATTTGAGGTAAGGCTGCGCATTGTGCGGGATCTTAAGGGTGATGAACTTGCCGTAGAATCCAAGGAGACGCGTCAGCCAGGCCTTACCGCCGTAGCAAGGAGAGAACCATTTGTCATTGAATTCCCTGAGGACCTGTCTTTTGTCGAATCTCCTGTTAATCAGACGGATGTTGTTTTCCAGACATTTTGACCAGAGGCTGGCTCCCGAATTGAAGCGGAAGACGGCTATGTCGGAAGGCAGACCGCCCTGAAAGAATCGTTCAGGAGGAGTCGGAGCCGTAAGATAAAAGTCATCATTGAAATAGACGAAACGATCGGAGATTCCCGGAATGTTGTGCAGGTACAGTTCAATCAGCGAAGAGTTGAAGACAGGCAGGAATTTTTCGGGAATATAGTCCCGGTGGCTGACCAGGTGGAGCTTCGGGTTGGTCTCGTCAAGCCATTCAGGTTTCTGGCCGCAGGTGACGAAATGAACTTTCCGCACCCAGGGGGCAAATTTCTCCACGCCTCTGAACCAATACTTCAACAAGCCATAATCACGGAACCGAGCCTCCGAGAACTGATTCTTCGAGTTGTCAATCTTGCCGGAATACTTGGCAAAATCCGCTTTCCAGGCAGGATCGTTCATATCGACCCAGGTCACCACGAAATCAATGTCCATAAACAATCGTTGAGATTCTAACACACTTTGGCAAAGATAAGAGATTTCTTGCAAATCAGACAGCCGGATGGCTGGAGATATTCAAATATTTCGCCGTCCAGGAGCTGCCGTTTTCCGCAAGATCCTCCGGAGTACCGGCAAATACCACCTCTCCCCCATTGTCTCCGGCTTCCGGGCCAAGGTCAATCACCCAGTCCGCTGCTCTGATTACATCCAGATTGTGTTCAACCACAATCACAGTGTGTCCGTTCTTCAGAAGCGCGTCAAACGCCTTAAGAAGATTCTCCACATCATGGAAATGCAATCCGGTGGTCGGTTCGTCAAAGAGAAACATGATCCGTTTCCGGTCGCCGCTCCCCTGGTCTTCAGCATTCTTCGAAAGGAACCAGGCCAGTTTGATTCTCTGGCTCTCTCCTCCGGAAAGTGTGGACGAACTCTGACCAAGTTTGATGTACGAAAGTCCCACATCCACAAGCGGCTGAAGTTTCCGGGCAATCTGACCGGCCAGTTCCTCAGGTTGCGAACTGAAAAAGTCAATCGCTTCCTCCACGCTCATGTTGAGAATATCGTCCACATTCTTGCCACGGTAGCGCACCTCAAGGATATCAGGCTTGAAACGCTTGCCGCCGCAAGCTTCGCAGACCATCGTCACATCGGCCATGAACTGCATCGGTATGCGGACGAAACCGTCTCCCTGACATTCCGGGCAACGGCCTCCGTCCTGGTTGAACGAAAAGAAGGAAGGAGTATAACCGTTTATCCTGGCGTATTGCTGACCGGCAAGGAGCTTGCGAATGTCATCATAGACTTTCAGATAGGTGACGGCGTTGGAGCGGGTACTCTTCCCTATCGGGTTCTGGTCAACATATTCAACATTCTTGATGCGGTCGATGTTGCCGGAGATTTTCCTGAATATTCCCGGGAGGTCTCCGGTCTGATTGATCATCCTGTACAGTGCCGGATAGAGGATGTCTCCCACAAGGGAAGACTTTCCGCTGCCGCTGACACCGGAAACGACTGTAAGAACACCTAGCGGAAACTGCACATTGATATTCTTGAGATTGTGTTCCTGAGCGCCTTCCACGGTGACCGAATATGTCCACCGGCGTTTTGTCCTTGTGTTCCGTGGTTCCACGCCTGACAGGTAGCGGAGAGTCAGGGAGTTTTCCATGGCCTTTTCAGGGATCTTGTCATCAATCCTGCCTTGGAAAACTATCCGTCCACCGTTGACTCCGGCGTAAGGCCCCATGTCTATCAGGACATCCGCAGCACGGATTATTTCCTCATCATGTTCAACAACCACCAAAGTGTTGCCGATGTCGCGAAGCTTCCGCAGAACTCCTATAAGCCGTTCCGTATCACGCGGGTGAAGCCCGATGCTGGGCTCATCGAGGATGTACATCGACCCTACCAGGGAACTGCCGAGTGCGGTGACAAGATTGATTCTCTGGCTCTCCCCTCCGGAAAGGGTATTGCAGGCACGGCTCAACGTAAGGTAAGCCAGACCGACATCCTTTATGTACCTGAGACGCGAAACGATCTCATCGACGGCCTTGTGGACTATGGAGGTCTCATAATCGGTCAGATCCAGTCCAGCGAAGAAGTCAAGAAGTGCATCGACATTCATATCAAGCAATTCCGAAATCGTCTTGCCGCCCACTTTCACGTACGATGCCTCAGGACGCAGTCTTGTTCCATGACAGGCATGGCATGTAGTCCTGCCGGAGAAACGGTTGAGCATGTACTTGTACTGAATCTTGTAGCGGTTGGATTCCACCCACTTGAAGAACTCGTTGATGCCGATAAGAGAATTGTCATCCCCCTCCACGCTGTGTGCGTCCCATACAAGATTCCTGACATCTGCGGACAGATTGCAGTACGGTTCGAAAATCGGAATTCCGTAACGTGGAGCAACCTTTATCAGATGATCCCTGAACCAACCCATGGACTCACCTCTCCAGCAGGCGATCGCACCGTCGTAGAGGCTTTTGGTCTTGTCCGGAATCACCAGATCTTCGCTGATTCCTATAATCTTGCCGAGACCTCCACAGACCGGGCATGCCCCGAGAGGGCTGTTGAATGAAAAGAGATATTCATCAGGCTGCCTGAATGTCATGCCGTCCATTTCAAAGCGGTCGGAATACTCCTCCATGGAATCATCCTTGCGGAGAACAAGTTTGCCGTTCCCCATCCTGAACGCAGTGTCAATAGAAGAACGCAGTCTTGTCTGAAGATCTTCCCAGTCAGTTTGGGGCCAAGGAGTGCCGTCCTCGTTGAAAGGCAGGCATTCCTTGAAAACAGGAAGTCTGAGCCTGTCAACCAACAGATAGAGGTCATCCGGATACCGTCCGTCATTCGCCATCTTCATGATCTCCTCGATGCGTATGACATCATTCCCGCAGAAAAATCTGGAATATCCCTCCTCCTTGAGCCTGAGCATGAGTTCGACCTTGTCATTCCTGACCGACCAGTTCAGGTCGGCAAGAATGTAGGCTGTTCTGGAATCGCCTTCCAGTATGCTGGCCATCACATCATTTATGCTGTGGCATTTGACTTCGCGTCCGCTGACCGGAGAATACGTCCTACCGATTCTCGCAAAGATGATGCGGAGATAGTCGTAGATCTCTGTTGTGGTAGCAACTGTCGAGCGCGGATTCTTGACATTGACCTTCTGCTCGATGGCAATTGCAGGAGGTATGCCCTCGATTGACTCGACGTCCGGCTTGCTCATCCTGCCGAGAAACTGACGGGCATAGGACGAAAGACTTTCCGCAAAACGTCTCTGGCCCTCGGCAAACAGCGTGTCGAAGGCAAGGGAAGACTTTCCGGAACCGGATATGCCGGTGACCACGACAAACTTGTTTCTCGGAATTTCAACAGTAATGTCCTTAAGGTTGTTGACCTTTGCCCCTTTGATGATTATCTTTCCGTCCTCAGACATAGTTCAGCAATTAGCGAACTGCAAAAATACTAATATTTCCGCGAATTGGAATGCCGGGGAACTGACTTTAAGACCCGTGCAGGTACTGAAACACAAAAAACCCCGGAGATATCCTCCGAGGTTTCTGCGGTGCGGAAGGGACTCGAACCCTCGACCTCCGGCGTGACAGGCCGGCATTCTAACCAGCTGAACTACCGCACCATGCGACTTTGCATCCTTCGTTTCGATTGTTTCCCTGAATGCGGATGCAAAGATAGGCATTTTTCTTTTACTTGCAAACTTTTTATTTGATTTCTATGATTTTTTTCGCCTGAGGCTCTTCCTGCTTCTGAAGCTTTGGAATGTTCACTTTAAGGACACCGTTGACAACAGATGCATTAATCTTTTCTCTTTCAACATCATCCGGAAGAATCATAGTCTGCTGGAACTTTGAATATGAAAATTCACGTCTTAGATAGTGACCGTGCTTCTTTTCTTCATTGTTCTCTTCTTTCTTCTCCATGTTGATGACAAGATCGCCATTGTCGTCAAGACTTATCTTGAAGTCTTCCTTGGTCATGCCAGGAGCAGCAAGCTCGATGTCATAGCTGGTTTCGTTTTCTAATACATTGATCGCAGGGGCTGTAGCGTTGGTTCTGCCCATCCAGTCATTGTCAAAGAAATCGTTGAAAATGCTCGGTAACCAATTCTGGTTGTTGTACTTTTTTGATACTGGTAACATGATTGAATCTCCTATTTTTTAGTTTTATTTTCTTTTCCGCCCGTTCTTTCGAACGGACATCATGAAGATAAACAACCTGTGTGCCGACGCCCCTACCAGTATCAAAAGGACGACAAAATGTCAATATTTCATGACAACTTGTCGTCTTTTAATGTCATTATGGCGCATTTACCAATCAAATGTTCTTTCCAAAGCCTTTGGCCAGACCTCCAGTGCCGGTCTCTTTGTAGAGAGAAGGAAGATCCTTTCCTGTCTGCTTCATGACTTCGACCACATGATCGAAAGACACTCGATGTTTCCCGTCCGAGAAGGCAGCATAGAGATTCGAATCCAAGGCACGGGTCGCGGCGAAAGCATTCCTCTCTATGCAAGGAATCTGGACAAGTCCGCAAATTGGATCGCATGTCATGCCCAGATGATGTTCCAACCCCATCTCGGCGGCATATTCAATCTGGGATGGACTGCCACCGAAAAGTTGGCATGCCGCAGCCGAAGCCATCGCGCATGCCACTCCAACCTCACCCTGGCAACCGACCTCGGCACCGGAGATCGAGGCGTTCTGTTTGACGACATTTCCGATTATGCCGGCGGTCGCAAGAGCATGGAGCACACGGATATCCTTGAACTCATGTCCTTTGGCCAAATGGTACAGAACCCCCGGCATGACTCCGCTGGAGCCGCATGTAGGTGCCGTGACTATGGTACCTCCGGATGCATTCTCTTCACTGACTGCAAGAGCATAGGCATAGACAAGGCCTCGAGTCTGAAGGGTAGGTTTGTAGCCCGTCGCCTTCACATAATAAATAGGAGCCTTTCTCGGCAGGTTCAACGGTCCGGGAAGCACACCTTCATGGTCGATGCCACGTTCGACGGAAGCTTTCATGGCCTCCCAGACTTCCTGAAGGTAGTCCCAGATGCCCGGTCCTTCGCAGAGGTCAACATATTCCCAATAGCTGCGTCCCTTGTCCTCGCACCATTTCTGAATCTCGGCAAGATGGTTCATTCCATAGACCTCGGGACTGGCGAACCGATCATTGGTACCTCCCTCAGACAAAGCTCCTCCGCCCACGCTGTACACCGTCCATTCGTCGGTCTGGTGTCCGTCGGAATCAAATGACCTGAAGCACATGCCATTAGGATGAAACGGGAGGAAGATTTCCGGTTTCCATACAATGCGCACCGGAGCGATGCATTCAAGCGCTTCCATGATGGCAGCATCTGTCATGTGCCCCTTGCCTGTGGCTGCGAGACTGCCGTAAAGGGTGACCTCAAAAGAAGACGCTTCCTTGTGCCGCTCTCCAAAGTCTTTTGCGGCCTTGTTGGGACCCATCGTATGGCTGCTGGACGGTCCCTTTCCTATTCTGTAAAGTTCTCTTAAAGATTTCATGTTTCCGTTCGTTTCATTATACGGCCCCTACCAGGCCTTAACCGCCCGGACGGCACATTTCTGGCAAAGCCGGGCATCCCTCCTGCTGATGCTGTACTCCGTTTCCTGCATTGTGTAGCCATTGCCCTTGACAGACTTGCCGAGAACCGGCTTGATGAGAGCCTCAAACCATGTACATGCCGCAATGTAGCGGCCGAACTGACGGGTCAGATGGTAGCCGTCACGCGTCAGCTGGTAGACTTTGCTTGTCTGCGGAACATCTTTCTGGTTGTTCAAACGCGTACCTCTGGCGATTTGAACCGCATCGCCGCTCGGGATCACGACAGGAATGTTGAACTCCTGGGACGCACGCCTGACGCAGTCCCTGATTGCATTGTACATGGTCATCTGATCCTGTCCATACAACTTGAACATCCCATGGCTTGAATTGGAGGCATAAGCCCATGTCTCATGCCAGGCAATCGTCGCATGAGTGTTGGCAGACTCCTTTCTGATGATGTCCACAAGCTGCCGGGCCCACTTCGCATAGGTCTCATAAGTCCCCGAATGCCCGGAAACCTCCTGTATTGTTATGATGTCCCACGGTTCATCCCTGAGACCGTCAGTCAGGGTAGCATTTTTACTGACAAGTTCCCAGCAATTGCGGGTGGACTTGTAATAGGCATAGTTGCCAAGCCCCTTGGAATATTCTTCACAATGCCTTTCAAGAGAACATCCGCCTATGTAGAGCCTTGCAATGATCACATTTCTGATACCGGCCGCCTCAAGGAGTCCGGGAATATACTCCGTCCCGTCATCCGAGAAACTGTTGCCGACCGCAAGAATCCGCAAAGTGTCAGAATCGGACGGTAGCGGATAGTTTGCAGAACGCTCCCTGGCCCCGGCAGAAAACAAGGTCAGGAACAGAATACAAAAGCAGAACAAGCGTCTCATATGAATCAAAATTTAACCGCTAATTTACGACATTCTGCCTTAATTTGAAGAATATTGCTATTTTTGCCACGTTAATAACAACATTTCTACCACATCATTCAAAGAGTATGAAAAAGATTGTCAGGACAGCAGCGCTGGCGGCCATGGTCACGATCACCGCTTCATGCGCGTCGCAGAAAATTGCAGTGACAGCACACAGAGGATTCTGGAAATGCGAAGAGGCAGGCTATGCCGAGAATTCAATAAAATCGCTTGAACTGGCACAACAGAACAAATTGTGGGGAAGCGAGTTCGATGTTCACATCACTTCTGACCTCGTCCTGCTTGTACATCACGATCCCGACATAGACGGGATACGGATCTGGGATCACAATTATGCTGATTTCAAGGATTGCCGCCTGAAAAACGGCGAGAAGATTCCTACTTTGGACGAATATCTCACCCAAGGAGAGAAAAGCAAAAAGACAGTGCTGGTGTTCGAACTCAAGCAGCAGATCGACAAGGCTCATGAAGACTACATGGTTGACCAGAGTGTCAAGGCTCTCAAGGAGCACGGGCTCTACAATCCCAAACGTGTGATTTTCATTTCTTTCAGCTTGAACATGTGCGAGAGGCTCGCCGCCTTGTGCCCAGGCTTCACTGTTCAGTATCTCAGCGGAGACAAGACTCCGGAAGAACTCGCGGAACTGGGGATCAACGGTATCGACTATCATTACAGTGTCTTCTCGAAGAATCCGGCATGGTTCAAACAGGCCAGAGACAACAAAATGAGCATCAATTGCTGGACAGTCAACGACGAAAAGGACATTCAGGAGATGATCGGTTTGGGAGTGGACTGCATCACGACCAACGAACCCCTGCTTGTCCGCAAGGAACTCGGCAAAAGGGAAAAGACAAGGTAATCACTTAACCTCCAGCAGATCCGACCAGTCGGTCGTGTACAGCCTGGAGCAGAATTCACGTCGTATGCCGTCGGAATAGTGTCCTGGGCGCTGGGTAGCCAGTCTCAGGACATTTTTGCCTGACGTGTTGACCATATCCATGACCTTTGAAATACGGTCATCACGGTCGCGGGCCTCTCGGTCGAAATCAAAAAGAGTCGCCTGAATTGAATCCGAATCCACAATATCGGAAACGATTACACCCGCTCTCTTATATTCATAGCCATTCCGGAACACCATCCGCAGCGCCTTCAAAGCGGCAGAGACAACCTCGCCGGTACTGTTGGCGGGGACATCAAGCCGGACACTCGCATTAGGGAAATATTGAGGCAGATCATCGCGGAAACGGTTCGTCTGGATGAAAACACCGACTGAACAGGCAGCAGTACCGTCAGACCGGAGTTTCTCGGCACATTTTCCAGCGAAATCCGAGACTCTGAGGGTCATTTCGTCCAGGTCGGTCACCATCTTGTCAAACGACCTGGAAGTGCAGATGCTCTTGCGCTTCTCATTATGCTCTTCCTCGATCATTTTCCGTCCCTGAAGTTCGTTCCAGGTCCTGACGCCGCCTGTACCCATCATTTTCCTAACCCAACCGGAAGGTCTGTCGATGAAATCCAAAGCTGTCCTGACCCCGGCTGATTCAAGTTTCGGAGCTCCACGCCAACCTATCCCCCAAACTTCTCCTATCGGGGTCAAAGCCAAGGATTTACGAATCTTTTCCTCAGAATCTATGGTACAGACGCCCCTGTAACCCCTGTACTTTTTCGCAAAATGATTGGCCACTTTGGCAAGGGTCTTGGTGCCGGCTATTCCGATGCTTACCGGAATGCCTGTCCAACGGCGGATTTTCACAATCAGATCCGAGCATATTCCAGAAAGAGTTCCGGGATCGACTCCGTCCATGTCCATGTAAGCCTCATCAATCGAATAGACTTCAAGCCTCGGGGCTGACTCTGCCAGAATTGACATCACCCTGGAAGACAAATCGCCATAGAGCGTGTAGTTGGAAGAACGGACAGTCAGCTTTCCTTGTTCGACAAGGTACCGGATCTTGAAGAACGGCGTTCCCATTCTGATACCCATGGCCTTGCTCTCGTTGCTGCGTGCCACCACGCAGCCATCGTTGTTGGAAAGAACCACCACCGGCTTTCCCTCCAGTTCCGGTTGGAATGCCCTCTCGCATGAGACAAAGAAATTATTGCAGTCAACTAGCGCGTACACACTTTTTTGATGACGTATGTAACGATTCCCCAGACAGTAAAGTCGTTTGATTCTGTCACTTCAATCGGAGGATAATTCTCATTGGCAGGCAGCAGCCATATTCTTTGATGCCTTAGAATGTCATAAGAGACACCCGGTCTGGCAGCCTTGGCACTCTTTCCGGCAGCCGGATCATGAAAGGATATGTGTTTCAGAGTGAATTCTCCGTCAATGAAGCAGACCGCCATGTCTCCCTCCCTGGGTTCGATTGACTTGTCAACCACAAGGACGTCGCCCTCGTTCACATCGGCATCCACCATCGAATCTCCGACAACTCTGGCGAAGAAAGTCGCGGCAGGATGGCGCACAAGCTCCTTGTTCAGGTCAATGAACGAATTGATATAGTCCTGAGCCGGAGATGGAAAGCCGGCATGAACACCGCTTTCCATCATCGGCACCAAAGTTTCTTTCTTTTCCTCTTCCGTGGGCATTTCAACCGTCTGTTTCAGGAACATGCATGATGGTCCGACGAAGAAGTCAGCTTACAGGATCAGTTTTCTTCTGCAGGAGCATCGGTCCGGGATTCGCTTTCACGATTCGACGCAACCGCAGAATCATCAATGCCTGACAATGACCGCGCAGCAGCAACAGCGCAGTTGATGCCATCAATGGCGGATGAGACGATGCCTCCGGAATATCCGGCACCCTCTCCGCAAGGAAGGAGACCAGGGAACGCATCCGCTTCGCAGTTGCGAGGATTTCTCGGGATGCGGATCGGTGAAGATGTCCTGGATTCCACACCTATCAGAAGGGCATCATTGGTGTAATAGCCTCTCATGGATTTCTGGTTCACTATCGGGAAAGCATCCTGAAGTCTCTCGGCAATGAATGGAGGAAGAAGTTCATGCAGCGGAGCAGGCACTACACCAGGCTTGTAGGAAGTGGCCGGAAGATCCTCGGACTCCTCCCCTTCGCAGAAATCCACCATTCTCTGAGCAGGTGCGGCAAACGCATTTTCAGAATGGCTATGGGCATATTCCCACATCTTCCTTTCCACATCTTTCTGAAATTCAAGACCTGCAAACGCTCCCTTGTCGGCATATTCTTCAGGAATATCCTCCGGATTGATCTGCACCACCACTCCTGCGTTGGCGAATTTCCCGCTTCTGGCAGAATTCGACATTCCGTTCATGACAATGGTCTCAGACTCCGTTTCCGAAGGCACCAGCACACCGCCCGGACACATGCAGAACGAGAACACACCGCGGTCACCGACCTGCTCGGTGAATGAATATTCCGCAGCGGGCATTCCTTGCTCCCACTGGCCGTGGTAGCGGATGTCATTGATAAGGGACTGCGGATGCTCGACGCGCACGCCCATAGCGAAGCCCTTGGCCTCCAGCTGGCACTCCTTGGCGGCGAGCATCTCGTAGATGTCGCGGGCGGAGTGGCCTGTCGCAAGGATTACCTTCTTTGCTGAATATTTCCGCACACTCGGTTTCCCGGTCTTTGTCAGATTCTCCGAATCAAGAGCTTCAACTTCAATCAGGCCATCGTCATTGCGGGTTATGTCCGTCACCTTGGTACCGAAATGGTACTCCCCGCCCCTTGAAATGATGCAGTTTCTGATGTTCTCCACAACTTTAGGCAGACGGTCAGTTCCGATGTGCGGATGCGCATCGACCAGAATCTGCGGACTTGCTCCGAAGTTCACGAACTGATGGAGAACCTCACGGATATCGCCTCTCTTTGAAGAACGGGTAAAAAGTTTTCCGTCCGAGAATGTACCGGCACCACCTTCGCCGTAGCAATAGTTGGATTCAGGATTCAGTACACCTTCACGGGTAAGCGCGGCTATGTCGAACTTCCGTTCGTGCACGTTTTTGCCCCTTTCCAGAATTATTGGCTTGAAGCCAAGGGTCAGCAATTTCAGAGCAGCGAACATTCCGGCCGGTCCGGCTCCCACGATGATCACAGGCTCCGCATCCGAAACATCCTTGTATTCAGGAATCTCGTAAGGGACATATGATTCAAAGCGATGGTTGTACCCTTCGATACGATAGCGGTAAACCACATCGTTGCGGGCATCAATGGAGCGTTTGGCGACCACACAGGTCACATCGGCGTTAGGGAATGTAGGTTGGTAGGATTTTGTCGGATCAATCACATTGATGATTGCGTTGCCGCGAAGGTTCATCTCCCGCGCCGCGACAATTCTGACATCATCCGGCCTGAGGTCACGACCGACACGGCCTGTCATTTCAAATTCTATCATGTTATTCTACTGCAGATATTTTTTCTATAACAAACAAGGACAGAAAGTCCGGTTGAAAGCAATCAATAGTCGGCGATTCTGGAAACTGGAGCGACATCAAGCGGTGTTCGTTCGCCTGCGAGATAGTGGAACCAGCCTGCTATGGCAATCATCGCAGCGTTATCCGTGGTGAACTTGAATTCCGGCAGGTAAGTGTTCCAGCCTCGCTTGAGACCCTCAGCCTCGATCCTGGACCGAAGTCCGCTGTTGGCTGAGACTCCCCCGCCAATGGTCACCTCCTTGATTCCGGTCTGCCGGGCAGCCTTGATCAGTTTGTCCATCAGGATGTCAATCAGAGTTTTCTGGAAACCGGCGCAGATGTCCTCTTTATTTTTCTCCATAAACTCAGGATCTTTCTTCATCTCATCACGCACAAAATACAGAAGCGACGTTTTCACTCCGCTGAAACTGTAGTCCAACCCCGGAATCTGCGGTTTTGCAAACTTGAAACGGTTCGGATCACCAAGTTTCGCAAGTTTGTCGATAACGGGCCCGCCCGGATAGCCGAGACCCATCATTTTGGAACACTTGTCAAAAGCCTCACCGACGGCATCGTCGATTGTCTGGCCCAGAATCTCATAGTCCAGCGGCCCGTTTACCTTGACAATCTGTGAATTACCCCCGGAGACCAGCAGGCAAAGATAAGGGAAAGCCGGCTGCCGGTTCTCCTTACCCTCCTGTTTTACGAAATCCGCGAGTATGTGCCCCTGAAGATGATTTACCATAATGATCGGGATGTTCAAGGCCACGCCCAGTGCCTTGGCGAACGAAGTGCCGACAAGCAGCGACCCCAGAAGTCCCGGACCGCGGGTGAACGCGACAGCCGTGAGATCGGAGGCCTTGATTCCGGCCTTGTCCAACGCCTGGCTTACGACAGGCACTATGTTCTGCTCATGGGCTCTGGAGGCAAGTTCAGGAACGACTCCTCCATAATCCTTGTGGACCTGCTGGCTGGCAATTACATTTGACAGCAGGAACCCGTCCTTGATCACTGCGGCCGAAGTGTCGTCGCAACTCGATTCGATTCCAAGGATATAATCCGACATATTCTTCAAAGAAATTTTCGAGCAGCAAAGATACAACTATTTTCGGCAATCCAACAGATATTTAGTATCTTTGTTGAGATATGCCACCGGCTGCAGACAACCTCTCTGCACCCCATGGCTGACAAGGATTGAAAAAAACTCTTAAGATATTCTGGGGTGTCATTGTAGTGGCGGCTTCACTGTTGTTCTCCGGCTGGATTCTTTTGCAGATTCCGGCAGTTCAAACATCGATTGCCAGAAAGGCCGTTGAAGTTCTGGGAGATGCAGTAAATGGCAGAATAGAGTTCTCCAAAGTCCACATAAAGCCCTTCACGGCCTTGGTTCTCAAGGATGTGGTACTCATCGACAAAAACCCGGTCATTGGATGGGACGGTGCAAAGATAGACACGGTCGCAAACGCCAGATCCATCGTGATAACATTGTCGCTCAAGGGATTGCGAAGCGAAAGAGCAATTCATGTCAAAAGGCTCAACGTCAGTGACGGCTCGTTTTCTCTCGCCAAAGACGAACGCGGAAGCAACATCAGCCGTTTTTTCGTGAAGTCCGGCGAAAAGAAAGACCGGAAACCGATGAAGCTTAGGCTCAACGCCGATAGAGTCAACATAAGGAACTTCCGATTCAGACTCTTGAATCGGAACAAGGAAGCACCGCTGCGTGAATATGGCATAGACTGGAAAAATCTGGATGTCACAGCCCACACACTGCGCGCCCGCAACATCTCCTATGCAGACGGGATTGTCCACGGCGATGTGGACATGCTCAGCGCAAGCGAAAGGAGCGGCTACCGGATCCTGAAGATGTCCGGAGAACCCACAGTCGGCAAAGACAGAACCTCAATCAGGAACCTGCACCTGATCGACTGCTGGTCCGACATCAGCATGTCCGAATATGCAATGGAATATTCAGGCATCGCTTCTTTTTCGAAATATATCGATGAAGTGGTGATGACAGGGCTTATTCATGACAGCAGGATTGATTTCAAGAGCATTTCCTACTTTGCCCCTTCACTTCGCAAGATGAAGACCGCCGTAGAACTCAAGAATGCGGAGGTGCACGGTCCGGTCAGTGACATGACCATCAGCGGCTTCAACTTCCACGAAATGTTCAGCGACGTTTCCGGTCTGGCAAACGGAAGGCTTTCCGGACTTCCGTCGTCGGTCAGCATGACGATGGACTTTTCGTTGGAAAGATTCTCCTTCACGACAAAAGGGCTTGGTACTTTTGTCCGCGGTTTTGCCCCGAGTGCCGCCATTGACCTTTCCAGATTCGCACCGGATGCCAGGCTGACCTTCAACGGCAACGCGAAAGGCACATTGAACAGGCTTGATGTGGATGGAATCCTTTCCTCAAGCATGGGATCCGTAGCTTCCGATGCACAGCTAAGAAATCTTACAGCCAAAGGCAAAGCCATCGAAATAGAAGGGAAGGTCTCCACCAGGAACCTTGATGTCGGGGAGCTGACCGGAATCAAACAGCTTGGAGATGTCACTATGCGAAGCACTCTGGACATGACGCTCGGGAAAGGCAGGACCAGACTCGGCATAGACTCGCTTTACGTTGAACAGCTGTCAGCCCTGGGCTATTCCTACACAGGCATTGCGGCGGCAGGAGTGTACTCGGACAAAGCATTCGACGGCCGCATAGTCTGCAGCGACCCCAACTTGAAATTCCTGTTCCAAGGTCTGTTCACTTTGTCGGACAAGACTCGCAACGGCCTCTACAAGTTCTATGCATCAATCGGATATGCTGACCTTCATGCATTGAAGCTGGACAGCAGGGAAAATTCAAAGATTTCCGGTCAGGTCAACGCCAACTACATGAACATCAGCCGGGGCGACCTGATCGGAGATCTGGACGTGACTGGACTAACATTGGAGAATGACAAAGGCTGGCATGAGATAGGTGACATCTGCGTGAAGTCGCATTCCAACAACAACGTCAACCGCATCAACATCACATCCTCATTCGTAAACGGAACATTCATCGGGACCAGACCGCTCACCGGACTCGTCAAGGATGTGCAGAGCCTGACAATGCAAAGGGAACTGCCTTCCCTGTACCCAGGAAAGATCCAGCAGTGGAACGGAGATGAATATGACATCAGTCTGGATGTCAGCGATGCACTGGACATCCTCTCGTTCCTGAAGCCGGGTCTTTACATCGCGAAAGGTTCGAAGATACGCCTGAACATTGCAAAAGACGGAATAGTCACGGCTACAGCCAGATTGCCGCGCATCGCGCTGGGAAAGAATTTTCTCAAGGACGTCGATCTCAGTTTCGACAACAGAGACAGCAGCCTGAACGCCACGATGACCTGTTCGTCAGCCTCGGTGTCAGGTCTGAATCTTCTCGAAGACAATTTTCTGTTCTTTGCGCGGAATGACGGCTTCGGAGCCGGATTCACTTTCGACAATGGAACGGACCCGGTCAACAAGGGCGAACTCTATCTCACCGGGAAGATCGGACGGGACGGTGACGGCAACCTTACCGTGAACACCAGAACACTTCCGTCCTTCATCTGGTACGATGATGATGCATGGAGCGTGTCAGAATCCGGCATCAATCTGACTGGGAAGGACATCACCGTTGACAACCTGACGGCCAGCTGCTCTTCACAGTCCATAAAAGTCAACGGAGGATATTCATCCACCGTAAAGGACACGCTTTCCGTCAATCTTGCAAAAGTTGACCTTAGCCTTCTCAACAAATTCCTCGGGGAAAGTTTCGGGATCTCAGGACTCGCCAGCGGCCATGCCATAATCTCCTCCCCATGGAAGACAAACCCGGGGATGATGATGAACCTCACCTGTGATTCAACTGAAATTGCCGGACAGAAGATGGGAACATTGCGGCTGGCAGGTTCGCTCGATGACGGAAAGATGCACGTGATAGCCAGAAATGACATTGATGGGAAAAGGACACTGAACATCAACGGAGACTATTTTCTTCAAGAGAGAAGAGTCGGTGCAACGGCCGATTTCAACGACCTCAACGTCGGCTACATCGCTCCGGCCCTGAGATCGGTATTCAGCGAGATGGGCGGATTCCTCAGCGGAACTGTCAGAGTTGACGGACCGCTCGATTCACTGTCACTGTCAAGCGAAGGTACGAGATTCGATGATGTTCTTCTCAGAGTCGGATTCACGAACGTTCCTTACCAGGTCAGCGGTCCGTTCACGATTTCGGATGACGGACTCCACTTTGACGGTCTTGAAGTCAAGGATCGACACGAGGGCACCGGAACAATCTCCGGAGGCCTCATGTTCAACCATCTCCGGGACTTCAGAATGGACACGAGGATCAAGATGCGGAGCATGGAAGCGATAGACATGTCGGAAGACGACAACAAGGCTTTCTACGGTCATCTGTTCGCCAGCGGCGATGTCTCGGTCAAAGGGCCGTTCGAAGCTATACAACTGGATGTGGATGCACGCACGGACAAGAGCGGGAGCATTCATATTCCTATTGACAACACCTCCAATGACGGCAATAACGACCTTCTTGCTTTCAAGGAAGTGTTCAAGGAAATCTATGTGGATCCTTACGAGGCAATGATGAACGACATTGCCAAGGAAAGCGGCAAGGGCAGTGATTTCGGTCTGAAGCTACGGATCAACGCAAATCAGGGTACAGAGGCCCACGTTGAGATCGACCGTTCGGCAGGCAATGTACTGAGCGGCCGGGGACAAGGTACCATTGACATCGAAGTGCGCCCGGGAAGGGATCTGTTCTTGATCAACGGAGACTACACGATAAGTTCCGGCAACTTCCACTTCAACGCCATGGACATTGCCAAAAGGGATTTCTCCATCTCCGACGGCAGTTCTATCCGTTTCAACGGAGACATAATGGACAGCGATCTGGACATCAACGGAATATATTCGACGAAGGCTTCGGTTGCCACTCTCATCTCTGACACGACGGCGGTCTCTGCCCGCAGGGCGGTAAACTGCAGAATCGGAGTGTCCGGGAAAATGCGCGAGCCCAAACTCACATTCTCCATAGAGGTTCCAGACCTTGACCCTACCACAAAATCCAGAGTGGAAAGTGCCCTGAATACGGAAGACAAGGTTCAGAGGCAGTTCCTCGCACTGCTGATATCCGGAAGTTTCATGCCTGACGAACAGTCCGGAGTCGTGAACAACTCCAACATGCTCTACTCCAATGTTGCTGAAATAATGGCAGGTCAGTTGAACAACATTCTTCAGAAACTGGACATTCCGCTGGACTTCGGGCTGAACTATCAATCCAGTGAAAGCGGCACAAGCATTTTCGACGTCGCAGTCTCAACGCAGCTGTTCAACAACAGGGTCATCGTCAACGGCAATGTCGGAAACCGGGAATATACCAACTCCTCCACTTCAGACGGGGATGTGGTGGGCAACCTTGACATCGAAATCAAGCTCGACAAATCAGGACAGCTGAGATTGAATCTGTTCTCGCATTCGGCGGACGACTACACGAATTATCTTGACAACACGCAGAGAAACGGTGTCGGCATTGCCTATCAGAGAGAATTCAACACGTTCAAGGAATTCTTCCGGAACCTGTTTTCCGGCAGAAAGAAGCGAGAACAGAGAGCGGCGGCTTACGAAAATGGTCCTCATGAGGTAAGGAAGGTCATTATTCCGAAAGCCACGGGTGAACCGGATACGGCAATAGACAAAAGGAAAAACAAACAATAAACACTAAAGAATATGATAACTAACATTGCATTGGTTGCGCATGACTCCAGAAAGCAGGAGCTTTTGGACTGGGTACGTTACAACGCCGGCTCACTCAAACATTGCCATCTGTTCTGCACCGGGACAACCGGCCGTCTTGTGTCTGAGGCCTTGACGGAGAAACTCGGTCCGGAAGCGCCTTCTGTGGTGTGCATGCTCAGCGGTCCGCTTGGAGGTGACTTCGAGATCGGAGGAATGATTGCTGAAGGGAAAATCGACATGCTGGTCTTCTTCTGCGACAATCTCATCATGCAGGGGCATCAGAACGACGTGATGGGATTGACTCGCCTGGCCTCCTTGTACAACATTCCGTTCGCCACGAACCGGAGCACCGCCGATTTCATCATATCGTCTCCTCTTTTCACCAGCAATCAGTACAAGCGGATTATCCCGAACTGCATAGAGTCCTACAAAAACCGCAAGCTCTAACGCGAAGCGCTTAAGTGGTAAAGGCCGGTTCCGGGATAAATGACGGTTCCGGCCTTTTTGCTTGACAAATAAATCGGAGCAAAGCGACGGGCCTCCCGGCGGGGGAGGCGGTGGTGGGCGGCGCTCCCCGGGGAGCTGGTGCGAAGCGCTTGAGGGGTAAAATGACAGTTCCGGCCTTTTTGCTTGACAAATAAATCGGAGCAAAGCGACGGGCCTCCCGGCGGGGGAGGCGGTGGTGGGCGGCGCTCCCCGGGGAGCTGGTGCGAAGCGCTTGAGGGGTAAAATGACAGTTCCGGCCTTTTTGCTTGACAAA
>CAZXVE010000006.1:0-26687 GCA_964644125.1 uncultured Muribaculaceae bacterium
ACGGTAGCACTTTCGACCTTATCCGCGCCACTCACACACCGCACTCGAGTGACGGGATCATATTCGGGCATATTCGCTTCCGTTACCCCTTCCGTCGTGCGTGACTGCATCAATCTCGCCCCGATATGCTCCCGTCGCTCTCTCAAGATGGCCTGTGGCGGATAGCTGGCCGCGGGACGGAAGGCCGAACAGCCCCAGCGCGGCTGAAAGGAACAGGAGTCTTTTACTCATAATGGCTATTGTTTGTGTCAGGACTGATCAACCGGACACAAGATGAGAATATCCATTGATCTTTCAATGCAATGGTCCAAAAGCAGCGGACAGATTATTTCGAAATTTTTGCAAGGCGGAACATGCCTTGGGGCTGCTATTTCCCCTCCAGCATTCTGCGGAAGGTTTCCATGCCTTTGGTGGCGACTTCGCGGATGTGGGTGATGCGCGGGTCGCTGACGGCGACATCCTCAGGGTCGATAAGGTAGATCGGGACTCCGTTCGAGACATAGCGGTACAACCCCGCTGCAGGATAGACATTGAGGGAAGTGCCGACAATCAGCATCACATCCGCCTCGGACACGATGTCGATAGCCTTCTCGATGTTCGGCACTGCCTCCCCGAAAAAGACTATGTGTGGACGCAATTGGCTTCCGTTGGGTGCCTTGTCTCCAGGATGAACTTCATCATAACCGATGTCGATGACCTCTTTTTCTGAATATGTCCGATCGTATATTCCTTCCTCGGGGCGAACCTTTGTCGCCTCTCCGTGAAGGTGGAGGACTTTCGTACTTCCAGCTCTTTCGTGCAGATTGTCAACATTCTGTGTGATGACGGTCACTGAATATTCATTTTCAAGCCCGGCAATGGCATAGTGCGCGGCATTCGGTTTGACCTCGGAGAGACTCTTGCGGAGCCCGTTGTAGAAATCCAGCACAAGAGCACGGTTGCGGTACCATCCCTGGATTGATGCGACCTCTTCGGGATCATATTCACCCCACAGTCCATTATTGCCTCTGAATGTACTGAGCCCGCTCTCGGCACTCACTCCGGCACCGGTAAGAACAGCTATCTTTCTTTTCATTGATTCTTCCTGAAATAGTAGTTTCTGAGCCAATATTCAAAAAGAGGGTCAAGGATGACAGGGCGTCCTTCCTCGCCCACGAATGTCAGGATCTCCTTTTTCATCAGCGCATCCTTTAGGCGGCGCACGTTGGCCGATGAGCTCAGGGCATATTTCCGGATCACTTCCGCGGTGCTGAATTTCGTGTAACCGTCCAGGACGGCTTTAAGCAGACCGACCTGGAATGTCGTGAGATCGTTCACGGCGGAGATGAAGCGCCCCTTGTTGACGGCAATTACCGTCGCCAGGGCCTCCAGCAGCACGGGCTCCATGATGTAGCCTTTGGACAGGGCATCGCAAACCGAGATGAAATGATTGATGTAGAAAGGATTGCATTTGAACAGGCGACAGGCTCCGCTGACAAGGTCCCTGTCGATCACCTTGCCGCTCGCAAGGAAACCTTTGATGATGTGCTCGACAATCTCCCTCTCGTCGATGCGGCTCATCTTCATGCGGGTCACGCGGCGGTAGAAGAAATGACGCTTTATGAATATGTCCGCCATCGCATTGACCTGAGAACCGATGAATATGTAGGAGAACTGCCCGGAGCCGGTAGCACGCATTTCATCGATTACCTCTTCCATAAGTTTGAACACTTTCTCGCCGTCATCGGCAAGATCGATGTTCTGAAACTCATCGATGATCAGATAACTCCTGTCCTGCCTTTCTTTTGCAAGAAGGTAAGGAAGCCTCAGGACTGCCTTCAGGTCATTGTCGTCAAGATTCCAGTTTGTGGACAGAATCGTGTCTGCATCCGAAAAAGCTTTTCTGTCAAAGACATAGTGAGTTCCGGACAATTTTTCTGTGACAATGCGCTCGTATTCATCGGGAGTGGAAGCCGCAAGACGGATGGCTGCGGCTCCGAGCCTGCTGACGAAGTTTTCCCCGGAACGGATGTCCAAGGCGGAAACCTCCCCGACAACAAAGTTGCCACCTCCGACCTTCATTCTGGTGAACACCTGATGCACAAGAGATTTCTTGCCGGTTCCAAAAGGTTCCCAAAGCACTACGTTTTCCCCTTGTCTCAGGAGATTGCCAAGAATAGTGCAGTCTTCCTTCCGCCCTATGAAATGCTGGCCTGTGACGTAACGGTTATAGAGAAACGGACTGTCCATTTTATTTTATCTGCCCTGAAATAACATTTCTGTTTCTACAAAATTAGCAATAATTTACGTATGAAAAAAAATATTCACCGTTGTCTGAATTCAAGATTTTTTCCTTACCTTTGCACCCGCTTAGAAAAAGGAGGTGGTAAAAACATCATGATCATAGTTCCAATCAAGGAAGGCGAGAACATCGAAAGAGCTCTTAAGAAATTCAAGAGGAAGTTCGAGAAGACCGGTGCTATCCGTGAGCTTCGCGCCCGCAAGAATTTCGAGAAACCTTCTGTGAAGAAGAGGACCGCAAAGATGAAAGCGATCTATGTACAGCATCTCCAGCTGCTCGACGAGCAGTAAGAAAGACAGAGCGATTGACCAAGATACTGGTCAACCGCTCTTTTTCTTTACACCGGCCGATTAATTTTGGAATTACGGCCTATTGTGCCTATATTAGTAAGTTTTTTATTTACGGCTATGAAA
Source organism: uncultured Muribaculaceae bacterium (assembly GCA_964644125.1). Taxonomy (GTDB): domain Bacteria; phylum Bacteroidota; class Bacteroidia; order Bacteroidales; family UBA932; genus Cryptobacteroides. The sequence goes on from CAZXVE010000006.1 coordinate 2,695, forward strand.
AAGGGTACATTATCAGTGATTGTGATGGCAAGTGCCTTGTTGTTCTGGGGATGTGAAGAATATACTCCAGGACAGGCAGAAGGCAGCACAGTCTCAAAGATAGTAAACGACAGCAGTTCTTCAGAGAATGGAACTCTGCTCGTCAGATTCAAAGACGGTGAGGAAGTACCCTCCGAGATCATTTCAGGGTCGGCCGCTATAAGTCTCGAGCCTCTGTTTTCAGGAAGCGGGGATGCCAGCCTGAAGTGTTGGTTCATAGCCAGATTCTCCGCAGAAATCCCTTCTGAAAGCATAGCCGGCATTCTGTCGGAAAGAGAGGACGTCGATAAAATCCAGTACAACAAAATCATTAGGGAGAATCCATCCGAGAGCATGGCTCTGCCTCAGGAATGTTTGACACCGAGGACAAGGTCATCGTCGGCGGACCAGTTGATTTTCAATGATCCGAACCTTTCAGACCAATGGCATCTGATAAACACCGGCAACACCAACATCTGCAAAACCGCAGTTGAAGGCGCCGACATTTCCGTGAAGGACGCCTGGAGACTCACCGGAGGGGATCCTTCGATTGTCGTTGCGATAATTGACGAAGGTGTCATGTACACCCACCCGGATCTTGCAGCGAACTTCTGGACAAACGAAGCCGAACTGAACGGAGAGCCTGGGGTCGATGATGACGGGAATGGATTCATCGATGATGTCCACGGGTACAATTTCGCATCGGACAAATCGGAGATCTCATGGAACAAGAGCGGTGACTCAGGTCACGGAACTCATGTTGCGGGCACCGTAGCGGCCGTGAACAACAACGGTATAGGCGTGTGCGGTGTCGCGGGAGGTACTGGAAATGGAGATGGGGTGCGGCTGATGTCCTGCCAGATATTCGATGGAAGCACATCGTCAAGCGCCTCGGTTGCCAGAGCTTTCATGTATGCCGCAGACAATGGAGCCACGGTTGCGCAATGTTCATTCGGCTATGATGCCGGCGAGTACAAAACCGATGAGGAATTCAAGAAGAGATGCAGCGCGGAATATGCCGGCATCGAGTATTTTCTCAACAAAACGAACTGTCACAGCGATGTGGTGGACGGAAACATCATAATCTTCTCTGCCGGCAACAACAGCAAACGCATCTGCAGCTATCCTGGAGGGTTGAAGGATGTCGTCTCCGTTACCGCGTTCGGTCCGGGATACCAACCGGCCGGCTACACCAATTACGGTACCGGATGCAACATTTCAGCCCCAGGCGGAGACTACTACGTCGGTCGTGCCGGCTACAACAAAAAATGTCAGGTTCTGTCCACGATTCCGGGAAGTGACTACACTGGTGACTACGGATGGATGGAGGGTACGTCAATGGCGACGCCGCACGTCAGCGGAGTTGTCGCATTGGGCCTGTCCTATGCCAAGAAGCTCGGGCTGAAATTTTCACGGGAGGAGTTCATCTCAATGCTGCTGACTTCAGTAAACGGCATTGACAGTTATTTTACGGGCACAAAGCCATTGGACACCGAGAGTGACATGGAACTTTCATATTACATAGGCAACATGGGTACAGGTGCGGTCGATGCATGGAAACTTCTCATGAACATTGAAGGCACACCGTCATTCCAGCTGCAGATCGGAACAACTGACTTGGACCTTACTGAATTGATTGGGGCGCAATCGGCCGTCCTCAACAACATCGCAGTTGAAATGGACGAGGCTTCCAGATCTTCTATTGGAGTGTCCGGTGACTTGAAGGTGGCCGGAAACACTCTTTCAATCAACTGCACCAAACCGGGCTCCGGCTATCTGACCGTCACGGCGGATTCGCAGGGCATACCGATAACCAGAAAGATTTCAATCATCTGCAGAGCCGGAATTTCGGAAAACGGCGGCTGGCTATGACTTGGGAGGAACACTTATAACGACAGACATATAAATATACAGGCGGACATATAAAATATATATTACGAACAAACAAATAATCAAATAATCAAATAAAACAAATGACTCATTCCCTTATCCCCAAAGGACTGATCTCAATGTTTGTTGCAGTTGCCGGATTGTTCACGGCAACTGCCCAGAACATTAAAGTCCAAGGTACGGTCGCTGACACATCGGGCGAACCGATTGTCGGTGCAACCGTTTTTGTAGAAGGTACGAAAACCGGCACATCCACCGGTGCTGACGGAGAGTTCTCGCTTTCAGTCCCTCCTGATGCAAAATTGACTTTCTCGATTCTCGGCTACAAGACCCTCACCGAAAAAGTCGCAGGCCGGACCAGCATCATGGTTACTCTGGAAAGTGACACCCAGTATCTGGAAGAGACGATAGTCATCGGTTATGGTTCCGGCCAGAAAATCGGAAACATTGTCGGGTCAGTGGCGACTGTTTCTTCAAAGGACATTGCGTCAAGTCCGTCATCCAACATCGGTGACGCACTGCAGGGCAAAGTGGCCGGCCTTCAGATTTTCAACACTTCCGGTGAACCTCAAAGCTCGGTAAGCATAAGACTTCGTGGCGTTTCATCATTGAACCTTAGCAACTCCCCGCTTTACATCCTTGACGGAGTACCCGTAAGTTCCGATGTCTTTTCAAGCATAAACCCTCAGGATATCGAGAATATCTCCATCTTGAAGGATGCTTCTTCGACGGCTATCTACGGTTCCCGTGCGGCCAACGGTGTCATCGTGGTCACCACGAAGAAAGGACAGAAGGGAGAAAAGCCCACAGTTTCAGTCCGGGCCCAGGGCGGAGTGTCCATGCTGACCAACTACAACATGGACATGATGAATTCCGCCCAACTGCTTGAATTCGAACAATTGTGCGTTCCGTCACTTTCATCTGACCCGTCTTTCCTGGCAAAGAAGAATTTCATTCTTGGCAACAACATCAATTTCGACTGGACAGACTACCTTTTCGACAAAGCTGCTCCGGTACTTCAGGGAGATGTGTCGTTCAGGGGAGCCACCGACAAAACAAACTATTATGTGTCATTCGGCTACCTCAGCGAGGAAGGAACCGCCAAGTCAAACTCAGGATCGGACAGGTACAATCTCAGAACCAACCTGGACATTCAGTTGGCCAAATGGTTCAAGATCGGGACGAACATCGCGTTAAGTTTCACGAAATACCAGACAATTGTTACCGGATGGTACACCCAGTCGCCTATTCTGCAGGCGGTTACCGGCATTCCGTACTACACGCCATACCAGCTTGTCTACAATGACGACGGAACTTTCTCCTACGGTGATGTGTATGAAGTTTACCCTTGGAACAATGACATTGATCTGAACGAATATTATAAAAAGAACACCAATGACAGGCAGGCCGTGAATCTGATGGGACAGACATATTTCCTGTTCACTCCGGTCAAGGGTTTGAACATACGGCTTCAGCAGGCTGTCGATGCTTTCGACTACACGAACGAATCCATTCATTACCCTTCCTATACTCCGTCATCCGCAAGGGGAACCAATGCCCAGGCTTTCCAGCGTTACAGCCAGCTTTCGTCAACAAACACGATAGAGTACAAAAACGACATCGCCCAAAAGCACTTCTTCACGGTTCTGCTCGGACATGAGTCCTTCATAAAGAAGGAAAAGACTTTCAGCATGACCGGAACGGGGCTCACGGATGACAGACTCGTGTCCATAGGTTCGACGACCAGCATTGATTCCTGGAACGGCGGTACCATGGAATGCGCATTCAACTCATTCTTCCTCAACATGAACTATGAGTACTCCGGAAAATATTTCATCGATGCCTCCGTCCGTACTGACGGTTCCTCCCTCTTCGGAAAGAATCACAGGTACGCTACCTTCTATTCAGTAGGAGCCATGTGGAAAATCAAGAACGAGCCGTTCCTGAAAAATGTTTCCTGGGTTGACGATCTGAACATGAACCTGAGTTACGGTACCACCGGCAACTCCGGACTGAGCGAGTGGTATGCTTCTCTCGGTCTTGTGGGTTCAGGGTCGAAATACAACGGCAATGCCGGTTGGGCGATTTCCCAGATTCCTAACAGCGATCTTACATGGGAGACCGTCGGAACTCTCAACTACAAGATTTCGGGACGTGTCTTCGACCGTGTTTCTTTTGGGTTGGAGCTTTACAACAAGCAGTCGAAGAATCTGCTTATGGAGATACCATATTCAGCTACGACAGGTCATTCGTACGGTTGGGGCAATGTTGCTTCCATGGTAAACAGAGGCTTTGACATAGAATTGAATTTCGATTTCATCCACTCCAAAAACGTTTACTGGGGGGCTTCCGTCAACCTGAACTACAACGACAATGAAATCACAAAGCTCTACCAGGGACTTGATGAGATTTCCTTCCCTGACTACTCTCTGAAATATCAGGTCGGATATTCTTCATCCCTTGTCTATACTCAGGTTCGCGCAGGCGTCGATCCGGAGGACGGTTCGCCGATGTGGTACGACCTCAACGGTAACCTGACCAAGACTTACAGCGATGACATCATGCAGTTCTGCGGCATGGACACCAATGCCAAATGGTCCGGAGGCTTCTCCACGAATTTCTCATGGAAAGGACTTGGGATCAATGCGGATTTCTAGTTCATCGGGAAGAGATACATTTTCCTGAACGAGAGATACTACACGATGAATCCACAGAACCTGCTGTTCAACAGCAATTTCGAAACCAAAATGCTCAACATCTGGACTCATCCGGGACAGGAAACGGACATTCCTAAATACGGGACTCCGTTCTATCATGACACCTCCAGATTCTCCAATGCAGCATTCATGAGACTGAAGAATCTGTCGGTCAGCTACAGCCTGCCAAAGAAGATGCTTGAACCTCTCAAGGTGCTTTCCGGCGTGAAGTTCTACGTGACCGGAAGGAATCTTCTCACGATCACAGATTTCGAGGGATATGACCCAGAAGTGGGCTATTCCAACGCGACAAGCGGAATGTACCCTAACTCCCGTCAGGTGGTAGGTGGCATAGAGGTGACCTTCTAATTCTCAAAAGACAATGAAAACGAACAAAATATTCTTTGAAGCCGTTCTGGCATCCGTCATGGCGATAAGTTCAGTGTCCTGTGACTTGAACAAGTACCCGGATGATGCCATCAATACAGAAGATTCCATGGAAAGCGCGGCTGACTGCCAGTCTTTCCTTACGGGGCTCTATGCCGGCATGAAGTATTGCTTTACAGGGTACTTCATATATATTCCCGAACTGCAGGCCGATTCTTTCCATGCAGTGAAGAACTTCGGCAACTACAGCGGAGACTACTACAGTTACTCTGTCACTGCCGGTGAAAGTACCGCAAACGATGTCTGGTACGGACTCTACGGTTACATCGGCAACGCGAATTTCCTGATTGAAGGGACGCAGAAACTGCTTGGCAGCGGAACTCTTTCTGAGGAGGATGAGGTTTCGGTAAAGGAAATTCTCGGTGAAGCCTCCTACCTCAGAGCTCACCTGTACCTGCTTCTTGCTCAGTACTACTGCGAAGACTACGACCCTTCCACAAGCGAAGAAGCCATGGGCGTGCCGGTAGTCACGAAATATGACCCAACAGGAGATTCCAGGAAATATCCGGGACGTCCGTCGCTGGAAACGACTTACGCCCAGATTGTTGCAGACATTGCCACCGCCGAGGAGTACGTGCAGACAGAAGGTTATCAGAACTCACCTTATGTCACGAAGGATGTGGTCACTGCACTCAAAGCCAGGGTAGCTCTGCTGATGCACGACTATGACACGGCTCTGATTTCCGCCAAATCACTGATTGACGGAGGCAACTACACATTGTGCACTGATGCCGCCAAATTTGCAGACGGATGGAAGAATGACAATCTAACGGAGACCATCTGGCAGGTGGCCATGACCGGTCCGGACGATATCGGAAATTCTTTCCGGTATTTCATCTACAACAGATCGGGAGTGGTTGGTGAAGACAATCCGCAATATGTTCCGGAGGATTGGGTCCTGAACCTTTACGACCAGGCAAACGACATCAGGTACTCAAGCTGGTTCAGCACAAGGAACATCAGCACTCCGGTTTCCGGTCGTCTGACATTGATGGTGAAATACCCGGGAAATCCCAAACTCTACAGTACTGTCACGAATTATGTGAATATGCCCAAAGTCTTCAGGATTTCCGAGATGTACCTCATCGCTGCGGAAGCGGCATCCAACAAGCCGGGACAGGAGACTGTCGCTTCATATTATCTCAATGCTTTGAAGTCGAGAAGAATAAGCGGCTGGAAAGATCAGGATTATTCCGGAACGACACTCACCAACGCTATCCGCGATGAAAGAGTGAGAGAACTTTTCTGCGAAGGTCAGAGGCTCAGCGACATCAAGAGATGGCACATAGGATTCAAACGTTCGGCAGGACAGGATCCGTCGCTTCTCATGCCTGGAGACAACTATGTCAATGCTTCCAGACCGGCTGATGATCCGTTCTTCCTGTGGCCAATCCCGACTGCGGAGATGGAGGCGAATCCTCAGATGAAGCAGAATCCAGCTTACACTAACAGCTTATAATGGACAAAATGAACACCATATTCAGAAATATATCAGTAATTGCCGTCCTGCTGTTGACAGCAGCGGCAGGAATTGTCTCCTGTTCCAAGGACACCAAAGGAGCCGGAGACATCCGCATAGGATTCAGTCAGGAAACCTACAGATTCAAGGAGGGCGCCGGTCTGAACAAGATCCAGCTCGAAATCACCGGAGAAGCGGAGACTTATCCGGTAACATTCGATGTCGAAGCCAGAATCATCTCTGAGGAGGCTGTGGACGTGAACGATGTAATCCATTTCACCCAGACCGAAGGTCTCAAGATCAAAGGTAAGGATCTTGCGCCCGTGTTCCTCGAGTTCACAGTCAAGGATAATGACGTCATCAATGAAACCAGGCAGGTTGAACTGACCATCACGAATGTCAAGGGAGCGGAGATTTCAACCGGCAAGACGGTCCTTGAGATCAGAGACAATGACAACAATCCTTACGACAAGCTGATGGGAGACTGGACGGCTTCAGCTACAGATTATAACGGAGACAAAGTGACTTTCCCTGTAAACATCAGCGGCGGATTCACTGAGTCAGACATAAACAACAACGAAGGCCACGTGCTCGTCTGCTGGGGCTTCGGATCCTACCAGAGGGAATTTCCTACCAGCAGTCCGACCAAACAGCCTGTATGGTACATGGACTTCGACGAGGACGCCCATGCACTCTATGTCCAGACAAACACTCTGATGGCAAACGTGTTCCAGTTCTCGGACATTTCCTACGATGTCATCATAAGATGCTGCACGGTGCTTCCGGGCAACTCGCTCAGTCTTCTGACTCCTCTGGAAGGTTCCTGGAGCTCGGACATGAACACCATCACATTCCAGTCCGGAGGGTACGGACTTACGGCCGCAATATTCACAACCGATGGGGAATATACGGATTCAGTATGGATGATATTCACAGACATAGTATTGACAAGAGACAAATAGACCGGAGATGAAAAATTACATATCATTATCAATATCGCTGTTCCTTTCCCTGATTGCGGTTTCCTGCTCCGAAGACGGACTCAGCACCCAGAATGCAGGCAAGGATAAACCCGTGGTCACGATTGACCAGAACAATGCCGTCAATTACCTGATGACATTCACATTGACCGCCGATTTCAATACCGCGCAATTCGGTTACGTCATTCTTGACGGCAGCAGCACTCTGGTTCCGGCAGCACAGGACATTGTGATGGACAAAATCGGGACCGCGCTCCAGAGCGGGGTGTTCAATGCCGTCGACCAGGTGAAGAAAAGAGTGGAATTCGAATGCGAACCGAACCACGAATACAAGATCTACGCGGCAGCCATTTCCGATACCGGTCTGCTCAGCTACCTTGCGGAAAAGGACATCAAGGTGAGTGACACCGAGATCCCTACAATCGTGAAATCATCGGTGTCCGGCAATACTCTCATCCTGGAATATTCAGAGGATATCGTACTCAACAAAGAGAGCTACGCAACCATCCAGTATGTCAAGTGGGGGACTATGGAAGTGACTGAAAAACAGGATCTGCCGCTTGAATATATCAGCGTGGAGGGCAATGTTGCCACAATCAATTGCCCGAAACCTGCAAACGGAGCCGGCTATCTTGTAAGCTTCCCGCAGGGACTTTTCCTTGATCTCAGCGGCAACAAAGGCTACGGAGTGAACTCCTCCTTCAACACTGAGACAAACACGTACAAGAATCTCGGATGGGACGATGCGACTGTGGATTTCACCGTGGAGGACAGCTATTTCAAGGATGCACCTGCAACGGCATGGAACAGCGGGGACGCTGCTCTGGAAATAGTCTTTCCTTTCGACATCTACAAGAATACGTACCTCAAGAACACGGTAAGCATCGTGTATGAGGACAATTCCGGAAAGGAATATTCCTATGCGGACTATGATGTTGACGAAGACAAGAGGACTGTAAGAATCAAGCTGCCGCATGCTCCGAAGGCCATATTCGATGTGAAGCTTGAAAGAGGGGCCGTCTATGATGAATGGGGCAATGTGAATTCCGAATTTGAACTTCAGTCGGACGAATTCAGGTTCTGCGCCTTGGATTTGAAATACGGCAAATACGAAATTAAGGCCGAGAAGAGCACTTTCCCGGTGACATTCACAAAACTGACCGCTTCGGTGGTCACGATGTCTGCCGACTGGTTCAATCTTGGACATGATCTGCTGTCGGCAAGCGGTGAAATCATGCCGGTACTGAAGGGCGTGGTGGATTACGAAGGCAGAACCATAACTTTCGATGGCTCCTGGTACTATAGAGGGAACCTGAACTCCAGCAATGCGTTCGGTCTCGCCTTCTACTATTACGGCAAGGATGAGAGCAAGTACATGATGTTCTGGGGAAGCGGCAAGGGCTCTTCTCCGATTGTGGTGTCGTTCGATGAGAGCGGTACCATCACAAGTACGACAGGTTTCGACTATTCCGTACATTCCTCGGACAGTTCATATTCCTACCTGTACACTTACGATGAAGTAAAGGACAATGCAACATTCACTTACATGGCACAATGAGCAAGTTACTGAAAATCATATTCCCACTTCTTTTCCTGCTGACGGTCATCGCTTCCTGCAGCAAGGAAGGCAATGACATAAAGTCTTCGGCAGCCAGCCTTGCGTTCAAGTCTTCAGAGCAGAAGCAGAACGTAAACATCACTGCCAACTGCGAATGGACCGCAGCCGCGGACTGTGACTGGATTGTGTGCTCTCCGTCGAGCGGCAACGGAAACGCAACCCTGTCCATTACCGCAGCGCTGAACAGCGGACTGGAAAGGACCGGTCTGGTCAGAATAAGCGGCGGCGGAGCACTGTGTGAAATAGCCATAACGCAGGAAGGCATTGACTTTTCCGTAAGTTCCTACAGCGTTGAGCTGGACCAGAACGGCACTCCGGCAACAATAACCGTAACTTCGAAATATGACTGGGAGTTTACCGTCCCGGCAGCTGCATCATGGTGTACGGTCAGCCCGATGAAGGGCTCCGCCGGCGAGACTACCGTCACACTCACACCGGCTCCGTTCACGGACAGAACACCGCGCGGGAAGCAGTTCCTGACTGTAAGTTACGGGGGTACATTTTCGATGATCGCAGTAAGCCAGCAACTTCCCAACAGCAATCCTTCCGCACCGGAACTTCTCAGCCCTGAGGACGGAGCGACCGATGCCAAGATAAACGGTACGTTCTCGTGGAAAGCGGCGAGCGATCCTGACGGAGATGCCGTCAGCTACAGTCTGATGCTTTCACGGGACAATGGAAAGTCCTGGTCTTCATACAGCACCGGGACAACCTCCTGCAAACCTTCGGAACTTCTGGAGAAGAACACCAGATACGTGTGGAAGGTGAAAAGTCTTGATGATTTCGGTGGAGAAGCCGAAAGTGTCACAAGGTCGCTGACAACAGGCGACGGAGGTGCCTACACAGACGGCGAAATCTACAGATACCAGACAGAATCCGCCGGTGCTTCAAAACCGGTGCACCTGATCATAATGGGTGACGGCTACACCAAGGATGACTATTCGGAAGGCGGAAAGTTCGACAAGGATGTCGAAACAGCAGTGAGCGCATTCTTCGGAATCGAGCCCTTCACCACCTACCGGAATTACTTCAGGATCTCAGTAATGGCCGTATATTCAGAAGAAAGCGGAGCAACAGTGACATCCGACATGATGGACTGCAAGGCCCAGACAAAGAACACCGCATTCAGCACGACACTGGTCGGCGGCAACAGTACGGAGGTTTCATGCGACGTGGACAAAGCCTACGCCTATGCCAAGAAGATTTCCGGAGTGACAGACTCCGAACTGCAGAACACCACGATCCTGATGCTTGTCAATCTCAATGTGTATGCCGGAACTTGCTGGATGGAACGTACCGGAAGGTCGGTTTCCATCTGCCCTGTAGGGTCTACGTTCCAGAACATTGTCGTCCATGAAGGCGGCGGACACGGTTTCGGCAGGCTCAAGGATGAATACCGTTACAACGATGTCACAATCCCTGCCACCCAAAAGGCTCTGGTTGAAGAATGGCGATCCTATGATCCATACTTCGCCTACAACATTTCCTTCACGAACAACAAGGATGAGGCTCATTGGGGACATTTCATAGGACGCGCCGGCTATGATGCCGTAGGATTCTTTGAAGGTGGAATGCTGTACAGCAAGGGTGTATGGCGGCCGGAAAGAATCAGCTGCATGGAAGACAACAGAATGTACTACAATGCGCCTTCACGTGAAGCCATTGTCCGCAGAATTTTCAAGGCATGCGGCAAGACATTTTCCCTCAATGATTTCTATGAGAACGACAAGGCAAAGAGCGACAATGCCAAAACGGCATCAAATCATGTCGAGAAGTTCGTGCCTCTCGCTCCTCCAGTTATGATAGACAGGTAAACACAACTTAACAAATTTAATATCATTAATTTATCATGAAAAAGTTTCTGACTTTCCTCTGTGTCGGCATACTTGCCGCTACAGGTTGCTCAAGAGTTGATGATCTTGAGGACAGAGTCGATGAAATCGACTCCAGAGTTACTACTCTCGAAGAGTTGGTCGCACAGCTCAACACGCAGGTTAAATCCATTGAAGCTCTTGTGAACACCATCAAGGATGGCGGATATATCCAGAATATCCAGACTGAGACTAAAGATGGGATCAATTACTACACTTTGACTCTCAGCAACAATGAAACATACACAATCCACGACGGCAAAGACGGAGCGGACGGAATCGATGGAGCGGATGGAACCGATGGACATACTCCTGCAGTTGGTGTCAAACTTGACGAAAGCGACAACAACTACTACTGGACTGTTGACGGACAGTACACGGACCCTAAGGTAAAGGTCAACGGCAACGATGGCAAGACCCCTCAGATTTCCATCATTTCAGGTTACTGGTGCATCAAATGGCCGGGTGACGAGTACTGGTCAACTCTCTCGGAAGCCAAAGGAAAGGATGGCGATTCCTTCTTCAAGGAGGTGAAGATCGGAGATGAAGACGTGACATTCACTCTTACCAACGGGGAGTCATTCACTGTGTCGCTGCTCGGAGGTTTCAGACTTGTATGCCAGAGCACGGCAGTAGGTGTTTCCGCAAACAGTACGGCAAAAGTAAACTACACGGTCAAAGGGGCCAAGGAAGGTGAAGAGGTTGTGGTGTACGTGAAATACGTATCTGAAGGATGGTCTGCCAGTGTCGACGAAACTGCTGCGCAGGTAAGCATCAATGTCCCTTCAGACCCGGACGGAGGTCTTGTGATTGTCGAGGCCATCAACAACGCTACCAGCAAGGTTGCGGATCAGGCGATCAGATTTGAAAAGGGAGTTCTTTCGATAGCCACCCTGAGCTACGAAGTTTCAGACGCATCCGGCATTCTCGAAGTTTCCCTCAGCACAAACATGACATACGAAGTGACCAGCGACGCCGAATGGATCAAACAGGTTGAGACAAAGGCAGCGCACACTGAAAAGCTGCAGTTCGCCTATGATCTCAACACCGAAGCCGATGCAAGAACGGCAAACATCACGATCAAAGGTGCTACCGGCGATGTCGTCACAGTGGTTGTTCTTCAGAAGGGTTGCCCTCCTCTCAAATCATCCTACGAGGTAGGTGAATATTATGAAAGACAGGGTGTCGTGGGAATCGTATGGCACGCTGACGAGAACTATGTAAAGGTACTTGCCCTTGATGAAAAATCCTATGTTCAGTGGGCCGAGTACAGTTCCGCCAATTCATGGGCAGACAGCCAGACCGACGGTCTTGCCAACATGAACACGATTCTGAACAATCAGTACAGTTCCATAACCTACTTCCCGGCGCAGAAATGGTGCAATGACAAGGGAAATGGTTGGTACATGCCTGCAATTGACGAGATGTGCGAGATTCTCAACAACATCGGCACTCTCAACACCAGTCTTGAAAACAACAAGGGCACGAAACTCACCAAGGGTTATTACTACTGGTCTTCAACCCAGAACACAGACACCAAGGCTGTTCAGACAGCCTGCTGGGACTGGGACTACGAAAAAGCCGTGAAAGCGGAAAAAGCCTCAACACTGACCTGCAATGCCAGAGCTTCCTTCAATGTAAGCCTCAAGGCATCGTCAACTGATCCGGAGACACCGAGCGCTTACAAGATCGGTGATGAAATGAAGCTGGACAACGGTGACGGAGTCGTTGCCTACATCGATGAGACCGGTGAACACGGCTACGTCATTTCCAAACTTGAAAGTGATGAAGTGAAATGGGCCACCACAGGTCAGTATGCATCATATTGGCCGACAAGTACTACTGACGGAAAAGCCAACTGCGAACGTCTCTCTACTTATCTTGAGATCATTTCTTCATGTCCTGCAGCCAACTGGGCCGTCTACACCTGCGGCAATGCCGGTTGGTTCCTTCCTGCACAGGAGCAGTTGAAATCAGTTCTTGCCAATTTCACCGCCATCAACGAGGGCCTTGCCAAGATAGGAGGAACACCTCTGACTGAAGGCCGCAAATATTGGAGTTCCACAACCTGGTTCAGCGATGATTCAGGTGCAAATGCTCGCTATTACTCCTATAGCAACGGTGCTGTAAGCAGTGATTCATCTGACGAAATCACTTACTACAAACATTTCGCACGTGCCATCCACGCATTTTAAACTCTGACATGAAAATTAAATCTATTATTTCCGGATTCCTGGCCGCAACCCTGTTCCTGACGGGCTGCAGTCAGGAATCCTCTACTCCTGTCATCAAGGCTGTCGCTTTGGAGATCAGCAAGGATGCCGGAGAATATGAACTGCCGTTCTCCATCGAGAACGGATCTTCTTCCAAGCAGCTGACCGCCACAACGGATGCCGAGTGGATTTACAACATCAATGTTGAAACCGGCAGGGTGGTGTTCTCCGTAGAGCAGAACACCGACAAATCCCGTACTGCGTCAATGCTGTTGTCCTACCCCGGTGCGGAAGACGTTACCGTTAACATAAATCAGGGATCCGTCTTCGATGGCGTGTTCAAGATAGATGTGTCGGACATCACTCCTTACGGATGTCACATAAAATACACTCCTCTTGAATACAGTGGGAACTACATTTTCTTCGTGATGGACAAAAAGACCGTGTCCAAATATCTTCTGGACAAGGATGGCCTTGACGAATTGTATCAGGGTGACCTGAGCTGGGTGCAGAGTGTAGCCGAAAGCAACAACATGACCTTGGAGGAATGTCTCAAGCATGCTCCTCAGTTCTACACCATGGATGGAGACGAGACCGAGATGGACTACACCGATCTTGACTATGACACGGACTACATCGCCTACTGCTACGGACTCAGCCTGGACGGGAAACGTCTGACGGACTTCACAATGGCCGAGTTCTCCACTTCAATCGTGGAAACTTCCGACATCACCTTCGAGGCCACCGTCACGGACATCACTAAGAGCAGCGCCAACATAACCATCACTCCGTCAAACGACAGTGACTACTATTTCTGGACATACATCTCGGAAATGGACTACTCCCAGTACTCTCTTGAGGAAATCATGTCCAACATGATCAGCAACATCAAGTCAAACGTTGAGGACTGGGGCATTTCAATCACGTCCTACATTCACACGGGATCTTCAAGCGACGCTCCGACCGATCTTTGGTCAGGAACCAGGTACTACATTGTCGCCTGGGGAATGGACTATGCGGGGACTCCTACGACCAAGCCGAAAGAGGTTGCCAGTTTCGTTACCGAATCAGAGCCTGTTCTCGATGACTGCCGATTCACCCTTACGCTGTTGCAGAAAAAGCCTGAGGACATCAAGATACGTGTCGAGCCTACCAAGAGTTCTACAAGATACTATGTCGCATTTGTGGAGGAAAGCAAATGCAAGGGCTACAATGACCGGCAGATGGCACAAAGGATCGTGAATATGGAGGCCTCCCGTCTTGAGGATGGATATTATCTGGAGAACAACAACTGGGAAGCGCTGACCTACACCGGAACCAAAGAATTCTGGGGCAACATTGACCTGTACTGGAACTTCCTTCCTGAGCACAATTATCAGATTTATGTGTTCGGCGTGGACAACGGTACAATCACCACTGCCATTGACAGGCTTGATGTCACCACGGAACCGGCGGTGAAGTCTGACCTTACAATCCAGACCAAGGTTGTGAATCTGGCATGGAACTACGGAACGTTCGAGTTCACTCCGAGCAAGAATGACGAGTACTACCTGCCTTTCCTGATGACTACTGCAGATGCGGAACTCTACAAGAATCCTGACGGTACCTACAACACCAATCTTCTCATGGCTGACATTGAAGAGTACTATGAGGACGAAATCGTCTACCAGAGAATGAGGGGCAAGAAGCAGTGGAAACAGTACTGGCAGTCCGACACAGAATACACCGTGATCGTGTTCGGATATTCCGGTTCCAATACGACCGACTTCTTCGAGACAAAAATAAAGTCTCCGGCAATTCCATTTGACAAGAGCGATGCTGAAGTGTCTGTGGAATACTGCTTCTTCGACGGTAATGAGCTTGCCGCCAAATTCCCTGACAAATGGGATGCGGAAGACATGAAGGATGCTTGCATCATGCTTACCAAGTACACCCCTAACTCTGCAGCTGTGCACTGGTACGGTGGAGTCTGGGCACCTGTTTCATCCTATGAAATGGGTATCGACCACCTTATGGCGTTGATCAGAAATGACACGGCTCCTGCAAACTGCATTGATGAGTATCAGCAGACATGCCGTCCTTGGTACAACTACAAGTGGAGCTTCTCCTATGTGGCGGAAGGCGCAGACGGTAATTATGGTAAATGGCATTACATGGAATTCACTCCGACCAAGGCTGACACAATAGAGCCTTATGACTTCTGGTCAGAGCCTTATGATGGAGGAAATGGTACCACGACTTCAGTGTATTGCCTTCCTGCCAAGGTTGGAGCGGCTCCTGTTGACATTACCGGGAACGTCTTCAAGATTCCGGCTAAGGAGAGAAAGAGTCTGTCCGAAATAAGAAAACTCAGAAGAAATCTTTAACAATGATGAATATCAGCAGATTTTTTCCAGCATTGTTCCTGTCTGCGGCTTTGGGTCTGTCATCCTGTGGCGGGTCCGAGCCGGAGGAGGACAATACTCCGAAAGTTCCGGTCATCTCGGTGACAGATTCCGAACAAGGCCTTACAGTAGCCAATTCCGGCGGTACAAGTTCAATTGCATATTCAATAGAGAATCCTGCCGGGACGGATGAACTGACTGTAAAGGCATCGGAGGCCTGGATTTCGGACATCCAGGTCGGTGCTTCCAAAGTAACTGTGAACGTCGAACCTAATCCTGGGGACGAGCGCAGCGCTGAACTGACATTTTCATACCCTAAGGCCAAGTCCGTGACCCTCAAGGTGAACCAGCTTGCGGCTGGAGAAGACATCGCGCTTTCGGAAAATGCAGCCGATCTTGAATGTGGCGAAGGAAGCCTGGAGATAACCGTTACCAGCGACCGCGATTGGGTGCTGACCGGCGGCGAAAGCTGGGTCAAGGCTTCTGCCGAATCCGGAAAATCAGGGGACAAGGTCACTTTCAATGTTGAGAGCAACGAGGAAACAAGTTCACGCGAGGCTGCATTCACATTCACCTGCGGCAGCAATTCCACGGTTCTTGTCATTACGCAAGCCGGTAAGGACATCAGCGCCTGCATCACGGACAGCACTTTGAAGGCGCTGCTCATGAGCGCAGACAGCGATGGAGACGGAAAGATTTCAGTTGCAGAGGCGGCAGCGCTCAAATCCTTGGAGTACAGCGTCAAGGAGGACGACGACCTTCCGATCATGAATCTCGACGGCCTTGAATATTTCACCGGTCTTGAGAGGATTGTACTGCAGGGCAACGAATTCACAGTGCTCAACCTGAGCGGAAGAACCTCGCTCAAATACCTTGATGCGGCCAGCAACTCATATCTTGAGAGTGCCGATCTCAGCGGATGCGTGAACCTGGAAACGGTCTACACATCTCTTGACAAAGCGCTTCAGAACATCAATCTGCAAGGTTGCTCATCTCTTGTGTCGTTCACCGGATATGCCAGCGGCCTCACAGCCATCGATGTCAAGGATTGCAGAAAGCTCGAGGCTCTCACCGTCTATTCCAGCAAGATCCAGACACTTGATGTAAGCATGTGCCCGAACCTGAAGACCCTGAACGCAGGATGCTCGACACTTGCTTCCGTCACTCTCCCGGAAAATTCCGTACTGGAAACGCTTTCACTTGACGGGGCTGCAAAGCTGACCTCGCTTGATCTGTCAAAGGTTCCTGCGCTGAAGAGCCTGTCAATAAGCAGCTCGGCAATATCCAGCATAGATCTTGCGAAATGTCCGCTTCTTGAGACACTGTCAATGGACTTCTGCAAAAAGATAACGTCCATTGATGTGAGCAGGAATCTGCACCTGAAATCAATCTCCGCCATGCTGTCCGGTCTTTCCAAGGTCACGATGTTCGAAGGACAATGGAATGACATCAAGAGCAAGTGCAACGGAATCAGTTCCAGCATGATCACGACTGTCGGAATTGACTATCCGGAAGATTGCGCCGCAGTGATCTCCGACAACGGTCTCCGCAATTATGTGGTCAGCAAATATGACACGGATGGAGACGGAAAGATTTCTGGAAGTGAAGCTGAAAAGGTGACCGAAATAAGATACTCCGGTAAGGGGCTCAAATCCTTCAGCAGCTTCGTGTATTTCAGACATGTCAAAAAGCTCGACCTGTCCGGCAATGCTCTTGAATCAATCGATCTCGGCGTGTTCGCCGGTTCTCTCGAAGAACTCGATCTGTCGCATAACAGTTTGACTGAAATATCCTTTTCGGGCACCAAAGTCCTGAAGACAATGAACATTTCCTACAACAATCTGAGCACATGCTCAGGTCTGAGCGGAACCGACTTGTCCGAGACGCTTGAGAGCGTGGATGCATCGCACAACAAACTGACATCGTTCCAATGCTCCTATGCAAAGAAACTCAAGAATGTCAATCTGTCCTGCAACGAACTGACGTCATGCAATCTTGAGTACTGCAGTGCAATCGCAGACCTCAACGTGAGCCACAACCATCTGACCGAAGACACGAATTCGTTCGTGCGCCCGTTCACATTCACGTCTCTGATGTCCATAGATGTAAGCGACAATGACTTCGTCAAGATGGAAAGTGACGTGACATGGACAGACAAGTGGACCGGACTGGTTTCGTTCCTGTGCAACAGCTGCTCAAAACTTCAGTCCGTGGATCTGAGTCCTGCTGCTGAAATCAAAGTGATAGAAGCCAAGGATTGCCCTAAACTCCAGTACATTTATCTGAACGCAGGTGCCAATCCGCAGATTACCAAGGATTCAACGACGGAAATCAGAAGAAAATAAAACATCTCCGAAAATTGTCCAGGCACTGCTTGCAGAGCTGCAGATGCGACAATGACAATGTGGAAAAGAGACCGGTTGGAACTCGATTTTCAGCCGGTCTCTTTTTTCTTGTCAATTTTTTCCTTACTTTCGTCCAAATACGGAATTTCACTTCACACAGAGTTTATGACCAGACATATCAACTTAATTGAACGGGCATTGATGCTGGCCCTGCTTCCGGCATGTGTCATATTCACTAATTGCCGCGGCAACGAAGACAACATTGAATCTGATGAGACGGCTCCCGTCGAAGTCAAAACCTACGGAGCAGCATCCTGGGCTGCCGAATATGCCGATGGGCAGACGATTGATGACTCCGAACGGTATCCGTCAAGGCGGGACGGCAGGACTGTCGGCATATTCTACTTTGTCTGGCATGGCTCGCATGGCTATGACACCGGAGGATATGCTTCCGAGCCGCAGGCTCCGGGTGCGAATGACGTGAAAAGCCCGTATGACATAACTGAACTTATGAAGGCGGACCGTGAGAATCCGGCATACGGACCGCAAGGCATTTTTCATCATTGGGGACGGCCCTATCTTGACTACTACGTGGCCAATGACCAATGGGTGGTGCGCAAGCATGCGCAGATGCTGACAGATGCCGGAGTGGATGTCATCATCATCGATGTGACCAATTCCTACTACTATGAAGCAACCGTCAACAAACTGTGCCGGACCTATCTCAAGATGAGGCGCGAAGGGAATCCGACCCCGCAGATCGCATTCATAGCCAACACGCACGCTGAAACATGCGTTCCCGGAGTGTACAAAGCTTTCTACACCAAGCCCGAATATGACGAACTCTGGTTCCGCTGGGGCGGAAAGCCGCTGCTTCTCTGTCCTGAGAAAGACTACGGACAGACAATCAACTCCTATTTCACCATGCGCCATTGCTGGTTCGACCCGAACAATGAGTATGACTGGAATTTCAAGGAAGTGAACGGCGAGAACAAATGGGTGTGGGGAGACTACTATCCTCAGACTCCTGGAATGAAGAACGGTCAGCCGGAAGAAATCAGCATCATGCCCGCCACCCATGCCCATACCGGCTATGGGCGCAGCCATCAGGCTGAACGCGGAGAACCGGCGCTCGGCTATTTCCCGTCCGAGGAGGAATCAGGGAAAGGTACATATTTCAAACTCCAGTGCGAGAGAGCATTGGAAGTCGATCCTCCTTTCGTGTTCATAACCGGATGGAACGAATGGGTGGCACAAAGACAGGTCAACGGTGATCCTGTCACATGGGACCGGTTCATGGGTAAGACCATAGGTGTCGGAGGGACATATTTCGTAGATCACTACAACCACGAATTTTCGCGCGACATTGAGCCGGTTGCGGACGGATTCACCGACAACTATTACTACTACATGGTGGACTTCATCCGCCGCTACAAGGGAATAGACCGACCGGCCGCTTCCTCCTCGATCAGGGAAATCACCGTGGACGGAAAAATGAAGGACTGGGAAGAAGTGAATGACGAATATGTCGACGACATCGGAGACACAGCTCACCGCGACCACTTCGGTTGGGGACGCATAGGCAAGCTGGTGAACAAGACCGGAAGAAACGACATCATTGTTTCCAAGGTGGCGACAGACGAAGAGAACCTTTACTTCTATGTCCGCACGTCATCCGATCTCACTCCGCACACTGACTCCGGCTGGATGCGGCTTTTCATCTCGGTGACCGGAAGCGGAAACCCTTCATGGGAAGGATTCAACTTTGCCGTCAACAAGAAGACAATGTCCGACAAGGCCACAATGCTTCAGGTCTGCGAAGGCGGCTGGAAATGGAAAGACCTTGAAAATCTGGGATACCGTGTGAAAGGAAGCGAGATGGAACTGTCCGTGCCTCTGTCAAGCCTCGGAATCCGTGATGTCAAGGATTTCACCGTCGAATTCAAATGGATCGACAATGCGGCCGGGGACGGTGACATCCTGACCTGCATGAAGGACGGTGATTCTGCACCTAACGGCAGGTTCAGATACATCTTCCATCACAAGCAGTAACAAATATGGATATATTTGCAGATTAGTTTGATTTGCAGACCATGGGGAGTAAAGTCTTCAAGCATGCCGGATGGCGCCGGCTCAGACCGGTGCTGTGGATTGTTCTTGGAATATGGGCAATTGTGGTGATAGCCCTGCAGGTCGTCCTTAATTCCAGTGTGCTTACGCGCATCGCGGACAAGATAGCCGATGAATATGTCGATGGGGATGTCACATTCTCTTCCATCAAGGCCTCCATGTTCAAAAGTTTCCCTAACCTCAACGTTACTGTTGACAATTTCTCGATCACTTATCCTCATGACAGATTCGCGGCATTCGACTCGCTGGATGTTCCGGGAAGCTACCTGCTCGGATCCGGACGCGGGGAGACGGCCGACACTCTGGCGCATTTCCGCAGACTTTCAGTTTCCGTCAACTACCTTGCAGCGGCCATAGGCAGGATACGGATCCGGCATGCGTCCCTGGACCATCCGAGAGTGTTTGCACATCAGTATGGACCGGCTGCCGCCAACTGGAACATGTTCGGTGACGGCTCCGCAAAAGAAGACGATGACACCACGGCATCCGCACTGCCTCCTGTCACAGTCGGGAAAGTCAGTCTTGGCGAGCATCCGTTCATAGTCTACACGAATCCCGCCGACACCATATTCGGCTGCATATTCCTGAAAGACCTCACTGCGAAAGGTCATTACGATGCCAGGAAAGGCAGGATAGAGAAAGTGAATCTGTCTCTGGATTCACTTTTTGCGGCAGGCCGGCTGCCCGCCGACACGGTTGCCCTGGGACTTGAACACCTTGGAGTCAGGGAGAAAAACGGGCATTTTGATGTGAATGCCAAATCCAGGTTGTTTCTTGGTCTGAAGTCTTCCGGAAGGATGACTGTCCCGGTTGAGGTCAAGGGAGATATATTCCCGGAACTGGACAAGAAAACAGTCTCTGTGGAAAACCTTCAGGTTTCCGCCGCCACCGTCAAACTGAAGGCTGATGGAGAAGCGGATTTCTCTGGGAAGAATGTCCGCATCAAGGCAGATGCCGGCATTGACAAGGCTTCCATCAATGATCTGATTGAATGTTTCGGAGACAATTTCCCCATTCTTAAGAAGTTGAGTACGGATGCGCTCTTGAGTGCCAATGCTTCGTGCGACGGTTTTTACGACAGCTCCACCGGTGCTTTGCCATCGATTTCAGTGCGGATTCAGGTGCCGGATTCACAGATCGGTTGGGAAGGAATGGATGGGAACGGAAGGTTCGATCTGGATGTGACAGCAAAGACCAAGGACGGGGAACTGATTGCGGAGGTCCCGGATTTCTGCTTCAGCGTCAACGGAATGAAGGTCATGTTGAGCGGTACGGCTGAAGATCTGTTGGGCGGAGACCCGCAGTTCAACATCAGTTCCGACCTTCATTTTGTGCTGGATTCTCTGGCTGCATACCTGCCGGACAGCCTCGGACTGAACGTCCACGGTGACCTTGAAGGTATCGTCGAAGGCGGATTCCGGCTTTCCCAGCTGGATTTGTTCAATTTCTCCGAAATCGGGCTTGAAGGACTTCTGGAAAGCAACGGAATCAGGATCAGCATCCCGAAAGACACATTGTCCGCCTACATAGGCCACACGGACATCAGCCTCGGAGAATTCAGCCACGAAGAGGAAGATCATGATGAACATGTCGAGAGCAACCACAAACACATGGGACTGATGGTGGAGGTTGACAGCGTGCTTGCCGAATATGGCGCTTCAACATTTATCCGCTGCACCGGCCTGAACATCTCGGCCCACAATTCCGAGGAGTCCATGGCTGGCAGACCTGACAGGCATCCTGTCCATGGCCATCTGGACATTTCGTCCATCGGAATGATGGATCTTGACTCCTGCTTCGTCGGTGCTGCCGGTTCAGCCAACACATTCAAACTGAGCCAGAATCTGATCGGGGGCAACATTGTTCCGTTCCTGAGCCTTTCCAGCAGAAACAGAAAGATAACTCTGCGGGAAGGAGTCAACCGGTTCTCCGTGCAGAATGCCGGACTTTCGGTTGAAGCGCATCCTAACTCCATTGAAACAAAAATCCGCAGAAAACATCTTCTGGATTCGCTTCAAAGGGTATATCCGGGAGTGAAAAGGGATTCTCTGTTCAAGAAAGCCTTCTCCAGATACGCATACGGAGGCACTTTGCCTGACTACCTTTCAGAAAAGGATTTTGAAAAGAACGACATTCGGATCCAGCTTGGAGAATCAGTGGCCAACTACATCAGAAACTGGGACATCACCGGCAGCATCGATGCTGCCGAAGGTCTTGTCATTTCCCCGTACTATCCTCTCGACAACCGAATCACGGGATTCGATGGGAAGTTTACCAATGACAGGATTGACTTGAAGGAATTATCTCTGAAATCCGGTTCTTCAGACATCTCCGTGAAAGGGTATCTCACCGGTCTGAAAAGAATCCTTACTTCAGGCAAAGGCAGACTCAACCTGAATCTGGGGATATCCTCCGACGTGATTGACGTGAATGAGATTCTTCTGGCCATCAACGCCGGTGAGAACTTCACTCCCACTGACCGCAATACTGCGCTTTCCAGTGTGGAGGACAATGACTACCTCAACTCAATCAAGGAGCTGACCGCGGCCGATACCACCGTCACGACATCATTGCTGGTACTGCCGTCCAACCTCAATGCCAAGGTCTCCCTGGAAGCGAACAAGATAAGGTACTCGAACCTTGAAACAACCTGGGCGACCACTGACCTTGTGATGAAAGAACGTTGTCTTCAAGCCACGAACACTTTGGCTACCACGAACATGGGCGACGTCTATCTGGAAGGATTCTACTCCACCCGCACAAAGAAGGACCTGAAGGCAGGATTCGATCTCACTCTCGCCGGCATCACTGCTGAAAAAGTGATACATCTCTTCCCGGCAGTTGACAGCATCGTGCCTATGCTCAAATCTTTCAAGGGGCTTCTTGACTGCGAGATCGCCGCCACAAGCTCGATTGACACTTCAATGAACATCATCCTTCCGTCCCTGAGCGGCATAGTCAAGATAGACGGTCGGGATCTGTCTTTGAGCGAGAGCGAGGAACTTGACAAACTCCGCAGGACTCTGATGTTCAAAGATCGTGATTCTACCCATATCAATTCCTTGTCTGTCAGGGGCATCATCAAGGACAACCAGCTGGAGATATTCCCGTTCCTGCTGGACATCGACCGCTATACGATTGCCGCCAGCGGACTGCAGGGCTTCGACCAGAAATTCAAGTACCATCTCTCCGCTCTCAAATCCCCGATTCCGTTCAAGTTCGGTGTCAATCTCGACGGCTCTTTTGATGACTGGAAATGGAAACTCGGCAAGACAAAGTACAGAAGCCGCAACATACCTCTGTTCGACGATCAGGTCAACAAACTGATGCTCAACCTCACCGATGCCATCCACAGTATATTCGAAAAAGGCGTGGAGCAGGCCATTAAGCAGAACGAGATGTCCCAGAAGGCCATCGAGACCAGAAAGACCGAACTTGAATATTCCGCCTCCCTGACAGAGGATCTGTCTTCCGAGGAGGAAAAGACCATTCAGACACTCGAGTCGGTCACATCCCCTGCTGAACATTGAATCTTCCGGAATCGTCGGAGGCAGTCTGAAAAGACCGGCCCATGAAAGATTTATTTGAATATTCATGGATTTGTAATTAACTTTGCAATCCTTTCGGACTCGGAGCAAGCGGCAGCTTCCAATCGCCAAAAGTTCCCTGCGGAATCCCCATCATCATCTAGGTTTCCCCTGCCGGAAGGTTTTGCGGGTGTGTTGAAATTGGTAGACAAGCCAGACTTAGGATCTGGTGCGCAAGCGTATGGGTTCGAGTCCCTTCACCCGCACAAGTGCGGTTGGCAGAAAGGCTTCTTTCCGGAAGTTCATCAGCCATCCGCATTTTCTTTTGCCGCAGACGAGGGGATTTCGTAACTTTGTTCCCCGTTATGAAATACGGATTCGACAACGAAAAGTATCTTAGGATACAATCAGAACA
>CAZXVE010000007.1:0-23107 GCA_964644125.1 uncultured Muribaculaceae bacterium
GTTTAAGTTTAGGTTAAGTAGCGGGGCGATCGCAGTGAATGCGATTGCCCCGTGAATTTTATATAAAAAACGTGAATTTCCATTTCTTATAAAAAAGTATTTCTGTTCCTGTTTATCATTTACGTTTTGTCACCATACTTTTGCAGACGGCCCGCAACGGTGCGGACCGTTAATTTTACTCAGCTATGAAGAATTCTATCAGAATCCTCACGAAGGTCGCGGCTGTCGGTATGGTGGCATTGTCCGCGGCGACACTATCATGCAACAAGATCCCTTCTGAGAAATCAGCCCAAGGCATGCTCAGCTGGAATTTTTCTTCCAGGATGTTCACCAGAGCCAGGGCCGACCTGCCGGACACCGATGCCTTCATCCTGACTGTCAAGAATTCTGCCGGTGATGTACTTTATGAAGGCACCTATGGCGATTCTCCTGAGTCGATGCTAGTCAATCCCGGCAGTTACACGATCAAGGCTGTTTCCCGGCTGTTTGACAAGCCGGAATTCTCCGCACCTCAGTTCGGCGATGAACAGGTCGTTGTCGTTCAGTCAGGAACCAACACGAAGGCTCAGTTGAAATGCACACAGCTTAACGCTGGACTTCGGCTTAAACTTGGCAATGACTTCAAGTCAGCTTATCCGAAGGCCACAGTTAAAGTCTCATCGTCGGAAGGGGACCTTGAGTATGCTACGTCCGAGACTCGAATCGGCTATTTCAGTGCCGGAAATGTTTCCTTGTCGCTTGTCAATGGAACATCCTCGACTGTTCTGATGACGCGCTTTCTGGAAGCCTGTGAGATCCTTACTCTAGGTATAACATGCCCTTCGACCGATACCCCGAAGACTGATGCGGGCGGTAGCTTCTCAATTACGGTTGACACCAGCCGGGTCTGGAACAGTTTCGACTATGAAATCGGTTCAGGTCAAGGTGCGGATCCGGGAACTACCAAAGAGACGGCCTACAGTGTGAGTCAGGCTAAGGAACATGTGGGTGAGAAAGGAGTCTGGGTGTGCGGCTTCATCGTTGGCGGCGATCTGTCTTCTGCGAAAGAAGGAATCTCGTTTGCACCTCCTTTCTCATCCATGACCAACATAGCAATCGCCTCTCGTTCGTCCGTAACCTCCAAGAGTTCGTGTCTGTCTGTCAAACTGCCTAAAGGTGACATACGCACAGGTGTCAATCTCGTGGACAATCCTGATCTGATCGGAACCAAAATCTACCTCAAAGGAGACCTGATCGCTGCCTATTATGGCATTCCTGGTGTGGAAAACATCACAGAATATTCTTTCAAATAACTGCACTCCAACATATTCATCGCATATGAAAAACAATCTGAACAGGACGGTGCTCGCCGTTGTGACTGCTCTTGTTTGTCCTGTTGCCGCATATTCGCAAGGCAGCAATGTCCCAAGAGAATGGGAAATCGGCATTGGAGGAGCTTCCGTCAACATCACCAGAACAACCGTGTCGAATTTCCACCAGACTTCCGGAGGTGACTACATCTTCAATCTCGAAGAGAAATTGCTCTATGGCGGAGCTGAGATTTATGCCGCCATGGAATTGCGAAGATGGCTTTTTGCAGACTTGCGCGGAACGCTTGGACTGGCCCGTTACCTTGAATCGGAAACGGAAAAACAGGGATATTCTTTCATGCTCAGTCCTGGAATCCAATTCCGCCCTTTTGTCCGCAGTGAGTGGATACAACCGTATTTCAGGCTTGGAATCAACTGCTTTCATAAGAATTTTCCGACTGCCTATTTCGGCCAGTTTAAAGGTGACGTCACCAAAGAGGCTCTCTGGAAAGCAGAAGATGCGTGGAACAAAGGTTACACGTTCGATGCGGACACGTTCTTCCCGGTTTCGGCCGGAATCGGAGTCATCGGTTGGATGAGCAACCGTGTGGGCGTGCATCTGCAAGGACAGTACTGCCGATCATTGGGCACGGACGGAATCAATTTCGCCCAGGCTTCGGCGGGGATTGTGCTCAGATTCGGCGGAAGGGACAAGCGCAAGTCATCGGCGGACAAATATGTTTCCGGCCATCTTGAGGATTATGCCGCTCTCTTCCCTCAGAAGGTAGTGGAGAAGGAAACGGTCCGTGAGATTCCTGTTGAAGTCGTCAGGGAGGTCATCAGGGAAATCCCTTCTGAAAAGACATTGGCGGAATTGATGGACAATGTGAATTTTGATTTCGACAAAGCCACCATTACTGCTGAATCGCAGTTTGTCCTTGATGAAATAGCCCGTGTTCTGGAGCAATTTCCTGATGAGCGTTTTCTTGTAGCTGGCTACACTGATGCTAAAGGCTCGGATAGGTACAATGATAGATTGTCACGGGACCGTGCCAAAGCCGTCTATGATGCTCTGCTGCTCAGAGGGATCAACTCCGACAGGCTTTGCTGCCGCGGCTTCGGAAAACGTGTTGCCGTCGTCCCGGAATCGGCATCGGACGAACAGAGAAGATCCGACCGTAAGGTTGTCATCGAAAAAGTGACGTCGGAGGCCATGTGGAATTATCTTAACCAACTATAAATCATATATTCATGAAAAATCGATTCGGATTATTGATCGCGGCGCTCGTCGGAGCGTCGGTTCTGGCTTCCTGCAATTCGCTTGAAGTGACCATGCCTGTAGGACCTCGCGGAGAACAGGGGGCTCCCGGAAAGGATGGACTTTCCGCTTACGAGTTATGGGTCAAGGCCGTTCAGGATAAAACCATTGACTACACAGGGTCGACAGACATCGCTCATTTCTTCCTTTATCTGAAAGGGAAGGATGGCATTGACGGCAAGGACGGAAAAGATGGGAAGGATGGCAAGTCCGCCTATGAATTGTGGAAGGAATATGTGGCCTCAGGTGTCGCGGATCCACATGATTCCGGCAAAGATTGGGACACGTCCCGTACCTCATTGGCTGATTTTTATTGGTTCCTTACCGGAAACAACGGAGCTGACGGGCTGGTTCCTTACATCAAGGACGGAAATTGGTGGATAGGTGACACGGACACCGGTGTCAAGGCTCAAGGCCCCAAAGGCGACAACGGTGCGGACGGAGCTGACGGCAAGGACGGAACTGACGGTAGAAGCGCCTATGAGATGTGGAAGGTCTATGTGAAGGAGACAATCGAGTCTGGCGGAAAGGTCATGGACCAGAACGGCAATGAAATTACATTGGATGATCTTTCCATTCAGAAGTTCTTCCAGTATCTGACCGGAAAAGCCGGGCCGAAAGGTGACAATGGGGAGCCGGGAAGCGATGGATCTGACGGTAAAGACGGAACCGACGGAAAGGATGGCGCTGACGGAAGAGACGGTATTGATGGCAAGGATGGAGCGGATGGTTCCACGCCTTATGTCGGGGACAATGGCAACTGGTGGATAGGTGACACGGACACTGGTGTCAAGGCTCAAGGTCCTAAAGGCGACAACGGTGAGGACGGAGCTGACGGCAAGAACGGAACTGATGGTAAGGACGGAACCAACGGCAAGTCGGCCTATGATCTTTGGGTTGAAGACGTGACTTCTGCCGATGGACTGGACGATCCGAAGAACCCTGGAACGAAATGGGACCCTTCAAAGACAACGGTGGAGGATTTCTTTGAATATCTTCGAGGCGCGGCCGGAGCTGACGGAAAGGATGGCGCTGACGGTAAGGACGGTGCCGATGGCAAAACCGGAGCTGACGGCAGGGACGGAAGCAACGGCAAGTCGGCTTATGAGATGTGGAAGGAACTTGTCTTGAGCGAGGATGGACTGGACAATCCGGGCAACGGTGTCTATGACCTCACGGAATACCCTAAATGGCCGGCGACGGCAGTTTCTGAGGAAGATTTCTACAACTACCTCAAAGGCAGTGACGGCAATGATGGAAAGGATGGTGAAGATGGGAACAAAGTCGCATCGACTGATACGATGTATGTCGAAGAGGCCGTCTGGACCAAGTACAATGTGGTGCCTGTACGGGCCCTTGCCAAAGTCCGGAACCAGAATTCAGTGCGTGATACAACTTATGAATATGCCAATCCCTACACTGGAGGCTGCACCCTCGCCGTGACAGGCCCCGGTCCTGTTCTTCTGCCGCACTGTACTGTATCTTTCAAGGATCAGGCTGGAAATTCCTACACCAGGACATCAGACGCTTCCGGCTACATCTACATGAAAAAAGAGGAACTGCCCGTGTGGAAAGAAGGTTCCCCAAGCGCTTCGGACTTGGAGAGCAGGACAAAGCCGGAAAGCTTTACCTTCAATGGAGAAACGGTCTCCGATTCCGACAGGATAGCAGCTACCTGTTGTGTTCCTTATCAAGTTGAAATTATAGTGGAGATGTTGGATTCATGGTGGAGAAACTACATTGTGTATGCATCATGCAGGGTCACCAGAATTGTTGAAGGACAGAAGGAATCCTCATGGGGAGGTCAGAAATTTCCGAATTGCAGCACAGGAGGACTTGGATATTTCTATTACAGAAGCGTGGGTGATGTCATTACTTTCAGGAACGAATATTCTTCCCAGCAGACTGGTGTCTATTATCTTGGAAACCATTTCGTCAAGTTCATGAAAGCAACTGCGGACAGGGAATGGAAAAGACCGAACGGTACTGTAGCAAGCACGGAAACGAAAAACGTGACGTATGGCGACGGAGCCGCCCCGGAAATTCTGGATATTCATTATCTACCTGTCCGTGAACGCGGTAGCAGGGTTGCTTACGGTGACTATATCCCTGACTATGGTCTCGAGGGTGTTTCGGAAGAAAAAACGATAATCCCTGAATATTGCTCCATGGGAGCCTTGGATGTGTCCGGCTGCAAGGGGGGAGTTGACGATGAACCTTACACAAGTTTCAACGACAGGCTTGTCATGTCGGATGACGGAACTACCAAGGTTCCGGTAAACAACACGAACTACGAACTGATTCTGGGACAGACATCGTTCAACTTCTCACTGGACTATTCAACTTTCGGCCATGTCTATTTGAAAGATTCCTATTATGATGAAAGCACCGGGACTTTCAGGTTCAAGCGCTACGACACATTGCTGGATTATCTTGCGGAAACCGGGATATCAACTTCCAAGATCAAGGTGACAACATTCGAAAACAGCGGGAATCTCGGTGACGTGAGCATCAACAACAAAGTCGATGTCTACCTTACGGTCAGCAAAGGGAAGATTTCGGAAGAGGCCGGCCGGTCATTCATCATCCGGAACGTCTATGACGGATTTACTGTCAAGTTCTACGATTTCGCCTTTGGAAATGTGTTCTATGGAGGTCTCAGCGGAACTTTCTCTTACGCAGAGAGCAATCCTTATGTCGCATCCTGCACGCTTGGCGGAAACAGCTACACTTTCCAGGCGATAAAGGATGCCAAGAGTGCTCCGCTTCCTTAGATTGTGTCATGGCAACGCACGTAACGTTGTCTGGGAAATAAAACATTCGTATATTTGCTGATTGTTCACAGAGGTGTGTTCATGTGCCTCTGTGAACAATCAGTCATGATAACATTAAGACAATCTAGGAATATGAACAAAGGCAAAATGACCAATTTCAGGTGGGTGATCTGCGCGATGCTGTTTTTCGCGACGACGGTCAACTATCTCGACAGGCAGGTACTTTCCCTTACGTGGGACGAATTCATCAAACCGGAATTCCATTGGAATGAGATAGACTATGGCAACATCACCGCCGTGTTTGCGATAGTCTATGCCATCGCCCAGCTTTTTGCGGGACGCATCGTTGACAGACTGGGTACCAAGAAAGGATATGCCGTTGCCATCGGAGTATGGTCTCTGGGCGCTTGCGTCCATGCACTCTGCGGTGTGGCTACTGAAGCTTACGTAGGGATGGGCTCAAGGCTGGAACTTGTTCAGGCCACAGGAGATGCGGCAGTGGCCATCTCGACGTTCAGCGTCTATATGTTCATGTTCGCCAGATGTGTGCTTGCTTTGGGAGAGGGTGGCAACTTCCCGTCAGCCATCAAGGCCACAGCGGAATATTTTCCTAAAAAGGATCGTGCATTCGCTACTTCCATATTCAATTCCGGCGCTTCCATCGGTGCGTTGGTGGCCCCTCTGACGATTCCTGTTCTTGCCGCTGAGTTCGGTTGGGAAATGGCTTTCCTTATCATAGGCGCGCTTGGCTTCATCTGGATGGGGTTCTGGATCTTTATGTACAGGAAACCTTCGGAGAACAGGCATGTCAATGCGGAGGAGCTTGCCTACATTGAACAGGATGCCGCGCTGGACGCTGAGTTTGCAAAAAAGAACACAACTGAAGCCGAAGGCGGAAAGATGGGAATATTCCAGTGTCTGAAACATCGTCAGGCCTGGGCGTTCATTCTTGCCAGATTCTTCACGGATGGAGTATGGTGGTTCTTTCTGTTCTGGACTCCTTCCTATCTCAACACTCAGTTCGGCATCAAAACTTCCGATCCTGCCGGAATGGCCTTGATCTTTATCCTTTACCTGATTACGATGCTTTCCATCTTCGGAGGGAAGCTTCCTACCATATTCATCAACAAGACCGGTAAGGATCCTTACACCTGCCGTACAAAAGCGATGCTTATTTTTGCTCTTGTCCCGCTGGTTGTTCTTCTGGCTCAGCCCCTTGGACAGATTTCGCCGCTGTTCCCCGTAATCTGCATCGGCCTCGGTGGCGCGGCGCATCAGAGTTGGTCTGCGAATCTTTACACTGTTGGGACTGACATGTTCCCGAAAAAAGCCGCTGCGACCATTACCGGAATCTGCGGCATGGCGGCAGGTTTGAGTTCCTTCATGTTCCAGAAAGTTGCCGGGCATCTCTTTGTCTATGCCGGAGAAACGAATCTTGCTTTCCTTGGCTTCGAGGGCAAGCCTGCCGGTTACTTCATCATCTTCTGCTTCTGCGCCGTCGCCTACATCTTCGGCTGGCTGGCCATGAAGCTCCTTGCTCCGAAGTACGAGCCGATTTCTGAATAGAAGAAATTCTGCAATTGAAAAAGCCCGGATGGGAGAAATCTCCAGCCGGGCTTTTTCAATTATGTCTGTTTTAAATTCTATTTCAGATATTCATCAAAGTAGTTCGTGACTTTGTCCATCAGGTGTATCCGCCATTTGCCGAAGACATTGTGCTCGGAACATGGGTATGGGAAATAGTCCAGCTGGACGTTGTTCTCGATGCATTTCTGCACGAAACTGAGACTGTGCTCCCAGACGACGGTGTTGTCGATCGCTCCCTGACAGATAAGCAGTTTACCTTTTAAGTTATCGGTCTTGCCGATAAGGCTTGTCTGGGCGAAACCGTCCGGATTGGTGGCTTCAGTTTCCATGTAGCGCTCACCGTACATGATTTCGTACCATTTCCAATCGATCACAGGCCCTCCGGCAACTCCTGCCTTGAATGTTTCAGGATAATTTGTCATCAGGGAAATGGTCATGAATCCGCCATAACTCCATCCATGGACTCCGATTCTGTCCGAATCCACGAAAGGCAGAGATTTAAGCATGTTTATCCCGACCATCTGGTCCGCCATCTCGTTCTGACCGCAATGACGGTGAATGGCCTTTTCATATTCGGCTCCCCGGTTCTGGGTTCCGCGGTTGTCCTGGACATAGACGATATAGCCCTTCTGCGCCATAAGCATCTCCCACATGCGGACCTGTCCCAACCATGTGTTCTGGACCATCTGAGAGTGAGGACCGCCGTAGACGTAGAGGATTACCGGGTATTTTTTCGCAGGGTCGAAATCTGCAGGAAGGAAAAGTCTGTACCAGTTGTCATACTTCCCGTCCGCACTCTTGACAGTTCCGAGAAGAACTTCTCCAGTCTTGTAGGCTTTAAGCGGATCTTCCGCCGTGACCAGATTGCGCAACAGTTTTCCGTCGGTGGTCATGATGTTGGTGACTCGTGGCACATTGAAACTGCTGTAATTGTCTATGAACCTGGTGCAGTCTTCGTTGATGCTGACCGTGTGCCAGCCTTCCTCGTACGTCAGTCTGACAGGTCTGCCGATCTTGGCCTTGGCAACGATGTCTGCCGGAATCTTCGACAAATCAGATCCTTTCGTGCGTTGTGACGGGCGAACCGGCATCCGGACCTCTACCTTGAAAAGATGGTTCTCGACGGGGGAAACTTCGGCTGAAGTGTAATAGACGAAGCGTCCGTCGTTCGCGATGTACTCGACATCTGCGTTAACCTCCGTCAGTCTTCTGACGGTGCCGAGAGTGTCGCAAAGATAAAGATTGCGGTATCCGTCCCGATTGTCCGTCCTGTAGAGAAATGAATATGTCCCTTCAAGGAAACGGACCGGATCCAGAGGCTCAACGTAGCGGGAGTCATCTTCAGTGAGAATTGTCCTGACGAATGCCCCGTCTGCCGCTCTGTACATGTTCAGCCTGAGATGTTTC
This sequence comes from uncultured Muribaculaceae bacterium, assembly GCA_964644125.1. GTDB lineage: Bacteria > Bacteroidota > Bacteroidia > Bacteroidales > UBA932 > Cryptobacteroides. The sequence continues at coordinate 8,376 of CAZXVE010000007.1, forward strand.
TGTGTACGGTCAAGAACCTGGATGAGAATGTTTCTGCTGTCAGGTGTCCAGCTTATGTTTGTCAGGTACCGGTCACTGCCATAATCATTGACATCACACCAAACCGTATTCCCGGTTGCGGTGTCGTAGACCCCCAGGCTGACACTCTCGCTGTCCATTCCGTTCATCGGGTACTTGATGCTCTTGAGCGAACCGGTGCGGGACGTGATGTCCAGAAGAGGGAAGTCGGTGACTTTTGACTCGTCTTTCCTGTAGAAAGCCACTTTGGTACCGTCAGGAGACCAGAAAATCCCGTTCCCGATTCCGAACTCATTGCGGCTGACCGATTGTCCGTAGGTGATGTCGGAATCCATGCTTTCCGCGATGCAGGCGGAACTTCCATTGAACAGGTAAAGGCTTTTGCCGACAGTGTAGGCGAAAGTCCCGGCATTGCTAGCGGTGATGTTCTCGGCTTCCTTCGGAAAGTTTTCTGGCAGCGGAGAGCCTGAATATTCAGAAACCGCACCTGTCGTGAGGCTCTCCTGCATCCACTTGCCGTCCCTGTGGAAGATGAATGTGTCGCTGTCTTTCCATGATGCGGCGACACTTGCCGGCCTGACGTTTCTTCCCATGACGGCTTCTTCCATGGTGAACTGTTTCCCATCGGGATTGGCCGGATGTGTTGCAACGACTCCGGTCTGCGCACTGAGGACCAGAGGAGCCGTCAGTGCGATGATTGCAATTACCTTTTTCATTGTGCGTCTGTTGAAGCTGAAGTTGAGATGATCCTGTCCACGACATATTTCTGCATCCCGCGCCAAGGCAGAGTTCCGAGATATTCCTTGTAGTGCAGTTCAACGGACTTGCCGCTGCATCTCATAAGCTCGTTGGCGACTTCTTCGTCTTCGACTGAAAAATCGAATATGTAGGATTCTATGGTTGCGCTGCCGGCATTCTTGGTCGAGCCGCGGAATCCGGCCTGGATCAATTTGCCTTCGTAGGTTTTCCAGACATAGCCCTTGTAGATGAACTGGTTGAGCTCTCCGGCTTTCACTCCGTCGCCAAAAACGAAGTAGAATCTGAAATAGATGAATGCGGCCAGTGCCAATGCCAGCACGATGCCGGCCCATGTGAATATTTTGTTTTTGGTTGTCATGGCATGTTATTTTACTTTGTTTTCTGTCAGATCCCATCCGGTAATCGTTGAGATGTAAGGAATCATCGCGTAGGCTTTCTTGAGATGTCCCGAATAGTCAGGATGCCCGTCGGCTCCCATGTCAGAATCATTGTTGTGGACTGATTTTGTGAGTGCCATGATGTGTACGTTCTCAAGCTCGCACGAATTGACGGCCTTGCGGATGTAGTCGAACATCAGCAGGTCGTTCTTCGGAGCGACGCACAGTACAGGGTAATCCTCTCCGTAGTTTTCCTTGATTTCCTTCAGGAGGGTGATATAGTTCTTTACGAACAATCTTTCGGCAGGCTGCATCCCGGTTGAGAAATCATTGGTCCCCAAATAGATGACAGTGATGCCGGGCTTGATGTCTGCGGCTTTTGCGTTCCATTTGCTATCCTTTTCCTTGTCGAAGGTCTGAAGGTATCTTTCCGGCATGAAATAGCCTTTTACGTTGCCGTTGTAGTTGCGGGCTATACCCATTCCCGAATGAGCGATGACAATCTGGTCGGCATTGAAGTACCTGGCCATTGCGCATGCGTAGGTGAGATTCTGGTTTTCTGTTTCAGGTTTGAAATGCTCCTTGTTGGAACTTTCCGTGCCATAGCCGCATGTGTAGGAGTCACCGATGTATTCGATGATTCTTTCCTTAGGTGCATCCGCCTGGAGAAACTCTCCATCCGTGATGAATTCGCTGATTGTCGTAGTGCCCTGCTCGCCTTCGGTCCGTTTCTGAAGAATGACCTGATGAGGAGCCTTTGCTGCCTTTTTGTCCTTGCCGAAACGGGCTTTCAACTCTTTGTCGGAGAATATCACGATGGTTGTGTCAGAACCATGCACTGCCAGCACCTTGTCAGGAGCGGTCGCCATGGAACCGTCAAGCCACACGTTGTAGTAGTTCTTCTTGGTATCCGAGACTCTGACGCTCAGGGAATTGCCCTGAAACCGCACCTTCATGTACACCCCGGTCCAGTCGAAAGACACCTTCCCGTCCTTGGCTTCGGTTCTGCCGATGTAGGTGATTCTGGAGTCCGATGCCTTTATTGTCGTGGCAGAGGCATTCTGAACCGCTGCAATCTGTGCGGCGCAGAACAGGGCCGCAGTCAGAAGAAGCGTTTTTACTGGTTTCATCTTTTTATGATTTTTCATGCGTGCAAATTTAATGAATATGCCCGATAAAAGACGACTTATTTTGAAACTTGATCAGAGGCTGCCAGCACGCAATAAAAAAAGAAACCACCCTTGCGGACGATTTCTTTCTCATCATTAGGCACCGTTGCCGGCACCCTTGTACTGGGTAGGAGAATCGAACTCCTATTGCAAGATTGAGAATCTTGAGTACTAACCGTTATACGAACCCAGCGTTCTTTGGTTTTGGGATTGCAAAGATAGACAAAAATCCTTAACCGCCAAAATATTCTTTAAGAAATTGCTCGAATTTATGACAAAAGAAAAGGCCGCGAACCATCGCGACCTTTTCTGTCTATCGATTCCGCTGCGGAAATTACTTCTGGCGGTTCTTGTATCTCTGGTAGAATTTGTCGACGCGGCCGGCGGTGTCAACGAGCTTGACTTTGCCAGTGTAGAAAGGATGAGATGTGTTGGAAATCTCGACCTTGACAACCGGATACTCAACTCCGTCAACTACGAGAGTCTCTTTTGTCTCGGCGCATGAGCGGGTTACGAACACGGTGTCGTTCGACATATCCTTGAAAGCTACAAGGCGGTAGGTTTCGGGATGAAGTCCTTTTTTCATTTCTTATTGTTTTTAATGATGTTTGACATTCAGTAAACAGTCTGCAAATTTAATCCTTTTTCAGGGATTTACAAGCATATTCATGAAAAAAACCTTCGTGGACCGAAACAGTTTCTTGATTATTCTCCTTCAGATGGAGCGATGGCTGACCACACGACTGCGCTGAGGGCACCGCCGCAGAGTGGTGCTACGATGAACACCCAAAGATCCTTGAGGGCCTGTCCTCCGGCAAAAAGGGCTGGACCTATCGAGCGGGCAGGATTCACTGATGTACCGGTGAGCCTGATGCATACAAGATGGATGAGGATGAGTGAAAGACCGATTGCGAGTCCTGCGAAGTTACCGGCTCCGACTTTGCTGTCAGTGGTTCCGAGAACCACGAACACAAACAGGAAAGTGGCTATGAATTCAACCAGGAACGCACCGCCTGCACCTCCTGCATTGGCAACTGCATTGGTGCCGAGACCTCCCGTGAGATCAGGAGCAGCGACCACTTTTGTGAGAAGAAGGAGGATTGCTCCGGCGATGACTGCTCCGACAATCTGTCCGATCCAATAGCCGATTGCGTCCTTCCAGCTCATCCTGCCCGAGATGGCGACACCGAGGGTGATTGCAGGATTGATGTGGCAGCCGGAGATTCCTCCGATCGTGTAGGCCATTGCCACTACGGAAAGGCCGAAGGCGACGGCTGTGCCGACGACACCGGCAGCGGTGTTGCACCCGAGGAACATAGCTGTTCCGCAACCAAGGAGTGTCAGAACCATTGTTCCGATGCACTCAGCGATGTATTTTTTCATAATTTTAAAAAAAATAAGTATTTTGCTTTTTGCTGTGCTAAATTACAAAATAATCGTAGGATATCAGCGATTTTTTTCTAAATTTACGGAAGACAAAAGATAAAACTGAAATGGAAACGCATGTAGTGATAATGGCGGGCGGCATCGGCAGCAGACTTTGGCCGGTGAGCACACCTCGCAAACCAAAGCAGTTCATAGACCTTCTTGGAATAGGAAAGACCTTGATTCAATTGACGGTGGAACGGTTCATGCCCGTTTGCGATCTCAGGAACTTCTGGGTGGTCACTTCGGAAGACTATGTCGGGATGGTCAAGGAACAGATTCCCGGAATTCCTTCCGGGCATATTCTCGCGGAGCCGGAGCCGCGCAACACTGCTCCCTGCATTGCTTATGCCTGCTGGAAGATTTGCTCGGAATGTCCGGATGCCAATGTCGTGGTGACTCCTGCTGATGCATTGATAATCAATGAACAGAAGCTTTCCAACGTTATTCGCAAATCCTTGAATTTCACCGCTTCCGGTGAGCGCATAGTAACCGTCGGCATTGAGCCTACGCGTCCTGACACCGGCTATGGCTACATATTCGCAGAAGAAAAACGTCTTGAAGAGGTCGTAAAAGTCCGTGAATTCAAGGAAAAGCCTGACCTTGCAACTGCAAAGGAGTACCTTGCGGCAGGGTCATATTTCTGGAATGCGGGGATATTCGTCTGGAGCCTGAAGACCATAATGGCTCAGATCCGCGCTCATGCTCCTCAGATTGCCGGAGTGATGGACAGGATTGCTGTATCGTTCGGGACTGATGATGAGAGGGAAGCGGTAAGAAATCTGTTCCCGACATGCGAGAAGATCTCCATCGACTACGCCGTCATGGAGAAGTCTGACGAGATTTATGTCATAGGCAGCAATCTCGGTTGGTCCGATCTCGGAAGTTACAGTTCCATCAGGGACCATATTCCGTCTCCTGAAGACGATCCTGTGCCGGATACTTTGACTTCTGATGCTGAATGCAGCGGCAACATAACCATCGGGAAGGATGTAAGGCTGTTTGACTGCAAGGATTGCATCGTGCATGCTGAGAATGCTGGAACTGTCGTTGTGAAAGGACTGGAAGGCTATATCGTTGCTGTCAATGAGGGCAATGTTCTTGTCTGCCCTGTGGCGGATGAGCAGAGAATAAAGGAGTATTCCGCCGGAAAATAGCCTGTAAATCCAATCTTTTATGAGATACGTGTTCATCGTCCAGGGAGAGGGCAGGGGACATATGACCCAAGCCATCTCCATGGAGAGACTTCTGCGTGAGAACGGTCACGAAGTGGTCGCCGTCATGGTGGGGAAAAGCCCTTCCAGAAAGTTGCCGGCCTTCTTTTCCGAGTCGATCAAGGCTCCGGTGGAGATGTTCGAAAGTTTCAATTTCGTCCCATCTTCTTCCAATCGCAAGGCCAGTTCCTTGAAGACAGGGCTCTACAACATTTTCAACTTGGGCGGTTTCCTGCCGTCAATCAGGAAAATTGCTTCCCGCCTTCGCGAGATCAGTCCCGATGTCGTGGTGAATTTTTACGACGTGCTCGGAACTTTGGGCTACCGGAAGAGCCGCATAAAGGCACCGATGGTGTGTCTGGGGCACCAGTTCCTGTTTCTGCACAAGGACTTCAAGTTTCCGGCGCGGGGATATTCAGGACACCTGGCATTGAACTTTTTCACGAATATGGTTGCTCTTGGGGCGGCCAAGGTTCTTGCTTTGAGCTTCCGCCCTATGCAGGATGATCCGAAACGGAAAATCAAGGTTGTTCCGCCTCTTCTGCGTCCATCCGTCCTGCGGCTTCGTTCTGTTTCAGGACAGGATGATCCATCGGTGCATGACGGGGGCTATGTCCATGGCTATATGCTCAATTCCGGTTTCTCTCAGGATGTCATGGCATGGCACAAGAACCACCCTGATGTACCTTTGAGATTTTTCTGGGATCGTGCCGAGGAGGCACCGGTCAAGGTGATTGATGAGACTTTGTCTTTTTATTACCTGGACGATGAAGAGTTCCTGCGCCAGATGGCCGGATGCCATGCCTATGCCTCCACTGCAGGCTTTGAATCTGTCTGCGAAGCCATGTATCTTGGGAAGCCGCTGCTGATGGTTCCTTCTCACATAGAGCAGAAGTGCAATGCCTATGATGCTACGTGCGGGTATGCCATGATGCGGAATGCCTGCCATGATGATGGAAGGCCGGTTCCTGACCCGGCTGTCGCCTCGGACCGGTTTGATTTGGACCTTCTCCTGCACTTTGCTGATAATGAATTCGTAGCGGATGAAGGGTTCCCTCAGTGGGCCAGGTCGGCTGATTCGCTGTTTCTGAAAGAGCTGACTTTTTTGTAAATTTTTCTCAAAAATATTTGGAGAAGTCATCCGAATGCTATACCTTTGCAATCCCAATCAGGAAGACAACTTCTTGAAAAGGTTGGAAAGATTCGTTAGCTCAGTTGGTAGAGCACAACACTTTTAATGTTGGGGTCTCGGGTTCGAGCCCCGAACGGATCACAAAAGGAGCTACGGCTCTTTCCAGAGCGATAAAGCTCAGACATAATGCTTTGCTAGCTCAGTTGGTAGAGCAACTGACTCTTAATCAGTGGGTCTAGGGTTCGAGTCCCTAGCAGAGCACAGGAAGAGGCTGACAGTAAAGTCAGTCTCTTTTTTTTTGTGTCTCCGTAATGAATTAATGCAAAAAAAAAGTTGGCCGGGTGAAACCTGACCAACTTCTCTATGTCTTGAACAGCGGACTAATACCTGTTGAGAGGTCTGCCGGCAGTCATGTTGTGGATCTTGTGCTTGACTGCCTCAAGGACCTTGGCATATTCCCCGGCGCCTTCCTGGGACACTCCGTTGACCACGTCTGCGTACTTGGCGACAGCGGTCAGAACTGTGTCGATCAAATCAACGATGTCGATCATGTCCTTTTCCACGAAACCGCGGGAAGTGATGGCCGGAGTTCCGATTCTGACACCGGATGTCTTGAACGGTGTGCGGGAATCGAACGGAACCATGTTCTTGTTGAGGGTGATTTCTGCCTTCTCAAGCTCTTTTTCCGCCATCCTGCCGGTCACCTCCGGGAACTTGGTGCGCAGGTCAATCAGCATCAGATGATTGTCCGTGCCTCCAGATACAACCTTGTAGCCCCTCTTGATGAACTCGTTTGCCATGGTTTTGGCATTGGACATCACCTGTTTCTGGTAATCGACGAACTCGGGCTGCATGGCCTCGTAGAAAGCCACGGCCTTCGCTGCGATGACATGCTCGAGCGGGCCTCCCTGGACTCCAGGGAACACGCTCGAATTGAGTACGGCGCTCATCTTCTTGATCTCGCCCTTAGGGGTCTTGAGACCCCAAGGATTGTCGAAGTCCTTGCCCATCAGGATGATGCCGCCGCGAGGTCCGCGTAGGGTCTTGTGTGTTGTGGATGTTACGATATGGGCATATTTTACAGGGTTCTTCAAAAGACCGGCAGCAATGAGGCCGGCCGTGTGTGCCATGTCAATCCACAGAAGGGCTCCGACTTCATCGGCTATGGAGCGCATCCTTTCATAGTCCCATTCGCGTGAATATGCCGAGGCTCCTCCGATAATCAGTTTGGGTTTGCATTCCTTGGCGATTTCCTCCATCCTGTCGTAGTCGATGGTGCCGGTTTCTTCGTTGAGTCCGTAGGCTACGGCATGGTAAAGGATGCCTGACGCATTGACCGGTGAACCATGGGTGAGGTGGCCTCCCTGAGAGAGGTCAAGCCCCATGAAAGTGTCACCTGGTTTGAGGCACGCCATGATGACGGCCATGTTGGCCTGTGCTCCGGAGTGCGGTTGAACGTTGGCATATTCGGCATCGTAGATCTTGCATAGGCGGTCGATTGCCAGCTGCTCTATCTGGTCAACAACGTGGCATCCGCCGTAGTATCTTTTCCCTGGATAACCTTCGGCGTACTTGTTGGTGCAGATGGATCCCATCGCCTCAAGCACATTGTCGCTCACATAGTTTTCTGATGCAATCAATTCGAGTCCGGAAGACTGCCTTTCCCTTTCATTTCTGATCAGATCGAAAATCTGAAGATCCTGTTTCATAAATCTTGTAGTTAGTGTTTACCTTGCTCCGGCAAGGCCGGACGGCTAATGCAAAGATAAGATTAAAAAACCATTTTTGCTATATTTGCAGATCATAAAAGCATGATATGGTGAAAGACAGAAAGTTATTGAGCATTGAGATGGGTAGGGTGTCAGCCAGTGAGTATAAGGAACTGCCTCGGACAGGGGTGGTTGTGGTGCTCGACAACATCCGCAGCGCTCACAATGTCGGGTCGGTTTTCCGAACCTGTGACTCTTTCAGGATTGACAAGCTATGGCTTTGCGGAATATGTGCGGTCCCTCCGTCTGCCGAGATTCACAAGTCTGCACTCGGGGCGGAGGACAGTGTGCCTTGGGAGCATCGGGGCAGCACGCTTGATGTTGTGGAACAGCTGCGCTCTGAAGGCTATGCCATCGTGAGCGTGGAACAGACTGTCAACTCTGTCAGCCTTGAGAATTTCAGACCGGAATCGGCGGACGGCCGGAAGTATGCCTTGATATTCGGAAATGAGGTGGATGGCGTGGCTCAGGAAGTTGTGGATGCTTCGGACTTCACTCTTGAGATTCCGCAGTTCGGTACCAAGCATTCCCTGAACGTTTCGGTCTCGGCCGGAGTCGTGCTCTGGCATTTCACGCTCAGTCGTCTTCGGGAACAATCCGCCTGCGCGCCTTCTATCTAGTGCGCCCGACGAGACGGTCTGCGAAATTCCGCAGAGGTTCGAAGTGCTCTTCATCGCAGATTCCCTTGACGCAGTCAAGTGCTTTCCCGGTCAGTTCCACGATGGCTTTCCTGGCATCGTCACCGACCTGAAGTTCATCGTAGATGGCTTTCACCCGGCGGATTTTCATCGATTTTTCCTCTTCACCTGCGGCAGCGGCGGACATGGCATCAAGAAGATTCTTGCGGACGTCGTCATCCGCCTTTTCGAACGCTCTGACTGTCAGCCAGCTCTTCTTCCCGTTGATGATGTCGCCGCCGATAGGTTTCCCGAAGACTTTGACATCCCCGTAGGCATCCAGATAGTCATCCGCCACCTGGAATGCGAGACCGAGGTTGTAGCCATAGTCGTAGAGACAGTCGCAATCTTTCTGCGGTGCTCCGGCGATGATGGCTCCCATCTTGGCAGCGCAGGCAATCAGGACGCTGGTCTTGAGACCGATCATATTCATGTAGTCCTGCATCGGAACTGTCTGCAGTTGCTCGAAATCCATGTCATACTGCTGGCCCTCGCACACCTGGGCTGATGTCCTGGTGAAAAGTTCCAGAACATCGCTGACAACTGCCTGAGGCGCTTTTGCGACCCGCGCATAGCTGTCGATGCACATGACGTCACCGGACAGGATCGCAGTGTCGGAGTTCCATTTCTTCCAGACCGTGTCCACTCCTCTCCGAAGCGGAGACCGGTCCATGATGTCATCGTGAATCAGCGTGAAACTGTGGAAAACCTCGATTCCGGCCGCCGGCTCCAGAATCTCCGGGGTCAATTCGTCCTTGTAAAGGGAGTAAGCGGTCAGGCACAGAGTCGGGCGGATCCGTTTGCCTCCTATCGCTATCATGTACCTCAGCGGGTTGTAGAGCCCTGACGGCTCTTCCGTGAACTTGATTTCCTTGAAAAGATTCTTGACGGCAGCGTCAATGGTTTCCTGATTAAGCATTTCTTGGCGTATTTGGATTGTAAAGTTAGAAATTTTCCTTGAATATTCCCGTGCGATGCGTATCTTTGCGCCGTAAAAGGGTCCGGCCCTCTGACAAAGGAATGGTCCTGTGTTCTTGAAACCACGTTAAAAACAAGAAGAAAATGTCAAAATCAGTTTCTGAACAGCGCGAAACGCTGTCTGTTACCTACGTTTGGATGTCTGTGACATTCTGCGTATGTCTTGTAGTATCAAACCTTTTCATCCCCAGACTCTGGCAGGTGGGGCCGCTTCCTGTCCAACTGACCGGAGCTGTCCTCCTGTTCCCGATTTCGTACATTCTCAATGATTGTCTCACAGAAGTCTATGGGTACCGGAAAGCCCGTCTGACAATCTGGATCGGTTTTGCCATGTGTCTCTTTGTGTCCATCGCATCTTTCATTGTGACCAGACTCCCGAAACCGATGTACCCGGACAGTTATGAGGCCGCCGAGAACTTCAACTCATTGTTCGGCCTTGTGCCGAGATCCATGATCGGATCACTTCTCGCTTTTGTTGCAGGTTCGACTGTCAATGCGTGGATAATGTCCAGAATGAAAGTCGTCTCCAAAGGCAGGGGATTCGGATGGAGGGCAATCATCTCCACCATAGGTGGTGAAGCCACGGATTCACTGATATTCTTTCCGATTGCGTTCGGAGGAATGCTCCCTTTTGGTGCAGTCATCAATCTGATGTTCACTCAGGTTGCTGCAAAGACCCTTTACGAGATAGTCATCCTGCCTGTTACTTCCTGGGTGGTCCGGAAAGTGAAAGCGTACGAAGGAATTGACACCTTTGATGGGAATATCTCATACAACCCGTTTAAAATCAATGAAATATAAATTCGTCTGACGGCTGGACCTCCTTTGGGAGGTTCCATGCCTGTCAGCTGCGGCAAAATGCATTACTATTATGGCTGAAGGTAGAGAACTGGAGGGGCTTCAGGCCCTTGGAAAGAAGACGGAGTATAAAAATGACTATGCTCCGGAGGTCCTTGAAACATTTGTGAACAAACATCAGGAGAATGATTATTGGGTCAGGTTCAACTGCCCTGAATTTACAAGCCTTTGCCCGATCACGGGACAGCCGGACTTCGCTGAGATTCGGATCAGCTACATCCCGGATGTGCGGATGGTCGAGAGCAAAAGCCTGAAGCTGTATCTCTTCAGTTTCAGGAACCATGGGGATTTCCATGAGGATTGCGTCAACAGGATCATGAAGGATCTGATCAAGCTTATGGATCCAAAGTACATAGAAGTGACAGGTCTCTTCACCCCACGTGGGGGCATTTCAATCTACCCTTACGCCAACTACGGACGTCCGGGCACCAAGTATGAGACTCTTGCCGAGCAGCGTTTCGCCGCGCATGAATAGTAGTCTGATCACGGGTGACGGGTGCGTTGTCGCCCGGAATAAGTAACCGCATTCGGAAAAAATCCGTCAGTTTATTATGTTCACTGGAGAAGTCTCCGGAATTTTTTTATCTTTGTGAACTCATCCGAAGGTCCGGAGAAGCAGGAGTTGTGAAGCCTGAGTCCCGTGAAGTTTGAAACTATTGTCTGCTTTGGCCGGCAAAGCGGAATGAGAAGAATCTATCACATGATTAACCAAATTAATAACAGTATATGAACAGACATTTTTTCAGAAATCTTTTTGCGTGTGCAATTGCAGTCGCGCTTGCATCATGCGGAACAAGAAATGCAGGCAACGTCAAACTGACGGATGCGCTGGACAATGAGGCTTGGAATGTCTCTCAATGGATCTCTGCTGCCAATGCTCCTGTTGTGACAGGAATTGTGGCCGGGGCGAACGAAAGGGCTGCCGACGGAGCCAGCTGGTTTGTCTCTACGCTGAAGAACGAGGGCAAAGTGGTGTCTGCCAAGTGGATGACAACCGGACTTGGGGTGTATGAACTGTACATCAACGGACAACCTGTGGGAGAGGAAGTGCTCAAGCCTGGTTTTACTCACTACGCAAAGACCAAACGCTCTTTCACGTACGACATAACTGACATCATCGCAGCCAGGAAGGGTGAAGATAATGTGTTCTCCGCTCAGGTGACTCCGGGATGGTGGGCTGACAAGATAATCACCCCTTCCGGACATGAGGGAATGATAGGTAAGAAGCCTGCATTCCGCGGAGTGGTTGAACTTACATATTCAGACGGCACGAAGAAACTCTATGGTACAAACACCCAGGATTGGAAAGCCGGTGTTGCCGGGCCTGTCAAGCACGCAGACATATTCGACGGGGAGGAATATGACGCCCGGGAGTTGCCGGGTTACGACACTCCTGAGAAACTGTCCGCTCCTGAAGTGAACAATGAGTTTGCCGGAGAGATCCTTCCTACCAACGGAGCCGAGGTTTACCTCCGCAAGGACCTGGCCATCGCACCGGTGAAGATGTACACCTGGGAGACCGTGACCGGAGCCAGTGACGAAGAGTACGGCACAGTGGTCGTGAAGAATGAATACAAGGACGGCGACGAGATAGTGCTTCATCCGGGAGAGAACCTTGTTGTGGACTTCGGTCAGAATGCCGCTGCAGTACCTTCGTTCATATTCAACGCCAAGGAGGGTACTGTCCTCACCTGCCTCCCTTCTGAATTGCTCAATGACGGCAACGGTGCAAAAAGCCGTGGCATGGACGGCCCTGAAGGAAGCGTCCACCGTCTCAATCTCCGCATTCCGGACATCGGAATGAGATTGACCTACACTTTCGCCGAGGCGGCCAAGCCTGTTTCATTCATGCCGACCTGCACGTTCTTCGGCTATCGTCTGGTTTCCATCACAGCTACCGGCGATGTCACCATCAAGAGCATCAGGTCCGTACCTGTGACATCCATTGCGAAAGAAATGGAGACCGGTACAATCACTACCGGCAATGATCTCATCAACAAACTGATTTCCAATACCGTCTGGGGGGAGCGCTCCAACTATCTTTCCGTCCCTACCGACTGTCCTCAGCGCAATGAGCGTCTTGGCTGGACGGCCGACACGCAGGTTTTCTCTGAGACCGGAACCTTCTTCGCGGACACCAGGCTCTTCCTTCACAAATGGATGAGGGACATGAGGGACACTCAGGATCCGTTGGGCGGATTCGGCGGTGTGGCCCCTGTCGCCCAATATGGAGCCGATCCGAAGTCGATGATGCGTCTCGGCTGGTCCGATGCGGGCGTCATCGTCCCGTGGGTGGTCTGGAAACAGTTCAACGACAATGACATCGTGGACGAGAACTGGGAAGCGATGGAAAAGCTGATGAACCACATCAACGAGACCAAGTATGACCACAAGGCCCTTGCCGGCGAGAACGGCGACTTCCAGTGGGGAGACTGGCTGAGCTACGAGCCTCTCGCATCGACGGGCGGCGACCGAGGCGGCATCCATATGCGGGACAGGAATGGGATCAGAGTAATCCGTCCGGAGGCCTATGAATATTGGAACTACCTGAGCGCCTGCTACTGGGCTTCCAATGCCGGCATGATGAAGGATATGGCCGAGGCAACAGGCCGTGACGCCGCCAAGTACGACAGCATGCAGAAGGCTGCTGTGGAATATCTGAAGGAAAGATTCCTCAACGGGGACGGCACATTCAAACTGGACATCCTCAACACTATGCAGACTCCTGCCCTCTTCGCGCTCAGGAACAATCTGGTGGAAGGTGCTGCCAAAGAGGCCGTTATAGCTCGTCTGCGCAAGAATTTCGAGGATCATGGCAACTGCCTTCAGACCGGCTTCCTCGGCACGTCCATCCTTATGCCTACGCTTACCGAGAATGGAATGGTTGATGTCGCCTACGAACTCCTCTTCCAGCGCAAGAACCCGAGCTGGCTCTATTCCGTTGACAACGGCGCGACGACGATTTGGGAACGCTGGAATTCCTACATGCTCGATAAGGGTATGGGACCGCGCGGAATGAACAGTTTCAACCATTATGCCTATGGCGTTGTCTGCGAATGGATTTGGGAAACTGTTGCCGGAATATCCGCCGATGCTGCCCAGCCAGGTTTCAAGCATATCATAATGAAGCCGGTTCCGGACAAGCGGCTTGGTTTCGTGAAGGCTGAATACAAGTCGGCGGCCGGTGTAATCAAGAGCGAGTGGAAATATGACGGCGACAAGTGGATCTGGAACTTCACCGTTCCGGAGGGAGCCACCGCTTCCGTCACCCTCCCTGGTGAAACTGAAACCAAGGAATATAGCGCCGGCACCTACACGCTGGAGAAGTAGCGCGGGATGCAGGACTGACTGAACTGGTTAGCACAAGCGGAGGGCTGTCAAGGCTCTCCGCTTTTTTTGTTGTATGTCCCCCGAACTTGTTTGTCGAAGATTGGAGAAGGAATAAACCTTCTTACCGGAAAGTTGTTATTGACACTAATATCCTATCTCCTTGATACTTACTACCGGGCGGATGCTGAAACCCTTGTAGCGGTAATCATAATGGGCCTTAGCATCATCTTCATCTTTGTATCCGATTCTCGTATAGGTAGCATCTTTGTTATAATTGCTATTGAAAACAAAGACATTAGGATAGTCCGGAGCATAAGCGAGATCCCGGCACCAGTAATATCCTTCATAGAGTGAAGAATTGATATTCTTGTCAATTGCGAATCCTCCCGGCGGGAGGAAGATCGAATTGCCGTCCTTCTTGCTGACATAGGTTCTTCCGTAATAGTTGGCGTCATCGCCTATTTTGCAATTGTCGTGCAGTTCCTGCCACTCCTCCTTGGACGGCATCCTGCAGTATGTTACCAATATTGTCCCCACGTATGCCCCCCAGTTCACAGCAGCGGCATCATCATCTAGAGCGAGGACGTCGCCGTCTTTATTGTACTTGCTGTAAGATGTGATTTCCCCGTAGCTTTCCTTGGTCGCAGTCTCGTCCCAGACATAATAGTTACCATATTCATAGCAACTGCTTGCTCCGACATTGGTCTCTGCCCAAAGCAGGCCGCTCGGCAGACCCAGATCGATGAATTTGTGGCCGCCGTAGATGTAGTAAGAATCCTTTGCCATAGTCTCGTAGGTAAGGGATACCTTTTTCATAAGCCTGCGGGTTATGGTAACTTCTCTGCTTTTGCTTACGCGGGCCATTTCTCCGAAGTTGCCAGAGTGGTATCCGACTTCCACGCTGACATTGAAGGTGCCGACAGGCATCGGAAAATAGAATATGCCGCCGGAACTGCGTTGGGTGACTTCGGCCCAATTGATGGTCACTTTGTTCTCGGTGCTGGAGGTGGCGTCATCCGATGTCTT
>CAZXVE010000008.1:0-19689 GCA_964644125.1 uncultured Muribaculaceae bacterium
GAATGCCCGTGCCGTGGACCGGAAGAAAATTGTTCAATCCGTAGGTATGGCACTGGTAACCGTCCGGGTCATCGTAGTGGTAGTAGTCGCTTCTCCAAAGCGGCACACTTCTGGAAATTGTTTCCCAGTCCAGGCGCTTGCCGCCGGAAGCACAGTTGTCGATGACCATTTCAGGGAAGCGGTCAAGCAGATAGTCCCAGAAACGGTAAAGGTTCTCAATATGGCGGATCTCTTTCATCCCTTTCCGTCCCTGCTCATCATTGAAGGCCCAGTAACCGGCAGGTTTGATGTTGCAGTCCTGCCTGTACCAATCAACGCCGTTGGCTTCAATCATGTCGCCGTAGTACTTGCAAAGCCAGTCGCATGCCTCATCATTGCCAAGGTCGAAAAGAAGCCATGAGGAACTCTCCTCAGACGGATCCTGCGGATAGTCAAGCATCCACTCTTTATGCTCCAAGGCCCATTGTGTTCCTTTCACCACCCTTTCCGGCTCAAACCAGAGCATGAATTTCGATCCGGCCGCATGGGCAGCGTCAGAAACAGGCTTCATGCCGTCAGGGAACCTGTCTTCGTCCATTGTCCAGTTGCCGGTCGTGGATGCCCAGTTCTGACCGTGCTCGTAGTCGGATGCCCCCGTGTGCCAGCCGGCATCAAGCCAGAAGACATCAGGAACGAGGCCGAAACGCTGGTAACGGTGAATCATCGCCACGGCCCATTCGGCTGTGATGCAGGAATATTCCCCGAAAGGTTCCGGATCACGATAGTTGAAACCGCTGCACAGGTAGCCGCGGACTTGCTCGCCATTTATCTTACGGATGCGATGTTCCAGCAGGAAACGGCGGAATTTGTTGTTGCCGTCCACCTGACGCCCGCTCCAGAAAAGGAAGGCCACGGAAGGAGTGCGGATTTCTTCGCCCGGTTTAAGGTACAGATCCATCTCCTTCATTCCGGCCTTGACGCTGAACGAGCGATCCCCTTCAGCCTTGAAATCTGATGCCCAGGTTCCTGTCCAGCCGATGGCCAGCATCATACCCTGGCCGGAAGCCTTGGATTCGATGTTGTAGAAAGGGAAAGCCTCACTGGACGAACGTCCGCCTGAAGGTTCGAAATGAATCGGTGAGCCGGGCTCGATGACTGCTGTCCTTGGCGAATAGTCTGCCCGGGAAATCTTGTTGCCTTCGGCATAATGCAGTTCAGTGTCCCCTGCCGACGGAAAGTCAAAGCGGGCATCGATGACCTTTACATCACTGATCTGTGCAGTAGGCAGATCTGAAATGTTGCGGAAATGCAGCACCCATTCCACCGCCTTGCTTTCAGGGTAGCCGGTCACATCGCAAATGACGGAAAGACCGTCCTTGACGCTTGTCCATGAATATCTTGTCTCGACCTTCGATGACGATTCCTTCAGCTTCCCGGCACTTTTCTTCCATCTGCCGATGAACTCTGATGATGGTCTTCCATTCAAACGGAAGGAGAACGGGAGAGATGCCGGAGAAGAGAATCTGGCGTCGATCCAGACAGGGATGTCCGTCTTGCCTCCTGCAGATCGGATGACAGCGGAAGCGGAACAGACAGCCTGCGGTGCCAAGAAGAGCACCGCAGCCAGCAACACGGACATTTTCATCATGATTTTCCTGCCCATCATAAGCCAAGACTCTTCTCCAGAGCCTCAATCACAATGTGGATGACTTTGATGTGAATCTCCTGAATTCTGTCTGAATGCGGGGCATCTGGGGCCTGGACGGCAGCATCGGCGGCAGAAGCGAGCTGACTCCCTTTTTTGGAAGTCAGGGCGACCACTTTCATGCCGATCTTTCTGGCAACCTCGACGGCTTTGAGGATGTTGGCGGAAGTTCCGCTGGTAGTTATCGCCAGCAGAGTGTCATCAGGACGTCCGAAAGCCTCAACCCATCTGGCAAAGATGTCCTCGAAAGAAAAATCATTGCCCACGCAGGTGAAGTAGGCAGGGTCGTTGATAGACATTGCCGGGAGAGGGCGCCTGTTCCCGCGGAAACGGCCTGTCAGCTCCTCCGCGAAATGCGTGGCATCGCAAAGCGATCCGCCATTGCCGCAACTCATGATCTTTCCGCCCTTCGAAAGGGTACCGGACATTATCTCCACGATTTTTTCCATAGCCGGAACCGTCTGAGGATCGGAAAGGAATCTTTCCAATTCATCATGAGCCTCATTAAGACTGAATTCTATTATCTGTTTTGATGTGTTTTCCATTGCTTCGTGTTTTTTAACAATTTATGTCAGCGGCCACTGAAAGGGCTGCATAATCTCCTATTGACTCTCCAAGGGCGGCAGGAACCACCTTGCAGACCTTGGCCGCCGGAGTCAGGGCTTCCCTTCGGATAACCTCTTCCATCAAAGGTTTCATCATGGCCTCGTTGCGGGCGTAGATGCTGCCGATGACTATGAGTTCGGGATTAAGAATGTCAATTACCAGTGAAAGTCCCTTGCCAAGATGTCTGGCGGAAATCTCATATATTTCTCCGGCAAGAGGGTCCCCTGCCACTGCCGCCTCAGCCACCATTTTGGCTGTCAATTCATTGACATCACGGCACCAGGACACTTTCTGTCCCATCTGGAGACGTTCTCTGACAAGCGCCTGGGCCAGCTGACGTATTCCGCCTCCGCTGCAGAATCCTTCAAAGGATCCGCTCTTGCCATAACCTACAGGCCCGTAATCCTCAAGGCGGATATGCCCGAGTTCTCCGGCATTGTCGTTTGTACCGGTGTACAGATGGCCGTCAAGTATGAGCCCTGCTCCAAGCCCTGTCCCGAAGGTCAGGAACACCATATTCCTTGTACCTTTTCCTGCTCCGAATTTCCACTCGGCGAGCGCACAGGCATTGGCATCATTGTGGATGGCCACCGGCAGATGGAATTCATCCGAAAGAATCTTTACTATGGGAATATTATCCCAACCGGGCAGGTTTGGCGGAGACATCACCACTCCGGCAGTGCTGTCCAACGGACCTCCGCAGCTGATTCCTATTCCGCTGACTGTCTCAACCGCCGTCGAATTGCGGCTGAGAACTTCCCGTACAGCATCCTTGATTCCCTGGATGGTCTCCTGGACTTTTGTTGTCGGGAATTCGAATTTATCCTTGATCTCGATGTCACCTCCCTCAGAAACACCAAGGGTCACGGCGCATTTCGTGCCGCCGACATCCACTCCAAGCAAGATTTTCCTACTCATATTATCAACTTGTTGAATATTCAAATTCTAAATTATTCAGCCATCTTGAACATCCCCGTCTTCTTCAAAAGGGAACGGTATTCCTTCAAGCTGTAAGGAGCCTTTCCGTAAAGATAGTGGTTGCACAGAGAGGCACCGCCGCGGCCGGAATATTCAATCTTGAACATTCCTTGACCTTCACGCTCCGGAATCTTTGCAATGACGGACGAACCGTTTGCACCGACTGAATATTCACCGCTGAACACAGTTTTTCCAGTCTTGACATCAGTGACTTTGACCTTGCCGGAAGCAGGCTCGCGCGTGTCGTTTGTCACGATGAGCGGATAGGCTCCGTCCACCGCGTCATTCATCAGCGCACAGACATCCTGCTGAGCATTCCTGATGAACCAATAGGCCATCTTGGGGCTGTTGTACCAATCCACTATGGCATCCGAAATCACAGGCCATCCGTCACGGATGTTCCACCATAGCATGCCAGTGTTCGGAGCAAACTTGTGACCGCGGAATTTCTCAATAAAGTATTTCATCGCTTCGGCCTGCACACTCTGGGAAGCGAATATGAATTCGTCCAAATCAGTCGGCACTTCGCCGAAGAGCAGACGCACCTGATTGATCATCAGATTATTCCTGTCAGGAGTGTACCCCCATTCCTTGAATATTCTGATGGACTTGGTCAGCCAGTCCTCATTCCAGCGGAAATTCTTCCTGTCGGTCCAAGGATAGACGGACTCAGCCGGGAACATCTTCTCAAGGCTCTCGCGGTTAGGCATTCCATGGTACCCTATCTCACTCACGAAGATGCACTTGGCTCCAGTGTAGAACGAATCCTTGTAGTAACCGCGCGGTCCCCAGAGGTGATCTTCAGGAAGATTTTCGGCACTGTAGGTTGTCTCGACAAGTTCCTCGCCCCAGTACGGAGAGGATGGAAGGTAAGGCCTTGTAGGATCATATTCATAGAGGACTTCAGGGATGGTGACTCTCGAAATGACGTCATCGTTCGGATCCTTGCGGAACATCTGGAGAGTTCCCAGAGTCAGATTCTGGTCATTCTCGTTGTTGCCGGCCCAGAGGACCAGAGACGGGTGCGAGCGCAGTTTCAAGACAACCGAACGGACTTCGTCGGCAATGGCCTTGCGGAATTCCTCATCCTGAGGGTAGAGAGTGCAGCCCATGGCGAAATCCTGCCAGACCATAATTCCGTTCCTGTCGCAAAGGTCAAAGAAAGCATGATCTTCGTAGACATTGCCGCCCCAGCAGCGCAGCATGTTGCAATTCAGATCATTGGCTATGGCAAATGCAGCTTCGAGATGTTTGGGGTCGCGGCTGTGGAAAGCATCCATCGGAGTCCAGTTGCTGCCATGGACATAAATTTTCTCGCCATTGACGAAGAAACAGAAACGGCCAGGCTTTTCAGGAGAGTTCGTATGAGTCATGTCGAGACGTACAGTGCGTATTCCCAACTTCTTCCTGTCTACGTCGATTTCTTTTCCTTCACTGTCGAGGACTCTGACTACCGCGTCGTACAATGCAGGCTCACCATAGCCTTTCGGCCACCAGAATTCCACATTGTCGAGACCGATCATCATTCTGCAGGCATGAGAGGCTATTGTGTTCACTCCCTTGTACTTGACGACACCGTCCTTGCTGAGCGAGAACTCAAGTGACATCTCCCCGTTCTGGTACTTGACAGGAAGAGCAAGCGTGTAGTCAAGGTAAACTGCTGCCGTCTTTGCCTCAGTGTTAACAGCGCAGGTGAACCAATGGGCATCCACTATGTGGACCGGAGGTTTTACTTCCAGAGTGACGCTCCGCCAAAGACCTGCGCTGACAAGTCTCGGCATGATGTCCCAGCCGTAGGTGTGCGGAGCGCGCCTTGAACGGACAGACTCCACCTGCGCGAAATTATAGCTGATTGTAGGCGGCACGCCTTTGCGGCCTTCCGCAACGGAGGAGCGGATGTACACTTCCAGGACATTGTCCGACCCGGTTCCCTTTGAAAGAGCGTCCGTCACATCGAAACGGTAATCGATCAGCATGTTGGAAGCACTGCCGACTTTCTTGCCGTTGAGATAGACCTCGGCATAGCAGTCGATGCCTCCGAAATGCAGCGAAACTTCATCCTCGTCCGTCATCTCAGGTGTGGAGAAATGTCTGCTGTACCTCCACTGATAGCCTTCGTAAGGGCGAAGGAGGTAGACATTGCTCCCGATCTCAGGATTCTCTATGAGACCTGCCGCAAGAAGATCAAGTTCCACGTTGCCCGGAACAGTTGCATTGACCGTCTCGTACTTCACGCCTTCCATTCCTTCAGGAGAAAGCACGGGAACACGCTTCTGCTCCCAGTAGTCAAGAGTCCACGTGCCGTCAAGAGAAATGTCTTCGGCAGAAACAGGCAGGGCGGAAAGAAGAGCCAGAGTGCCTGAAGCGATGTATGATAAAACTTTCTTGTTCATATTGTGTTCGTTATTTGGAGTTTTCAGACTTTGCCTTTCCGATGAAAGGGATGAGGAACATCATGTACAGCCAGACAATGGCCAGAGTGACGAGAGCCGAACCCTGGTTGCCGAACGAGTCGGTGATGACTCCGAGAAGCGGAGGAATCACGGCACCGCCGCAGACTCCCACGATGAGAAGCGAAGACACTTCATTGGTTTTTTCCGGCATTCTCAGCATGGAGATCGAGAATATAATGGAGAAAAGGTTCGCATAGCCGAGGCCGAACAGAGCCACGAAGACAAGCACTGCCGCAAGGCTCTTGGAAAGGGCCAGACCGACCAGACCAGCCAGAGCGACAACCACGCTGGCGGCGAAGAATTTCTTGGATGAATATTTCATAAGAATCAGGCCGCCGAGAAAAGCGCCGACCGTTCTGGCCAGAAAATAGACGCTGTTGCCCAGGCCGGCTTTTTCCAAAGGCAGTGCACATCTCTCCTGCAGAAGTTTCGGGAAAGTCACACCCATTCCGACATCGACTCCGACAAGAACAAGAATACCGATGAAATACAGAACGATGTACTTGTCCTTAAGCAGGGAGAATGTCCTGGAGAATGTGATCTCTGACTTTTCTATAAGCTGCTCCTGAATCGGGGAAAGAGCCAGCCACAGCATTGCGAGCAATGTGACGGCGGCGTAAACCGGGAAGACCGCCTTCCAGCCGAGAATGCTTCCGGCGAACATCGCCGTGATGATCGGACCCACAAATGAGCTTATGGCCTTGATGAACTGTCCAAGAGTAACGGTCCCTGTAAGTTTCTCGGCAGATACAACGTTGGTGACCAGCGGATTGAGAGCGACCTGAAGAATCGTGTTGCCGATTCCGAGCATCGTGAATGCCACCAGAACCACAGGGAAAGTGTACTTGACCACAGGAATCACCATGGCCACGGCGGTGATGGCAAACGAGAGAAGAACGGTCTTTTTGCGGCCGATCCGGTTCATCAGCATTCCGGTAGGGATGGAAAGAATCAGGAACCAAAGATAGCAGGAGAGTGAAATCAGGCCGGCGACTTTATCGTCCATTCCGGTGAAATCCGCCTTGACATAACTTGTCGCCACGCCCACTATGTCAACGAATCCCATAATGAAGAATCCGAACATTACAGGGAGGATGGCCTGGTTGAATTTCGAGTTGTTCATATCAATTAAAATAAATAAATGTCCCGGTTGTTAATCTTAATGCTTTTCCTGGTTTGACCAACCATTTTAGTTAATCGGTTAAATTTAGGCATTATTTTCTTAACGGCAAATTTTTTCTCCATTTTTCAGAATATTTCATATTCCCC
The DNA here is from genome assembly GCA_964644125.1 of uncultured Muribaculaceae bacterium. Classification (GTDB taxonomy): domain Bacteria; phylum Bacteroidota; class Bacteroidia; order Bacteroidales; family UBA932; genus Cryptobacteroides. The sequence continues at coordinate 6,991 of CAZXVE010000008.1, forward strand.
ACAACCTTGGATGGCAATCACTTCCGGCGGAAGAGAAACTGCTTTGCAGGCGGCTCACCGTTTCTGCATTGCTCCCTGCGCTGCTCCGGCAAGGAATTTTTGAGAATATGCCTTTTTTTGGTTAAGTTTACCGATTGAAATCCCGATTTACAATGAAAAAAGTATCAATGCAGACCATCGCCGACAAAGTCGGTGTCTCCAGATGTGCGGTCTCTCTCGTCTTGAGCGGAAAAGCGCAGGACAAGAGAATCAGCGAATCTTTGGCAAAGAAGATTCTCGATGTTGCCAAAGAGCTGAATTACAAGCCGAACGCACTTGCCAGAGGACTCAGAACCGGTTCCACAATGACGATTGGGGTCATAGTGGCCGACATCTCCAATGAGTTTTTCGGTGAACTGGTCTATCATATTCAGCAAAGAGCATTCGAATTGGGATATTCAATCATTGTCACCAACTCCAACGAGAATCCGGACAGAATGTTGAATGAGTTCGACCTGCTTGTCAACAAACAGGTTGACGGCATCATAATGGTGCCGTCCAACAACAGCCAGGAGCTCACAGCCGAGATTGCAGCCCTGTCGATGCCGCTGGTACAGGTTGACCGCTACCTGCCCGGCGTCAATGCAAGCTATGTGATACTTGACAATTTCAAAGCTTCAGCCTCGCTGACGGAAACGCTGTACTCGAGAGGGTGCCGGCGCATCGCCATGTTCCGGCACAGCACCAGTGCCCTTAACGGGCGTCTGGAAGGCTATGTCAAAGTTCTTGAAGAGCATGGCATCTATGACCGGACTCTTGTCAAGAACATCGACTACTCCTCTGAAATGCAGGATGTCGAAAATGCAATCGATGAGATGTTCTCCGCCCCGGGAACGGTCGATGCCATAATCTTCCAGTCGCACGAACTTTTCCTCGCCGGAATGAAGAGAATCCGCCAGACAGGAGTGGATTTCAAGGATAAGGTCAAAATAGCCAGTTTCGACAGGACCGACGCTTTTGCCCTTGTGGACTTTCCAATGCTTTATGTAGAGCAGCCTGTCGACCGCATCGGAAGCGAGGCCGTTGACATACTTGCCGCCCAGATCAACGGAAAAGAGGTGATTACGGAGAAGACATTCGAGGGCCGGATTGTTGAGATCTGACCGTTACTCGGATAATTCGGGAACCTTTTCTGCAAAGAAATCGCCAAAAAAATGCAAAAACAAATCGATTAAATTTAGTTAATCGATTATGTTGTTTTTCAATATTTTTTTTAAATTTGCTGAAACTACCGCTGATTATATAGGCTAAGTTACTCGATTAACCGTTTAATAACCAAGTATAAACCAATAACAAGCATTATGAAAAAGTGGATTGAATCCTGCATTTGCTTTGTGCTATCGACAGTTTTACTGTCCGCGGCAATGCTCAACGCATCAGCCGCGACTCCTCAGCCTACAATCACGGCTAAAGGTGTTGTCATCGACTCGGACAAAGCCCCTGTGATCGGTGCCTACATCGTAGAGAAAGGCACAGGCAACGGAGCCATGGCTGACAAGAACGGCCGCTTCTCCATCAATGTTTCCAAAGGTGCAACCCTGGAAATCTCCTGCATCGGCTATGCTACCCAAACTGTAGCGGCAAGCGAAGACATGACGATCGTCCTTGCTGTAGACGACCTGCTTCTCAACGAAACCGTTGTCGTGGGTTACGGTGTTCAACGCGTTGCCACCATCACAGGTAGCGTTTCACAGGTAAACTCCGAAAAACTCAACGCAGTCCCTGTCACAAACACCACCCACACTCTGGCCGGCCAGCTTCCAGGTCTCGTGTCCAAACAGACTTCCGGTCTTCCGGGACAGGATAACGCTTCGCTCACCATCCGCGGCTTCGGTACCCCGCTCGTGATCATCGATGGTGTCGAGGGCAGCATCGAGAACATCGATGCCGGACAGATTGAGAGCATCTCCATCCTGAAGGACGGTAGCGGTTCCATCTACGGTGCACGAGCCGGCAACGGTGTAATCCTCGTGACCACAAAGACTGGTTCGAACCAGAAGCCGACGATCTCCGTCAACACTTCCTACACTCTTCAGGGGAACACAGTGACCACGCGTCCGGCAGACTCCTACCAGAGGGCTTTGTATCAGAATGACATCTACATGAACCAGGGCGGTATCGAAAGCAGAAAGCCTTACCTCGCCGAGGAACTTGAACTCTTCAAGAGCGGCACAAACCCTGAATACATGAACACTGACTGGTACAGTGCCGTCATCAGAAAATACGCACCTCAGCAGAACCACAACCTCTCCATCTCGGGAGGTACTGAGAAGACCAAGTACTACGGCTACTTCGGCTACAACCGTCAGGAACTTCAATTCAAGCCTAACAGCGGTCATTACGACAGATACAACTTCCAGGTCAACTTCAGCACCAAGGTTTCCGAACGTCTGAACGTCGGGATGAACCTTCAGTACATGAAGAGCGACAAGGACTATCCGAGCGGTGGAGATCTCTATCAGGACGGCGTGAACTTCTGGGGAGGCATCATCTATTCCGCTGACCCGCGCTATCCTCTCTCATTGCCTGACAAGAGCAAGCTTTCCTACGCCAACATGCAGAACGGCTCCCCGATCTGGGCCGTCAACATCGACAACTCAGGCTACTACGACCTTCAGCAGAACAACATGAAGTTCACCGGCTTCGCCGAGTACAGTTTCAAGCATGTCGACGGACTCAAGGCCAAGGCGAACATCATGTACCTCTACAACAGTTCATTCCTCAAGTGGATGCACAAGAGGGGCTCCTTCTACACCTACGAGAGCGGCGCAGACCTCTATTCTTTCGCCGCACAGTCAGTTGAGCCAAGTTCGCTGCGTGAAGACCACAGCTTCGGAACGAACCTTGTGCAGCAATATTCCTTGAACTACAACAAGGACTTCAACGGACATCACATCAGCGCACTCGCAATGTTCGAGAGCACTCTCAACCACAACAAGAGTTTCTACACGAAGGTTCAGGATTTCCAGACCACCGTCATCGAAGAGATGGTTGCCGGCGATGCCAGCACCGCCATCAACGGGTCAGGCAGCAGCAACTACGGCCGCACTTCCGTAATCGGAAGGGTTGACTACAGCTACCAGGACAAGTACCTCTTCGAGGCCACTGTCAGAGGTGACGCATCCTCGCGTTTCGCCAAGGGTTACCGGTGGGGCTGGTTCCCGAGCGTGTCCGCAGGTTGGAACATCGCACGCGAGGAATTCCTTCAGGGCGCCGCTTTTGTGGACAACCTCAAGGTCCGCGCCAGCTACGGTACGTCAGGCTACGATGCAGTGGCAGACTTCAACTATCTGACAGGATATTCCTATGACCTGCCTTACACATTCGGAAGCACGACATCGATGGGTCTTGCTCCTACCGGACTGGCCAACGAACTGCTTTCCTGGGAAAAGATGAGCATCTACAACATCGGTGTTGACTACTCCTTCTTCGGCCGCAAGCTTTATGGCGAAGTTGATGTGTTCCAAAGAGACCGTGACGGCATTCCGGGCTACAGGTCAGCATCCCTGCCTAACACCTTCGGAGCTTCACTGCCTCAGGAGAACCTCAACGCGATCCGCAGCCGCGGTTTTGAATTCAGAATAGGAACTGCCGGCAACGCAGGAGACTTCACCTACGACATCAATGCCAACATTTCCTGGAACAGATCCAAATGGACCAAGTACGACCAGGCCGAGGAAACCGATCCTGACAGAGCCAGACTCTACACCGTCAAGGGACAGTGGACTGACCGCCAGCTCGGCTACAAGACCGACGGTCTGTTCGAGAGCCAGGAGGCCATTGACAACTGGGGTGTCACTGTGGACGACCTCAACAACGACAATTCCACCTATGATGCCGGTGACATCCGCCTTGTCGACACCAACAACGACGGCGTGATCAACTGGAAGGATCAGGTTGAAATCGGAAAGGGCAGCACGCCTCACTGGATGACCGGTTGGAACTTCAACTTCGGTTACAAGGGATTTGACGTGTCCCTCCTCTTCCAAGGAGCCTGGGGCTACACGCTCAATGTCAACTATGACAGCAACACCGCCACATACTGCAACCTTTACTACGACCAGGTTCACAATGCTGATTCTGATGCCATCGTGGCCCGTCCGGGCGGCGCTGCAACCAACAGCTATACCTCCGACTTCATGTACCGCGACGTGGCTTATCTCCGTCTGAAGAACGCTTCCATAGGCTACAGCCTTCCAAAGCACATCCTCGACAAGGTCGGGATACAGAAGTGCAGAATATACGTCGCAGGCATGAACCTGTTCACTCTCAGCACAGTGTCCAAGTACGGAGTAGACCCTGAGGCCGGCTCGACCGTCGGCTACGCCTACCCTCAGCAGTACACCATGAGCGTTGGTCTTAACATTGTCCTCTAAACTCAACGAACGCTATTATGAAAAAGATTACATACAGTCTTATGATACTCGCCGCAATGACGGCGGCATCCTGCTCTGACATTCTGGAGCAGACCCCTACCGACAGGTACACCGATGCGCAGGTTTGGCAGGATGAATACCTTATCGACAGCCACCTTGCAAACCTCTACGCCATGAGCGTGTTCATGATCAACGATGCCGTGGCCTCCTATGGAAACTCACCTGTCAACGTGGACTTTTCCTCAGCTGCAGGCTGGAGCTACAACCTTGGCGTTTCAGCCGAAGGTGAAGGTTCTGTCCACTCCATAACCGTCGCTGACGAGTGCAAGTACAGCGGACGCGGCGCACAAGCCAACTACCTCGGCATAAAGCTGTACGGCTTCCAGTCCAATGGAACGACTCTCCGCTGGTGGAGCAACGGTTACTATCTCAACCGCCAGCTCAACCATTTCATTGAGAACATCGAAGGTTCACCTGTCAGCAACGCCATCATAAGGAAAAGCGAGGCCCGCTTCCTCCGCGCGTTCAACTACTTTGCCATGGTGAAACGTTACGGTGGCGTGCCGCTCATCAAGACCGAGACCCCGATCGACGCTTCTGACGAGGAACTCTACCCTGCCCGGTCAACAGAGAAAGAGTGCTACGATTTCATAATCGATGAACTCCTCGAAATCGCTGACCTTCTTGAAGAGAATCCGGAGGCCGGACGTGCCGGCAAGGGCGCAGCTCTTACCCTCCTCAGCCGGGTGGCTCTGTATGCCGGCAGCATCCAGCAATTCGGGACAGTCGCGCTTAACGGTCTCAACGGGATCCCTCAAGGTGGGGATCGCAACTACTATCAGATTGCAGCCGACGCAGCCAAGAGAGTGATGACTGAATGCAGCTACTCTCTCTACAAGGGAGAGTCTGGCGACAGCAAGGTCCAGGCCCTCAGGAACATATTCCTTGTAAAAGACAACAGCGAAGCGATCATGGTCAAGCGCCATCAGGGCGTAGGCGGATCAAGCTACAGATGGTCTTGGGACATCTGCAACTGTCCTAAGCCAAACGCATGGTCAGTGGGAGAATACAGTCTCCCTTACTACGACTTCGTGGAAGAATTCGAATATACCGACGGTACTTCAGGTAAAATCAATCACGAAGAACTCACCTCACATTCATGGAGCATGGATGAACTGATCGGAAAAAGAGATCCGAGACTCGCAGCCTGGATGTGGACCAACGGTTCGGAATGGCCGGGAGCCATCGGTGGAGATGTGTTCGGGGATGACGTCATCAGCATGTACAACGGCATCCGTTTCGCTGACGGGAGTGTGTTCCACAATGTCACCAGCCCTGCCTACGAAGGTGTGATGTGCTATGGTGACCAGATGAACGAGTTCAGGGATCAGGGCAACCTGCACACAGGCTTCGGAGTAAGAAAATACCTCGACCCGGATGCTGACAACATGACCTGGTTCGTCTACTCGACCACAGACTACCAGATTTTCAGATACGCCGAAGTACTGCTAAACTATGCAGAAGCCGAATTCGAGCTTGGCAACCAGGCTGAAGCTCTTGACGCCATCAACCAGATCCGCGACCGCGCCGGCGTAGCACCTTTGACAAGCCTTGACAGAGACGCCGTACACCATGAGCGCTGGATCGAGCTCTGCTTCGAGGATCACCGCTACTGGGATCTGCGTCGCTGGAGACAGGCCGAGACCGAACTCAACGGGGCACACATCGGTATCAACTACCTTCTTGACTGGGATTCTTTCAAATCCGGATCTCCAAGATTCTGGATTGAGATCAAGGACAGAATCGATGACCAGATCAAGGATCCTACATTCCCTTCCAACAACTACTACATGCCAATCGGTGACGGTACGGTTGCTCTCAACCCTAACCTCGTCGAAAATCCAGGCTATTAATAACCAATCCAATATAAACAAATCATGAAAAAGAATCTTTATGTGCTTTTAACGGCAACAGCATTGATTGCCGCAACGTCCTGCACCAAGGACGGAATCTCAGGAGTTGGTACAGTCAACGCCACCATCGCGGAGGAATATATTGACGGTACAAACGCCCTGTGCTGGGGTGACGGAGCGACCTTCGGACTTTTCAACGGTTCAAGCGCAAACGAGAAGTACAGCATCTCCTCAGGCCAGGCTTCAAAGGATGGAAAGTTCGAGTCTGATGACGAAGGTGGCAATGGCTCGACCATCAGCGGAACAGTCGCCGTCTATCCTTACTATAAGGGAGCTACCGTGGCCTACTCTGACGGAGAGGCAACAATCAGGACAAAAGTCCCTTCAACAATCACATTCTCCAAGGCTGGTTACTATGATACCGGATCCTGCCCGCTTGTCGCCGTCTCCACTGACAAGAAAGCCAAGAATCTCTCGTTTGTGGCTCCTCTCGGTGGTGTGTCCCTGAAACTCACAGGAGAGACTGTCATCACAAAAGTTGAAATCACCGCCAACGGTGGCGAAATCATCAACGGCAACATGACCGTAAAAGCCGACAAGGACGGAGTCAAGTCCGTAGAGATGACCGGCGGTTCATCCACAACCGTCATCGACTGCGGTGAAGGCATCCAGCTCACCCAGATAGCCAAGGACTTCGTCGTGTTCCTTCCTTACGGGACTTACGAAAAAGGTTTCTCAATAAAGGCTGTGGCAGAAAACGGTGCTACGAACGACATAGAGGTCGAAGGGCCCAAGAATATCACCAAGGCTCGCGTGCTGAACATATCCCAGCAGCAGTTCGCTGTCTACAGCGACCTCAATGCAGGAAGTGACGAAAGAGCCAACTGCTACATAATCTCCGCTGCAGGAGGCTGGTACTTTGACGCAACGGTCAAAGGAAACGGATCAAAGGGTATCCACAGCACCTTCAAGGATAAGGATGCGACAATCGCTCCTGCCGGAGCCAAACTCATGTGGGAAGAGGTTACCGGACTTGTCACAGGTGTCTCCTACGAGAACGGCAAGATCTATTTCGCTTGCTCAGGCAAGGACGGCAATGCAGTGATTGCCGCCACAGATGCTGAAGGCAACGTTCTTTGGAGCTGGAACATCTGGAGTACTGCGCAACCTCGTGAAATCACTCTCGGAAACTGGACATTCATGGACAGAAACCTCGGAGCCAAGTCAACCGACGACCACGGACTTTATTTCCAGTGGGGCAGAAAGGATCCGTTCTCATCCATCATCGCATTCGACAGCGGCAGCGGTGAAGGCAAGTATCATCCTGTAGCCGGAGGTCCGAACGACAACGAAAGTGTCAAGAACACCATTGAGTACTCCGTTGCCCATCCTGACACCTACATTGCAGCGTCAAGCCGCAACAATGACTGGCTGCTCGAAGCTCCGCAGAGGTACCTCTGGGGTATCAACTTCGAGACTGACGGGCTTGCCGACAATGCTCCTCTGAAGACCATCTACGACCCATGTCCTGCAGGCTATACCGTCAGCACAGCCAACGCCCTTGCCGCCGGGCTCAGCGCAGGAGCAGAGAACAAGGGATCCTACATCACCCTCTTCGGAGGCAAGCTGACAGTCCCTGCCAGCGGATTCATCTACAACGGCGGTTACGACTGGTACGGTCAGGACAGCTTCTGCGGATTGTGGACAAGTTCGACATCATGGGGTAACGTTGAGAATGCGTTCCGCCTGAGAGGCACCGATGATGCCCGAGACAACTACGACCGCGCAACCGGACATCCTGTACGCTGCATCAAAACAGTTCAATAAACTATAAATTTATCAATAATGATGGAGAGGGAGCCGGCTTGAAAGGCTGGCTTCCTCATTATTTGAAAGAAGATGAGACGAACTTTATTGACAATTGCAGCTGTCGTACTCTCGCTTACCGCCTGCACTAAAGATGATGTACAGGAAAACGGGAATGAGGAAACCAGCGGGAGCTATGCCATCGATGCCTACTGGGCCAACGATTATTCCGGAGCCTACGGAATCCAGATTGAAACACCGACTGGCAAGAGTACAATGATGAAATTGGGAGGCAAGCCTCTTTACGTCACCGGAGTCAACTGCTACAACCTGTTCGTTCAGTGCCATGAGGCCAACGCAATGTCAACCACCGACATGGAAAAGACTGTCGCCGTGATGGCCGAAAAAGAAGTACCTATCGTGCGTTTCAGCTGCTCTCCATTCTACCCGAGCCAGATGACATACTATGTCGATCAGAAAACCAAGTTCCTCGGCAATCTTGAAAAGCTGGCAGAACTTTGCGACGAAAACCACATCCTTCTGATTCCTTCCGTGTTCTGGAACACATCCTGTCTTCCTGAATATTTCGGAGAAGCTCTGAAAGCCTGGGGAAGCACTTCCAGCAAGACCTACCAGTTCATGATAGAATACACAACGGACATCGTGAACACACTGAAGGGGCATAAGTGTCTGGCAGCATGGGAATTCGGCAACGAGTTCAATCTTGCCGCAGACATTTCGTCCGCAGGCTACCCTGACATCCCTGCAGCTGATGTCGGGACTGCCTACAAAGGATTCGCGGAGACAGTCGCAAGCCTTGACCCGCAGGGCAGGATGATCAGCAGCGGAAACAGCGTGATGCGCAATGCGCAGTGGAATCTGGCGAACAACGGCAGCTGGAGCACCGATTCGTTCGAACAATATGTAACCATCACCGGAGTGATGACTCCTAAACCTATGAACGGAATGTCGGAGCACATCTACGAAGAGACCCGCTCTTTCTCCGATCTCGGGGATCTCAATACAACCCAGCAGGTCATCAAAGCCAAGGAAGCCGCAGCCTCCCTCCGCAAAGGATACTATGTCGGTGAGTTCACCGGGCCGGGCTCCCTGAATGACACCACAGCCATAAAGAAGCACTACACAACCTACTACAGCCAGAAAGTTCAGGTTTCCCTGATCTGGAACTACGCTCTCAACGGCAACATCGAGTACAGTTTCAAAGCCGGAACACCAGGCGGCGAAATGGTCTTCAGACAGATGCGCACCTACAACGAGAAATTCAAGAAAATGCAGTCGAAATAAAATCATTCCGACTGCACCTCACAAAAAAAAGTTCCGCCACATTGAGCGGAACTTTTTTTAAAACCTGCAAGGCAGAGTACCAAGCTGGTACAAAAGTGTCTTGGCCAAGCGCTCATGACCTTTCGCATTCGGATGCAGACGGTCAGTCTCGCTGTTGCTGAAATATCTGACATGTTCTTCCACCATCGGATTGATACCGCAGACAGAGTTGAGATCGATGACCGGAACACCCCAGACATTGCCAGCTTCCTTGATCACTTCGACATAGTCAAGCAAATAGAGGCCCAGACGGTTAGGGAAGGACTCGTCAGGCTGGATGTTCTGCTCCCCGAAAGTGGAATAGGACCTGTGGATAGGGGTCAGAATCACAATCTGCTTTTCAGGGAACATCTGCTTCAGAGTGCTTATGGCGACATTGATCCTGCCACGCAGCGTGGACATGTCCATCACAGGAGTTCTGGATGGAGATTTCACTTCCACGGCGGGATAGCCGAGAGCCATGACGGTGGTCTTGAGCGAAGTTTCATACCACTCGCCGAGCGGGACATCGCTGATGAAATCGTTGGTGCCAAGGAAGATGGTGATTGCATCGAAAGCATCGCCATGTTCCGCCTTCAGCTGATTGGCCTGATTGACCACATCATCCCATGTACGGCCGCTCACACCATAAACATACGGTTTGATGCCCAGATACTTCTGGAGGCATCCCCAGTAATGGAAATTGTCTTTGCCGGTCCAGTCGTGGTTCTCCTGATCGATGTAAGGGTCGGTGATGGAGTCTCCGAGGAATGCCACTCTGGCATTCTTCCACGGATGCCATGAAAAATCCTGTGCGGAGAGTGACAGTGAGCCGAGCAGCAGGAGGAAACAAACAAAGAATTTCGTTTTCATATTCATGAATAGCTTAGTGTTGACGAAGGACCAGGACACTGCGGGCAGGAAGGGTGACTTTGTAATGATCTCCGCTTGCTGCAAGAGTGCCGGAAGAGGCTATCATCGAGTCATCTTCAGGGAGGGAGGATTCAGTGTAGGCATAGATCTCGCACCCGCCGAGAGAAGCTGCATTGACGTTGAACAGGTTGAAGTCGAGACTCTCGGACGTGCTGTTGGAGAAGACGTAGGTCCACACCCCTTCCTGTGAAAGGAAGGCGGACCCTGCGGCGAATTCATTCCTCAAATCGAGAGGATAGACAGTGTCGCCCTTTCTGACAAAACGGGTCAGAAGAGAGTAGGCGTAGTACTGCGGCCGCGGCTGGTAGTCAGTCTCGAAATTCTCGATGTCTTTCGGCTGATAGACCGATTTCTTGTAGCGCCAGAGTCCGAGCTGCTGCATCTGGTCATAAGGCGCATCCCTGTTGTAGAACTGGTCAATCAGGGACCAATAGCTCGCACCTGACGCTCCTGAATTAAGGAAATTCAAGCAGTTGCGTACCATCAGCATACCTCTGTCGTATTTGTTGATGTCCTGCTGGCGGGTGGCATCAATACAAAGGTTGGAACCGAACTCTCCGACAATGTGAGGCTTGCCGGTGGACTTCACGACATTCACATTGGCCTGTTCCCATTTGCGTGCATAGGTATTCGGAGAATTGTAGCCGCACATGTAGGTATGGCTGTTGAACATGTCGGCATAGTCGGCAAGGTTGTCTGCACACTCCTTCAGGAAGAAGCGGCGCACATCGGTGTTGTCTGAAAGATTGAACTTCACCTTGTCACGGATGCCGTCTTTTCTGAACCTTGCATCCATGGCCTTGACTATCCGGATGTACTGGTCCGGCTCGCAGACATTCCCGTCCGGTTCATTGAACGGAGTCACCTCCCTGATGCAGGTGTAGCCCTTGTCTTCAATGAGATGCTTGACCACAACGGAGAAACTCTCCGCAAACTCCTCGTCGTTTTCAGGAGCAGTCACCCAGTTCGTTCCGTTCTTGTTGCAGAGGAAATGCCTTTGTCCCTGCACAGGGACCCCTTCCTCCACGAAACTGCAGCTTGCCGGACAACCCCAGATGACAAGAGTCACGTCAGCTCCGATTGACTGGGCAAGGTCAAGAACGGCATAGACCGAACGCATCTCCGGTGTATCGAAAGTGAAGCCGTCAGGATTGGCAACCGCCGGATCCGGATTGTCATTGACCGGCTCCCACCAATGAGGGAGAAGCATCACCCTCAGTCTCTGCACTCCCATCATCCCGACTCTGCGGACAACGATATCGTTCCAATCTTCAAGGGTCGCGCCATCGTTTCTTGTAACGTTCTGCGAAATGAAATGAGGGTCAAGCTGCACCCCGAGACCGACAAGCACCGCCCCCGTTGAGTTGCGCGGAGTGCGGACATCAAAGGTTTTTGAACCTGTCGAACATGAGCATAGCGAAACCACCACGGCAAGAGAACCCAGAACCGCACTTAATGTCTTCAGAGAAAAGGAATATTTCTTCATACCGATGTTGATTAGTGTTTGACAAATATATGAATTATTCATTATATTTGCGAAGATATAACCACCTATTTATTCGATTAAGTTATGCGATTTTTCCGTTTGCTTGCAACTGCAGCCATAATGGTTCCGGCAATGCTTTCATGCACATCCACGCATGGAGAGAAAGATGTCATTTCACACATGAGATGCGAATATGCAGAGACCCCTCTCACTGTTGACACGGACTCACCAAGGTTCACATGGATTTACGAAGGAAGCGAGGGTTTCACGCAGTACGCCTACAGGATAGATGTTGCCGGCAGCGAGGAAAGTCTGGACTCTCCTGATGTATGGACTTCCGGGACGGTCATCTCTTCCGTTCCGTTCGCAAGAATGCAAGGTACGGACGGTCTGAAAAGCGACACTGAATATTTCTGGAGAGTAACTGCATGGAACGCCGACTCCAGCAGAACCATAGTTTCCACCCCTTCAAGTTTCCAGACTGCAATGATGAGCCGCAGTGACTGGAAAGCCGTGTGGATTTCAGACTCCCATGACAAGGATTTCGAGGCTGCCCCCATGTTCAGAAAGCAGTTTGACGCAGGGGAGGACATCGTCTCCGCCAAGATATTCATGAGTGCCTGCGCCTACGGTGTGATCGGGCTGAACGGGGAAAGGATCTCCGATGCCCAGCTGGATCCGGCTTACACGCACTACGACAAGCGGAATCTCTACACTGTAACGGATGTCACGGACAAGGTCAAGCCCGGCGAGAATGTGCTGACGGCTGTTCTGGGCAATGGTTTCTACAACGCCATCAAGCCTGTCGCCACCTGGAATTTCG
>CAZXVE010000009.1:0-18983 GCA_964644125.1 uncultured Muribaculaceae bacterium
CGGGCGTGGAGGCCTACAAGAAGAACATGTTCGCCCTTCTGGGCAAGCCGGGCTACGAGGAGCAGGGCAAGGCTCTTCAGGCAAGACTGTAGTCAAAACAACCTTAAAACCACTCCTATGATCTGCGAAGACAAATTCAGAGACACTTACAAAAGGGAACCGGAGGGGCTGTCATTCTGCCCCTACCGGGTCTGCCCTATCGGAGCCCACTCCGACCATCAGCTCGGGAAGGTGACCGGACTGGCCATCGACAAGGGCATCCACATAGCTTTCGCTCCTAAACAGAACGGAGTCATCGAGCTGAGTTCGCTCCAGTTCGACAAGCGAGCCCAATGGCACGTCAGCTCTGTGCCGGAAACCCGTCAGGGCGACTGGGCCGACTACCTGCGCGGAGCCACGGTCAAACTCGGGGCGATTTACCCGCTGCGTGTCGGAATGAGCGGAGTAATCGAAGGTTCGCTCCCGATCGGAGGCCTGTCCTCGTCCGCTGCGGTGACCATTGCGTTTCTGAAAGCGCTTTGCCTGGTCAATGGAATCCACATGAGTGACCTCGAGCTTATCAAGACCGAAATGGCAGCCGAGAATGACTATGTCGGCGTGTCATGCGGCAAACTTGACCAAAGCTGCGAAGTCTATTCGAAAAAAGACCATCTGCTCTACCTTGACACCAAGGACGACAGTTACGAACTGATTCCTGCATCCCCGGCCATGAAGCCGTACGAAATCGCGATCTTCTTCAGCGGTGTGGAGCGCACTCTCGCCGGGAGCAAGTTCAACATGCGCGTGGACGAATGCCGAAGCGCCGCCTACGCTCTTAAGGCGTACGCAGGAATGGAATACGGGAAGTTCAAGGAAACCAACCTCCGAGACGTTCCGGTAGAGATCTTCCATGAATTCAAAGACAGGCTCCCGGAGACCTGGCGGCGCAGGGCCGAACACTGGTACGGGGAATATGAGCGTGTCCAGCAGGGTGCTGAAGCCTGGAGAAACGGGAACATCGAGGAATTCGGCCGTCTCAGCTTCGAAAGCGGAAAGTCTTCGATAGAGAAATGGGAGACCGGCTCGCCGGAGCTCAAGAAGATCTACGAGATCATGACCAGGACAGACGGCATCTACGGAGGGCGCTTCAGCGGAGCCGGATTCAAAGGATGCTGCATGGCCCTGATAGATCCGTCCTTCAGAGAGGAGATATTCAGAAAAGTCGCGGACGAGTACCTTGCTTCCTTCCCGGAACTGAAAGGACACTATTCCGCCTGCATCTGCCACAGCGCCGACGGAGTGAAAATCTGACACACGGACAAATATGCCATCGGCACGTACATGCCGGTGGCTTTACCTTAAAGACAAAGAGTTATGAAATGCCTGATTCTGGCCGCAGGCTATGCCACGCGGCTCTATCCTTTGACGGAGAACTTCCCGAAACCGCTTCTGAAAGTCGGAGGCAAAGCCATCCTTGACTGGCTGGTCGATGACATCAGGACCTCAGGAGAAATCGATGAATATGCCGTCATCTCCAACCACAAGTTCGCCGGCCACTTCTCCAAGTGGGCGGCAGGCAGGACCGGCGACAGAATCACCGTTGTGGATGACGGGACATGCACAAACGAGACCCGTCTGGGAGCCGTGCGCGACATCCAGTTCGCTGTCGATTCGCTTGGCCTGGACGATGACCTTCTCGTGATCGCCGGGGACAATCTGCTGGATTTCAGTCTTGTGAAGTTCATTGAATATTCCCGTTCAAAAGGTTCGTCCTGCATCATGAGATTCTACGAGCCTTCAGAGCAGCGTCTGCACAAGTGCGGGGTCGTGGAAGTGGACCAGAATGACCTGATACTCGGGATGGAGGAAAAGCCGGCAAACCCGCGCTCGCACTGGTGCTGCCCTCCTTTCTACTTCTACACCCGAAAGGACGCCGGACTGATCAAAAAAGGCATTGAAGCAGGATGCGGCACCGACGCCCCCGGAAGCTACATTGCATGGCTGTCCACTCAGGTTCCAGTCCATGCCATGCAGATGCCAGGACACCGCTACGACATCGGGAATCTTGAAAGTTACCGCGCCGTCTGCGAACAGTACAAGGGCATCGAGTAAGATTTTCCGGATTTCAGGACTCAACTTATTTCCAAGCATAAAAAAAGGAACGGCCTTTCGGTCGTTCCTTTTTTATATTCAATGAATCTTGTGATTACTGCTCGTCCGGGCCCTGGTCGTCAGGTCCGTTCTGAGGGCCCTGTGGATTGGACTGAGGACCGTAAGGGTTCTGAGGTCCCTGCTGGGCGCCAGCCTGAGCGGCACGGTTCATGTCCTCAGATGCAGCGTTCCAAGCCTTGGTGAGTTCCTCGGTGTACCTGTCGATGTCTGAGATGTTCTGATTCTTGACAGCCTCCTTGAGGGAACCGAGGGCTGACTCGATGGCTGACTTCTTGTCAGCAGGAATCTTGTCGCCGTAGTCCTTGAGGTTCTTGTCGGACTGGAAGCAGAGAGCATCGGCGTTGTTGACCTTGTCAACCTTTTCCTTGGCCTCCTTGTCAGCGGCCTCGTTGGCCTTGGCCTCGTCACGCATCCTCTGGATTTCATCCTCGGACAGACCAGAAGAAGCCTCGATCCTGATGTTCTGCTCCTTGCCGGTAGCCTTGTCCTTCGCGGACACTTTAAGGATACCGTTGGCATCGATGTCAAATGTCACTTCGATCTGAGGTATTCCCCTTGGAGCAGGAGCGATGCCGTCCAGATGGAACAGGCCGATCTCCTTGTTGTCCTTGGCCATAGGGCGCTCGCCCTGAAGCACGTGGATCTCAACTGAAGGCTGGTTGTCTGCCGCAGTGGAGAACACCTGGGACTTGTGGGTAGGGATGGTGGTGTTGGACTCGATGAGCTTTGTCATCACGCCGCCGAGAGTCTCGATACCGAGTGAAAGCGGAGTGACATCGAGCAGAAGCACGTCCTTCACATCACCTGCAAGCACACCGCCCTGGATTGATGCTCCGATGGCAACAACTTCGTCAGGGTTCACGCTCCTGTTAGGCTCCTTTCCGAAGAATTCCTTGACAAGTTCCTGAACCTTAGGGATACGTGTGGAACCGCCGACGAGAAGAACTTCGTCAATGTCGGAAGCGTTCAGGCCGGCATCCTTGAGGGCCTGACGGCAAGGTTCGATGGATCTCTGGAAGAGGTTGTCGCAAAGCTGCTCGAACTTGGCTCTGGTAAGAGTCTTGACAAGGTGCTTAGGGATTCCGTCAACTGGCATGATGTAAGGAAGATTGATCTCGGTCGAAGTCTGGTTGGAGAGTTCGATCTTGGCCTTCTCTGCAGCTTCCTTCAATCTCTGGAGAGCCATAGGGTCTTTCTTGAGGTCGATTCCGCCGTTTTCGGCAGCGAACTCGGAAGCAAGCCAGTTGATGATCTCCTGATCGAAGTCATCACCTCCGAGGTGAGTGTCACCGTTGGTTGACTTTACTTCGAACACACCGCCGCCAAGTTCAAGGATGGAGATATCGAAAGTACCGCCGCCGAGGTCATAGACAGCTACCTTCATGTCCTTGTTCTTCTTGTCAAGGCCGTAGGCAAGGGCTGCAGCAGTAGGCTCGTTGATGATTCGCTTCACATCGAGTCCCGCAATCTTGCCGGCTTCCTTGGTTGCCTGACGCTGGGAGTCTGAGAAGTAGGCAGGAACCGTAATCACGGCCTCTGTAACTTCCTGACGGAGATAGTCTTCTGCAGTCTTCTTCATCTTCTGGAGAATCATGGCTGAAATCTCCTGAGGAGAATAGAGCTTGCCGTTGATGTCAACACGCGGAGTGTTGTTATCGCCTTTGACCACCTTGTAAGGAACTCTGGCGATTTCCTTCTGAACCTGATCGTACGTCTCACCCATGAATCTCTTGATGGAGAACACAGTGTTCTGAGGATTCGTGATGGCCTGACGTTTTGCAGGGTTACCTATTTTTCTTTCACCGCCGTCAGTAAAGGCGACAACTGACGGAGTGGTTCTTTCACCTTCGTTGTTGATTATGACTGTAGGCTGGTTGCCTTCCATGACCGAAACGCATGAATTCGTGGTTCCAAGGTCGATACCGATGATTTTTCCCATATTCTTAACTTCTTTAATTATTCTAAAAAATTTCCGCCCGACTCTCTCGAGCCGGACGGTATAACCAATAACGAATGCTGTGCCATTCGTGTGAATATGTCAAATTGTCAGATTTCAGGATCCGCAACGCGTGACGGTGCGTCAGTCCCCTACTCGCCGGCTTCCTTCAGACGCTCGGCATTCTCCGCAATCTGGAGCTGGTTGATGCACTCCTGGATGTCCCCATCCATGAAGACAGGAAGGTTGTACATGGACCAGTTGATGCGGTGGTCGGTCACGCGGCCCTGCGGGTAGTTGTAGGTGCGGATCTTGGCGGAACGGTCTCCGGTGGAAACCATGGTCTTGCGCTTCGCACCGATCTCATCGAGGTATTTCTGATGCTCAAGGTTGTACAGACGGGTTCTGAGTTCTTCAAAGGCTCTGTCCTTGTTCTTGAGCTGGGAACGCTCCTCCTGGCACTGGACGACCAGACCTGTCGGAAGGTGGGTGAGACGGACGGCTGAATATGTCGTGTTGACTCCCTGTCCGCCCGGACCTGAAGAGCAGAAAAGGTCAAGACGGATGTCATCCCATTTGAGGTCCACGTCAAATTCACCGGCTTCAGGGAACACTGCCACCGATGCTGCCGATGTCTGGATCCTGCCTTGAGTCTCTGTCTGAGGCACTCTCTGGACGCGGTGTACTCCGGACTCGTACTTCATGATGCCATAGACTCCTTCGTCGTTGGAAGAAAGTTTGAAGACTATCTGCTTGTAGCCTCCGGCGGTGCCTGGGGTCTCGTCATTGACCTCAAGCTTCCAGCCGCGCTTCTCAGCGTACTTGGAATACATTCTGAAAAGATCTCCGGCAAAGATCGCGGCCTCGTCGCCGCCTGTGCCGCCGCGGATCTCGATGATGGCGTTCTTGCTGTCATCAGGATCGGCAGGGATGAGCAGAATCTTGATCTGTTCCTCCATCTCAGGGATCTTCGGCTCAATCTCCGCAATCTCGGCCCTGGCCATGTCGCGCAGGTCCTCGTCCTTCTCGTTGATCATGATGTCCTTGGCTTCAGCCAACTCCTCCACCATCTTCTTGTACTCGAGACCGGCCTTGATGATAGGTTCAAGCTCCTTGTAGTCCTTGTTGAGCTGGACGTATCTCTTCATGTCGGCAATCACCTCAGGATCAGCAAGCTGCTTCTGAAGCGACTCATATTTGTCCTGGAGAGCCAGGATCTTGTCCACCAATGTGTTTTCTGCCATATTCGGTTAAATTGACTTGACGTAGCAGCGACGTCTCATAAAGAGTTCGTGTTCGTACTTTCCCCACACGTTGACCGCCGCTCCGTTGGTTTCGATCTGCGGATTCGAGATTGACCAGACGGTCCCTGTCTTGAGGTATTTCTCCGACAGGGCGCAATGGTATATTGACGAGACACCGGTGTTCTGCCATTTAGGCACAGCTCCGTTGATCATCAGGTCAACTGTCTCATAATTGTGCATCGCCTTGAGAAGGTGCCACCACCCGAACGGGAAAAGGCGGCCCTTCGCTTTCTGCAAGGCCGGAGAGATTGTCGGGAAGGTGATTGCAAAGCCCACAAGTTCATTGTTGTCGTCGAACAAAATGCTGCTTGTCTTGTCCGAGACGAATTTGAGCACCTCGCTCGCTTCCTCCTCTATCTCCTCCTTTGTGAATGGGATAAAATTATAGACAGCCTTCGCAAAACTCTCATTGTACACGTCGAAGAAGTATCTTACCATCTCCTTGTCTTTCTTGAGTTTGTCCAGACTGCCTTCGTGAAGGTTGTATCTCTGTTTGAGAAGTCCCGCTATCCTTTTGATCTTTTCCGGCAGAGGCTGGTTCGCAGCCATCTTGTACTGCACCCAGTCGCATTCTTTCACGTAGCCCAAAGCCACGACGAAGTCGTTGTAGTAAGGATAGTTGTACAGGCAGTTGAACGGAGGGATGTTCTCGTAGCCCTCCACCAGCATGCCCTGTTTTCCGAGGGTGTTGTAGTAAAGAGGTCCGTGAATCTCGTTCATGCCGTTCTCCTTCGCCCAGGCCTCGGCCGTGCCGAGAAGCAGTTTGGCCACCTCAAGGTCATTGATCGTGTCGAACCAACCGAAACGTGCGCGTTTCTTGTTGTAGAGAGCGTTGTAACGGGGATTGATTATCCCGCAGATGCGGCCGACGACGGTCTTTCCGTCAAGCACCATCCACATCTTGCGCTTGCAATAGGAAAGGGAGGAAACTTTGGTGAGGGATTTTACCTGATCGGAGTGGAGTGCCGGAACGTACTGCGGACAATCCTTGTACAACTCGTCAGGGAACTTGACAAATTTCATCAAATCCCTTTTACTCACAACCTCAACAACTTTATAATCAGGCATATACATCCATTATTCAGTGCTTGCTTCTCAGTAAGACATCGACAAATTTAAGAAATAGTCTTGTTTTGGACAAATCTAAGTGCTTAAAGTTTAATTCCCAGGAACGGTTCGTGCTACCGGAAGCCGCACCCTACAAACCTTTCGCCTTTCCTTCGTCCCAGATTTCATCCATCTCGGCAAGGGTCATGTCATGCAGATTCCTGCCCTTGCGGATGGTGTTTTCCTCCAGATAGGTGAAACGTCGGCGGAATTTGTCACAGGCGCGGTTCAGAGCAGTGTCCGGATTGAGTCCGTAAAGCCTTGCGGCGTTGATTGTCGCGAACATGAAATCGCCCAGTTCATCCTCGGCACGGTCAGCGGCAGCCTTGCGTTCCTCTTCGGTGACGGCCTTGTCCATGGCATCCATCTCGTCCTGAAGTTCCTGGCGCTCCTCGCAGACCTTGTCCCAGACCTGATGCTTCTCCTCCCAGTCGAAACCGACTCCCCTGGCCTTGTCCTGCATCGAGAATGCCTTCAGAATCGGAGGCATCGCGTCCGGGATTCCGGAAAGAATCCTCTTGTTGCCGCCTTTCTCCTTGGCCTTGAGCATTTCCCAGTTCTCGGAGACTTCCTCGGCGTCGGCGACCTTGGTAGTGGAGAAGACATGAGGATGACGGTAAATCATCTTCTCGCAGAGTTTGTCCATGACATCGGCGATGTCGTAGCGGCCTTCTTCTTCGGCTATCTTGGCGTAGAAGATTATGTGCAGGAACACGTCACCCAGTTCCTTTTCCAGAGCCGCATCATCCTTCTTCATCACGGCGTCGCTGAGTTCATAGACTTCCTCGACCGTCATCGGTCTTAGCGTGTCGATGGTCTGGGCATGGTTCCACGGGCATTCGGCGCGGAGTCTGTCCATGATTTCCAGAGCCCGTTCGAACGCCGCAAGTTTCTTTTCCTTATTAGCAATCATAGTTTGCAAAATTAATAAAATCTTATGAAATCCACGGAATCAGGGATTTGAATAACGTCCCGAAAGCACTATCTTTGCGCCCGCAAACATATTCAGCAACGATGAAGGAGATTCACTACGTTTCCGCCGACGAGGCCGTAAAAGCCATCAAGTCAGGCGATCATATTCATTTAAGCAGTGTGGCGAGCGTGCCGCACATCCTCATTGACGCTCTGGTGCGCAGGGCGCAGGCCGGCGAAGTGGAAGATCTTCATTTTCACCACTTCCACACTGAAGGGCCGGCTCCATATTCCGCTCCGGAATATTCAGGGATATTCTTTGAACAGGGCTTCTTCGTCGGGCCGAACGTGCGGGCGAACGTGAATTCAGGGTACGCCGACTATGTGCCGGTGCATCTTGGTGAATCCCAGAAGCTTTACCGCTGCGGTGCAATCAAACTGGGGGCTGCGCTCGTGCAGGTTTCCTCGCCGGACGAGAACGGCATGGTGTCGCTGGGTACGTCTGTGGACTGCTCTCTGGCGGCGGTCGAGACGGCCAGGGTAAAGATTGCGGTCGTGAATCCTCATGTACCTTTCGCCTATGGGGACCTTGTGCCGCTGGACACTTTCGACTATCTTGTCAGCGATGACACGCCTCTTCTGTCGAAAGACTTCGCAGAGCCGACGGACACTGAGAGACTTATCGGAAAGAACTGTGCTTCCCTGGTGCCTGACGGGGCATGCATACAGATGGGAATCGGAGCTCTTCCGAACGCCCTTGCCGCCGAACTTGTGGATCACAGGAACCTCGGCGTGCACACCGAGATGTTTGCCGACGGAGTTCTAAGCCTCATCAAGAAAGGTGTGGTCAACGGTGCCTGCAAGAAGATCGACAAAGGCAAGATCGTGGCTTCGTTCCTGCTGGGATCCCAGGAGGTATATTCATTCATAGACCACAATCCTGACGTGCTGATGAAGGACATCAAGTACGTCAATGACCCTTGGGTGATCTGCCGCAACCCGAACATGATGGCTATCAATTCGGCCACCGAGGTTGACCTGACCGGCCAGATCTGCGCCGATTCCATAGGAACGAGGATATTCTCAGGCACCGGCGGGCAGCTTGACTTCGTGAAGGGGGCTTCAATGTCGGAAGGCGGTGTGTCGATGACAGCCTTCGCCTCCAGGACCAACAAAGGCAAGGCCAAGATCGTCCCTATGCTGAACCCCGGCGCGGGAGTGGTCACCCCACGTGCCGATGCGCATTGGATTGTCACTGAATATGGTGCCGTGAATCTGTACGGTAAGTCGCTTCAGGAACGTGCGAAACTCCTCATAGGCATCGCCCATCCTGATGATAGGGAGATGCTGGACCGCGCGGCCTTCGAGAGGTTCGGGCCGCACTGGCATGCTGTGAAGATTTAGTCAGAACCGGACAATTATGGCTTCCTGATCTTAACATGGCTTCCTGATCTTTCGGG
This sequence comes from uncultured Muribaculaceae bacterium, assembly GCA_964644125.1. GTDB lineage: Bacteria > Bacteroidota > Bacteroidia > Bacteroidales > UBA932 > Cryptobacteroides. The sequence continues at coordinate 8,871 of CAZXVE010000009.1, forward strand.
AAGCCATAATATTTTCATAAAGAAGCACTCGGGGGCTAGTTCCAGGATTCTCAAGGCCGGGCATTCCGTGGGCTGAGGAGCTTCCAGCAGACTACCGGGACAAGGAAACTCAGAAGGCAGGCTGTCAGCCAGAAGTAGGAAACCGGCGTGAAATCGAAATCATTGTTTCCGATCATGACGCCGCTTATTATGTTCTGCACTCCGGCTGCCACGTAACTCGCCAGTCCCACCATTCCAAGGGCCGAGCCCGTGGCCTTGCGCGGCACGATGTCAAGGGCCATAAGGCCTGCTACCGTGCAATAGACCACTCCGATCGACAGGCTGAAGACGGAGACATAGATGATGTTCAATGAATATCCTCCCCGGGAGAACAGGAATATCCCCAATGACAGCAGGCAGAGCATTCCGGAGATCAGGACGGGGACGAAGCGGTTGCCTTTGAATACTTTGTCGGAAAGCCATCCGGCCAGGACCGTGCCAGCGATACCGAAGGCTTCCGAGAATGCTATGATCTGAGTCGCCTCACTGAGAGAGAAGCCTTTGCCTTTCTGGAGCAGAAGCACTCCCCATTCGCTGACTGCATGCTGGGTGATGTACACGAACGCGCTCGAAAGCGCGATGATCCATATTCCCGGATGGCAAAGCACCTGACGCTGAAGGACTTTGGTAGGCATTCTGTCCGTTGCCCGGGTCTTTTCTCCCGAAAGTTCCTGCACGGAAGGAAGGCCCTCGCTTTCCGGGGTGTCAGAAACGAAAAGCAGAATCATGCTCGCGCCGATGACTCCTGCGACAGCCGAGAAGATGAATCCGAACTCCCAGCCGATCCAGCCGACGACAAGGCCCAGCAAAAAGACTGACAGGGATTTTCCAAGGTAAGGGGTGGCGCTGAGAATGCTGTAGTACGTTCCTCTCTTGTCCAACGGGAACCAGCGGGAAAGGCTGATGACGCCTGGAGGAGCGCCCATGGACTGGCTGAAGCCGTTGATTCCCCAGACTATGGCGAAAAAGATGAACAGAAACACCGTCGAGAATCCCAGCCAGCCTTGAAGAAGGCCGAATATTCCGAGCAGAAGGTTGATTATTGTCGAGACCTGGAGTCCGGTCGCCATGAAGCGGCGCACATTGCAATAGTCAGCTATAAAGCCGTTGGCGAACTTTCCGAACGCATAGACAAAATAGAAGGCCGAACCAATGATTCCGAGCTGCGCGGCCGTGAATATTCCTCCGTCGATAAGCGGCTGCTTCACCACGCTCATCGCCATCCGGCAGACATAATAAAGGGCATAGGCACCTGTCACGCCCCAGAATGTGCGGCTCCGCAGACGTTTGTACTCACCTTCCACCCTTTCCGGAGGCAGCTTGTTCCCCGAAGGCTTTGATATCCTATAGAATGAATATAGACTCACTTAACTTTCGCAAGTAAAAAATGCCGTTACAAAATACCTTATCCCGCGTCCGAATGACACCGCATTACGTTACCCTAATTTCAACGGGCAAGCAAGCACTTGCCGGACAGCATATTGAATCACTTTCCGGGCAATCGTCCGTCCATGGTCATCTGCATTTCTCCTGACATTGGTCATGCAAATATAGTCCAGAAATGTGAGAAAAAAGAAGTTCGCCTGCACGAATGGCTTCCAAAACCGAAAAAAGTTCTAATTTTGTTTTTCAGAAAATTCCGGCACCTTCAGACTTTGTTTAGATTCGCTGAAAGGGATGCCGCCATTAAATCAACCAGCAGCCAAGATATGAAAAAAACGATTGTTGTCATGGTGCTGTCACTCTTTGCAGTGACACTGACGGCGCAGCAGAAAGATGCGCAATACAGATTCGTGGAGGCATCCGACCTTACGATGGTTGGGAAACTGATGACCGACACTCCCAATCCGTACCATAGAGTTGACACGGTGAAATTCAAGGGCTTCACAAAGAACGAAAACGCTCAGGTCAGAATGTCGGCCGGACTTGCAGTGGCCTTCAGGACCGATTCCAGGACGATCACCGTCAAGACAAAGTACAATGACAGAGGTTTCCACAACAGCACAACTGGCCTAGCCACAAGAGGCTATGATCTCTACATAAAGAAAGACGGCAAGTGGCTCTGGGCCGCATCCGGCATGGCCTACGACCACGAACCGGAGAAAAATGCCTGGCTTATCGGTCATCTGGACGGATCAATGCACGAGTGTCTGATGTACCTTCCAATACTCAGCGAGGAGAAATCCATTCAGATTGGTGTCGACAGCGGATCTGTCATCGAACCTATCGAAAATCCTTTCCGCCACAGAATCGGAATATTCGGGTCCAGCTTCACGCATGGAATCAGCCTTTCCAGGGCCGGGATGTCCTATCCTGACCAGCTTTCAAGGATGACAGGGCTTCAGTTCCTCAGCCTGGGATGCAGCGGCAACTGCAAGCTTCAGTCCTATTTCGCGGACGTGCTCTGCGCCGCACAGGTGGATGCCCTGGTGTTCGACACGTTCTCCAATCCGTCTCCTGAACAGATTGAGGAAAGGTTGTTCCCGTTCATCGAGAAGGTTCAGGCAGCCCACCCGGGGATTCCGATGATCTTCCAAAGAACCATCTACAGGGAGAACCGCAACTTCGACACGGAAAGTGACAGCTATGAGGCCCGCCGGACAGAAGTCGCAGACAGTCTCATGAAGATAGCCGTCAAAAAGTACCAGGATGTCTATTACCTGACGGTTCCATGCGCCACGGCAGCGGACCACGAGACTTCCGTGGACGGAATTCATCCGTCGGATTACGGCTACACCCTCTGGGCCGAGTCGGTCAGAAAACCTATCGTGAAGATCTTGCGCAAGTACGGAATCAGATAGCTTCCTGCCGCCTTTGCGGCAGGTACGATGACAAAAACAGTTTCTTGAGATGGCAAATCTGAAGTCTTTGGCCAAGGACACGGCGATCTACGGCCTCAGCAGCATAATCGGAAGGTTTCTCAACTACCTTCTCGTACCGCTTTACACCCATGTGATCGTCTCCTCGAGCGGGGACTACGGTGTCGTGACGAACCTTTATGCTTACACTGCACTGCTGCTGGTGATTCTCACCTACGGAATGGAGACCACGTTCTTCCGCTTCTCCAACAAGGAGGGCGAGAATCCGGACAAGGTCTATTCCACTATTCTGACTTCAGTGCTGACGACATCCGTGCTTTTCGCTGCGCTTGTAGTGTTCTTCATCAAGCCGATTTCATCAGCCCTCGGCTATGCCGACCATCCGTCCTACGTCTGGGCGATGGCTGCCACGGTAGCGATCGATGCATTCCAATGCATTCCTTTTTCATACCTGCGGCTCAAGAAGCGTCCGCTCAAATTCGCCGCGCTGAAGTTGCTCTTCATCGGATTGAACATATTCCTGAATCTTGCTTATTTTGTGATTCTTCCGAAATTGGGAGCGAATCCGTACGGAATCTACGATGGGGGACTTGATGTAGGATACGTGTTCTACATCAATCTGTTCTGTACTGCATTCATCACATTGTTCTTCTGGAAGGAGCTGAAAGGCTTCCGGTTCGGGTTCGATGGCAGACTTCTTGGGAGAATGCTTGGGTACAGTTGGCCGATTCTGGTTCTCGGAATAGCCGGAATCCTCAACCAGAGCGGTTCGCAGATCATTTTTCCGTTCATCTACGGTGATGGATCGGCCGTTCCTCTTGGCATCTACGGAGCCAGCATCAAGATTGCGATGATCATGGCAATGATTACTCAGGCTTTCCGCTACGCCTACGAACCTTTCGTGTTCGGCAATTCGGACAGAAAAGACAGCAAGGAGATGTACGCCAAGGCGATGAAATATTTCATAATCTTCACTTTGCTGGCCTTTCTCTGCGTAATCGGATTCATGGACATTCTCAAGTTCATCATCGGACAAAGTTACTGGGAGGGGCTGAAGGTCGTGCCGATTGTGATGGCCGCTGAAATCATGATGGGGATCTATTTCAATCTGTCGTTCTGGTACAAGCTTACTGACCAGACCCTTTGGGGGGCATTGTTTTCCGGAATAGGTTGTCTCGTGCTGTTCGGGGTGAACATCATTTTCATTCCAAGGTTCAGTTACATGGCTTGCGCCTGGGCCGGTTTCGCCGGCTACGGAACAGCAATGGTTCTTTCCTATTTCGTCGGCCAGAAGAAGTACCCGATCGACTATCCTCTCAAGGACATAGGCATCTATGTGACCGTGGCGGCGGTACTCTATTCCGGGATGGTTCTTTCGAATGCCTTCCTCGGAACCGTGCCGGCTCTGACAGTCAACGCACTGCTGATTGCGGTGTTCTGCGTCATCATCATCCGCCGGGATCTTCCCCTCTCAGCCCTGCCCGTCATCGGCAAATATTTCCGGGAAAAATAGGTTGGTTTCCACCCGCCGGCCAGCATTTCCTTCACACTCGGCACATTCCGTCACACGCGGGAGATCGGATTATGGCTGATAGAAAGAGTAACGGGAGCGTTTAGGGCCGGAATCGATGCCGTCACACATAACAGAAAGGATGACGGGAGCGTTTTCGGGGATATCTGCTTCCGTCACAATATACGCATCAAGTAACGGCATCATTATCGGGCTTATACGCATCCGTCGCACTCGGCAGATCGGGTTATGGCTAATGAAGAGAGTAACGGAGGCGTTAAGGGCCATAATCGATGCCGTCTCACATAATGGAAAGGGTGACGGGAGCATTTTCGGGTATATTCGCATCCGTCACACTCCACGCATCGAGTTGCGATAATTCGATAAAGCATATTCCATTGCTTAACTTTTGCGCATAATTAAGTGCACGGAACAAAATACCTAACTCCTCGTTCGAAGGTGTTCCGCTGATGCGAAACTTAAATTCATAAAATTGATAGGACAAAAACAGAAATTTCTGTTTTCATGCGAAGATATTTGTGTTTCTTAAATGCATGTTCCGGGGAAAGGTGCTATCTTGCCGTTTGATGACAAAGCTGTTTTGAAATGGTTCACGGTTTTGATCATGAGGAATTTTCAGAACATTTCCGGTTAAGGAAAGCGGTACGCGGCGACGCGACGACAGAGATAATGGAAATGGCCGAGATAGAGGCTGAGGCGACATATTGAACGAAGAAATATTTTAAACTCAAATACTTAAACGCAAACATAATGAAAAACAAGACTCAAATCTTCACTGAGTACAGAACATGGCCCATGTGGTACTACCATATGACATTCGATGCTCTTGAAAAAGGTCAGCTGTTCAACAATGATGACGAATATGCCAACGGGATGAACGGAATCGCAATCGGTCAGTATATTCACCAGCTGTCAATCATTGCATTCGTTTTGATGGTAAACCATTGCCACATACTTCTGTATGGTTCGGGAGATGGGATTGTCAGGTTCTTCAAATTCGTTAAGCGAAGGATAAACAAAAGCTTGCGGGAACATGGCTTCTCTCCGTTGCCGAATAGTTATGGGTTCAAACTTGTAAAGATCATGGACAAAAGGCAATTGGCGGACACTATCGTCTATATTGCCAGAAATCCTCTCAAAGCTAGGCCCGACATCACAGCAGGAGGTTATTTGTGGGGATCTTCTTCCTTGATATTCAGCGAAATCAGCAGACTTTTCGAAAAGACAGAGTTACGGAATATGTCAGACCGGGAAATCATGAGAATTCTCAACACACATGTCATTCTGCCGAAGCATTACCTTCTGAACAAGACAATGGGATTCATTCTTCCCGAATCATACGTGAATGTAGATAAGTCTGAAGAGACTCTTCATGATTCATGGAAATTCAGTTCAAGCATCATCCGGAACATAGATGCTTACATCAAGATAGCGGAAGGGATAGGAGAGATGGTGACCCTGTCGGATGGAGAATTGGACGAAATAATCTTCCAGAGTCTTAAGAAACATTTCAACGCAAACTCCATCACTGATATAAGCATCGACAATAGATGCAAACTAGCCGTGATTCTTAAGAAGGAATATCGAATCGATACAAAACGCCTGGCTCGCAAGCTCAGAATTGATCTTAAAGTTCTTGAAAAACTGTTTGAATGACGTGACGGCGATAAACACAACGCTTGTAACGGAAGCATATTTGGGCTTATATGATCCCGCTACGCATTACGGAGAGGGTGACGGGAGCATTTTCAAGTATATCTGCTTCCGTCACAATATACGCATCAAGTGACGGGAGCATTTAGGGCCGGAATTGATGCCGTCACACATAACGAAAAGGATGACGGGAGCATTTTCGGGTATATTCGCATCAGTCATGCACGTTATAGATGGCGAGAAGTCGCCTGAGGTAGTCCGGATCTAAGGAATGGGCCAGAGGAGTGGATCAAAGAAACGAATCAAAGAAGCGAATCTGAGGAGTGGAGCTTAAGGGCCGGGTCTAAAGGAGCGAATCTGAGGAGCGGCTCTAAGGTATGGATCCAAGAAGTTGATCTAAAAAGCGGATCTAAAAAGCGAATCTGAAGAGTGGATCAGAGGAGCGGATCAGAGGAGCGGGGTGAGGATCGAACGGCGGTAGAAGAGGGTCTGGTAGAGGGCCCTGTAGATGAGGTGGGCGTAGTAGGCGGCGAAGAGAAGATGGGCGGAAGCCACGCCGGAAGGGTTGAAGAGGAATATTCCTGAAAACCAGATGGCGAAGAAGGCCAGTACGCAACCGATGTTGGAGTCGCGCATCGCTCTCGTGGCGGTGGCGCCGGTGTAGATGCCGTCCCAGGTGAAGGCGGGGCAGCCAACAAGCGGGATGAACACCAGCCACGGGATGAAGGCTTTCGCGGCTTCGACCACCGAAGCGTCCGAAGTCATCAGCCGCAGCGCCGGCACACCCGCGAATGAATATATTCCTATGAATATCAAGCCGATGCCCATGCTCCATATGAAGGTATAACGCACAGCGCGCTTCACGCCGGACAGGTCGCGCATTCCCGTGAACTTGCCGGTCAGGGCCTCGCCGGCGAAAGCGAAGCCGTCGGTGAAGTACGAGAACACCATCAGAAGTTTGAGCATGATAGAGCAGGCGGCGAGCAGGGTGTCTCCGAACCTTGCGGAGATGGCCGTGAACGCCAGGTAGACTATTATCAGACAGACGGAACGGATGAAAAGGTCACGGTTGACGGAGAAGAACCGCCCGACCTTGCCGCCAGCGAAGGCTGACCTGAAGTCAAAGAGCCGGCGGCCGGCAAGGATATTCCCGAATTTCAGAGCCACACGCCCCGAGGCGAAAAGGAGTCCTGAATATTGCGCCGCCACGGTTCCCCAGGCTATTCCTTTGAAGCCCATGCCGTTGAATCCTGTTCCCGGAATCCCGAAGGCCAGCAGTAGGCTGAAAAGGATGTTGCCTCCGTTCACGATCACGTCGGCGAGCATCGAGCTGAAAGTGTCCTGCATTCCGATGAACCAGCCCCGGAAAGCCATCAGGCAGAGGGTGGCCGGAGCGGCCCAGATGCGGATGTAGAAATATTCCAGGGCAAGGGTCCGTACTTCTTCCGAACAGCCTACGAAAAGGAATATCAGTTTCTGGAACGGCCACTGGAGTGAGATCAGGATGATGGATATGAGAAAAGCCAGGCTCACTCCCCTTGTAAGGTTGCCGGCACAGTCTTTCCAGTCCTGCCGTCCGAAGGCCTGGGCGGTCATCCCGCCGGTCCCGGCACGGAGGAAGCCGAAATTCCAGTACAGAAGGTCGAACATAAGGGAGCCGACCGAGATGCCGCCGATCAGAGCGGCTGCCGATGTGTCCAGATGGCCGGCGATGGCGATGTCCACCATCCCGACAAGCGGCACGGTCAGGTTGGCGAGGATGCTGGGGAGAGCCAGCCGCAGCATTTCTTTGTTCATCGGATCCATTCGGCAAAGATAGAGAGAATGTGCGGATATCGGTTTCAAATCGCTAACTTTGAAGAGGGATATTAATCGACATATTCAATGTTCATAAAGCGGCAAGATGCTGGAAAGCACTTCGGGCAAGGTAAAGGAAGCATTGATGGCAAGATGATGGGAAACACTTTGGAGAAAAAGATGGAAAGCACACAAGGTCAAAAAATGGAAAATGCTTCAGGCAAGATGGAAGAGAACAGTTCGGACAAGGTAATGGGAAGCACTCCAGGCATGGTAAAGGGAAACACTTCGGGCGGGATTAAGGAAAAGACTCAAGCCTATAAGATGGAAAACACTTCAGACAAGGTAATGGAAAGCACACAGGATCAAAAGATGAAAGAAAGCATTTCGGGCAAAGCGATGGATAGCACTTCGGGCAAAAAGCTGGAGAACACTCCGGTCGGGGAGATAAAGGAGATCAGGGAGAGGCAGGGCCGTTTCTTCCGGAGCGGGGCGACACTGGACGTGAAATGGCGGCTGGAACGGCTCCGGGCGTTAGAGACGGCCGTGCGCAAATGGGAGAAACCGCTGTGCGAAGCGTTGTGGACCGACCTGCACAAATCCTACGAAGAAGCCTACCTGACAGAGATCAGCATCCTGCTCGCAGAGATCCGCGAGCATATTCATAAACTGAAGGGATGGAGCCGGCCGCAAAGGAAGGCCACGCCGCTGAAGATGTTCCCGTCACGCAGCAGGATTCTGAGCGAGCCGCTCGGGACCGCGCTTATCATCGCGCCGTGGAACTACCCCGTGCAGTTGCTTCTGTCCCCGCTCGTGGGAGCCATCAGCGCCGGCTGCACCGCTGTTCTGAAGCCATCGCCCTACGTGCCGAACGTCTCCGCCACGCAGCAGCGGATGGTGGAAGAAACCTTCTCCAATGAATATGTAGCCGTAGTCCAGGGGGACAGGTCCGTCAACACGGCCCTGCTGGAGGAACGCTGGGACCTGATTTTCTTCACCGGAAGCCCAGCCCTCGGAAAGACCGTGATGCAGACCGCCGCGAAGAACCTCACGCCCGTCGTACTGGAACTCGGAGGAAAGAGTCCGTGCATAGTCGACAAGGACGCCGACCTCAAAGTGGCTGCGAAACGCATCGCCTGGGGCAAGAGCCTCAACGCAGGGCAGACCTGCATCGCCCCTGACTACCTTATGGTTCACTCTGAAATCAAAGAACCGTTTCTCAAAGAGTTGCAGGCCGCTTTCAAGGAGCTTCTCGGTGAGGATCCGAAGGAAACACCTCACTATGTGAGGATCGTCCGAGACAAGGCTTTCGAAAGGGTCACGGACTATTTCAAGGACGGAGACATCTTGTTCGGAGGCCGCACGGACAAGGCTGAGAGGTACATCGAGCCGACAGTGCTGGACAATGTGGCGTCGGACTCCCCTGTCATGACCGAAGAGATTTTCGGTCCGGTCTTCCCGGTGGTCACCTTCAAGGACCTTGACGAGGCTGTCGGCTTCGTGAACGGGAGGGAAAAGCCTCTGGCTCTCTATTACTTCGGAAGTCAAGGTGAGCGGGTGATGCGCGGGACTTCATCCGGAGGAGCCTGCATAAATGACACGATAATGCACATCGCCAACGGCAGACTTCCTTTCGGAGGGGTCGGCAACTCTGGTCTTGGCAGTTACCATGGCAAGCAGAGTTTCGACGCTTTCACCCACTACAAGACGGTCATCTCTACTCCAACCTGGCTCGATCTTCCGTTCCGATATATGCCTTACAGGTTTTTCAAGGCAGTCAAACGGATCATGTAGCCCGAATCCACCGGTAACATGCAGTAATTCACAAAGTAAATAAATGAATGAATCCGGCAGTATTTTGCGGATTTATTCATTTATGAATATCTTTGCAGTGACAATTCTGCCGAAGCGGATTTACCCGGCAGGAAGCGCTGGTTGCCACAAAGTGACTGCCAGCGTGTAAAGTTATGCATGACATGAACAGAACATCCGAATATTCTCTTACAATCGTGGTGCCTGTCTTCAATGAAGAGGACAGTGTCCTGAATCTGGAAAAGGCTTTGTCCGAATTCATTCCTCACAGCAAAGTACCCGCTTGCGTCCTGTTTGTGGACGATGGTTCAAAGGACGGAAGCCTCAGGCTGATCCAGGAGGCCTGTTCCCGCAACAAAGACTTCTTCTACATCAGTTTCAAGAAGAACGCCGGACTGAGCGCCGCCATCAAAGCCGGATTCGATTTTTCATTCTCTGAATATGTCGGTTACATGGACGCCG
>CAZXVE010000010.1:0-18252 GCA_964644125.1 uncultured Muribaculaceae bacterium
GGAGAAGATATTCAAAGGCCTTGATGTGCATGAAGAGCTGGCCTTTGTCATCGTTGGCTCCTCTGGCATAAATAGCCTCCTGACCGGTCGCATCCTGCTTTATGACAGGCTCGAACGGGTCGGTGCACCATTTTTCAAGCGGTTCCGGCGGCTGGACATCGTAGTGGCCGTAAATCATCACGGTTTTCCAGTCCGGATTGATGATTTTTTTACCGAAAACCACAGGATTGCCATTGCTCGGATAGACATCCGCTTCATCGGCACCTGCCTCAAGAAGAAGTTCCTTCAGTCTTTCGGCGCAATGTTCCATGTCTTTTCTGTGATCCGCCTTGGCACTGATGGACGGTATCCGCAGAAGGGAGAACAATTCTTCAAAGAACCGTTCCTTGTTCGCTTGAATATAATCGTGCATAATCTGACGTAAAAATGCTACAGGTTGTTTTCCAGTCTTGATTTGGCGTAGTCCACCGTGACGGTGAAAATCTTCTTGCGGGAAGATGGCGCATCGTACATGGCATCATCGAAAATCTGCTCGCAGATCGAACGAAGACCGCGAGCTCCGAGTTTGTTCTTTATGGCAGTGTCAACTATGAGTTCCTTGACTCCGTCTTCCATCTTCAGAGTCATCCCATCGAGTTCGAACAATTTGCTGTACTGTTTGAGTATGGCGTTCTTGGGCTCGGTGAGGATTTTGAGCAAAGCATCCCTGTCAAGAGCATCGAGATAGGTGATGACAGGCAGACGTCCTATGATTTCCGGTATGAGACCATAGGCCCTGAGATCCTGTGCATCAACATATTTCAGAAGATTGTTCTTGTCAACGACCTGCTTTTGCGCCGCACCGAAACCGATGACCTGCGTGTTGAGCCTCTGGGCGATGCGCCGTTCGATTCCCTCAAAGGCACCCCCGCAGATGAACAGTATGTTCTGAGTGTTGACATGGATGAATTCCTGCTCCGGATGTTTGCGGCCCCCTTTCGGCGGAACGTTTATGACATTTCCCTCGAGGAGCTTCAGCATAGCCTGCTGGACACCCTCTCCGGAAACGTCGCGGGTGATTGAAGGGTTGTCGCTCTTGCGCGCGATCTTGTCGATCTCGTCGATGAACACGATTCCCCTTTCAGCCTTGGCCACATCAAAATCAGCCTCCTGCAGCAGCCTCGTAAGAATGCTTTCTACATCTTCCCCGACATAGCCGGCCTCCGTCAGCACTGTCGCATCCACAATTGTGAACGGGACATCGAGCAGTTTCGCTATAGTTTTAGCCAGCAATGTCTTACCCGTTCCGGTAGGTCCGACAAGAAGAATATTTGACTTTTCAAGTTCAACCTCGTCGTCCGGACAGTCAACAAGATTGTGGTTGATCCTCTTGTAGTGATTGTACACAGCAACGGCCAGCATCTTCTTGGCACGATCCTGTCCGATGACATATTCATCAAGAAACTCCTTGATTTCGACAGGTTTTTTCAGTGCCTCCAGGCGTGCGGCCGGCTTTGCATCCTTGGCTGCAGAAGCAAGCGAACCTTTAAGGTAGTCGTGCGCAAGTTCCACGCAGTCACTGCAGATAAAACCGTCCAATCCCTGAAGCAAGTACGGCACGTCCCGCTCAGACCTGCCACAGAACATGCAATGTCTTGTTGTACCTGAATTCTTTTTCTGTGGCATTATCTGGATTTCTTTGTGAGAATCTCATCAACCATACCATACTCCAGAGCCTCCGGTGCTGTCATCCAGAAATCTCTGTCAGCATCAGCAAAAACCTTTTCATAAGGCTGGCCGGAATGCTCGGCAATGATGTCATAGAGTTCCTTGCGGGTCTTCTCTATCTCCTTGGCGGCAATCATTATGTCAGAAGCCTGTCCCTGAGCCCCACCGAGAGGCTGATGGATCAGCACTCTGGAATGAGGAAGGCAGGATCGTTTGCCTTTCTCACCGGCACAAAGAAGGACAGATCCCATTGAAGCAGCCATTCCCGTACATATTGTAGCCACATCAGGCTCGACAATCTGCATGGTGTCATAAATGGCAAGACCGGAAGTCACCTGCCCTCCAGGAGTGTTGATGTAAAGGGATATGTCAGCATTAGGATCAGTGGATGCAAGGAACAGCAGCTGAGCCTGGATTATGTTGGCCACATCATCATCGATAGGAACGCCAAGGAATATGATCCGGTCCATCATGAGACGGCTGAACACGTCCATCGAGGCCACATTCAGTTTCCTTTCCTCAATGATTGTAGGATTGATGTAGGCGTCCACCGCTCTCTGATAGCGGTCAAGGGTCATGGAACTCAGTCCAAGACCCCTGGTCGCATATTTTTGGAATTCCTTATCCATGACTATTTAAGCTCGCGGAATTTATCCTCGGAGATTTTCTTGTTCTGGAGAGTGATCTTCTCCTTGACGGCAGCAATCACCTTTTCGTTCTCGACATTCTCCTCAATGTTGCGCATCTGCCTCTCGTCCTTGAGAAGCTGAGCGGCGGCATCGGTGAGAAGTTCCTCAGGGACATTGCCCATTCCGTACATGGCATACTGGTAAGCCGCATAAGCCTTGGCAGCCTCAAGCATGTCCTTGTCCTCAACCTTGAGCTCGTATTTCTTCATCAGAGCACCCCTGACAAGCTGCCAGCGGAAATCTCCGAGGAAGCTGTCGAACTCCTTGTCGACCTGCTCCTTTGTGAATTTCTCTTTGTTGTTCTCGTAAAGCCATCTCTTCAGGAAGGCCTCAGGTACATTGACGGCAGCCTTGTCAACAAGGTATTTGCGCAAATCCTGCGAGAATCTGTAATCAGCCTCCTGCTTGTAATTGGCCTCAAGTCTCTCGGCAAGTTTCGCATCAAACTCCTCAGATGTCTTCACGGCATCCTTGCCGAAGACCTTGTCATAGGTCTCCTGGCACTCTGTTGCAGCCACGAATGTCTTGACATTCACGATTGTGGCATTCCAGACCGGATCGAGGGCAGCAAGCTCCTCCTTCTTCATCTTCAGCATGGAGGCTCTGTCCGTCTCGTTGGTGAAAGCTTCGTTGACATTCACATCGAAGCAAGCGTCCACCTTGGCTCCGAGGAAGTTGGCTTTTGCGTCACCTTCAACCTTGTTCACGGCGACATAGACACCTTCAACGGTCTTCTCGCCCTGCTTGAAATCGACGACAACATAGTCATTCTCCCCTGCGGCTTCACCTTCTTCAAGCTGGCCGTACTGATTGAGAACGCTTTCTTTCATGGCAGCCTTGGCCTTGTCTGTCACCTCAATCTGATAATACGGCAGTTTGTCGTCCTTGGTCGCGTCGATGTTGATTTCAGGAGAAAGTCCGAGATCGAACTTGAACTCGAAATCATTGCCGTCCTTCCACTCAAGTTCCTTCTGGGACTCGCTGGAGATAGGCTCACCGAGAATATGCAGGTTGTTGTCTTTGATGAACTTGTCAAGCTGCTCGGAAACGACACCGTTGATGGCCTCGTAAAGAGCCTGGTCGCCATAGATCTTCTTTACAAGCTGCGCCGGAACCATTCCCTTGCGGAATCCCTTGAAGTCAGCTTTTTTCCTGTAAGCGGAAAGCCTTTTCTTCTCCTGCTCGGCATAGTCATCAGCCTTCAGGGCGATTGTCAGTTCGATGTTCAGATCATCGATTTGATTTTTTGTTACTTCCATAATTCTTTGAATATTATTATTTTTTTTAAACTAATTTGTCTTTCTTTGAGGATACACCACCCTCTCATGGTAAATCTGGGAAAGATAAGCCTTAAGGGTCTTTTTAACCGTGTCAAGATCCTTTATGGAAATGTCAGCTTCATCGAACTGACCCATTTTCATTTTGGACGAGACCATATTCTCGACAAATGCAGAGAAAGTAGCTGCCGAATTGTCTTTAAGCGTCCTTGAAGCGGCCTCCAAAGTGTCGCAGATCATCAGTATTATCTGTTCTTTTGTCTGGGGTTTGCGGCCCGGATAGAAGAATTCCGAAACATCATTCGGATCCCCGCCATCGTTAAGGTACTTGTTGTAGAAATAAGAGGTGCAGGAGGTGCCGTGATGAGTAAGGATGAAGTCCTGGATAATGTCAGGCAGACCATTCTCCCTCGCAAGTTCAAGTCCGTCAGCGACATGTCCGATTATGGCCTTTGCACTCTCCTTGGGAGTCAGGTTCTCATGGTAATGCGCACCGCCTGGAGTCATGCTTTCATTTTCAATGAAACAAAGCGGATTCTTCATCTTGCCGATGTCATGATAAAGGGCACCGGCACGCACAAGGGGCACGTTGGCATCGATTGCCCTTGCGGCCGCGTCGCACATGTTCATCACCTGCAGGGAATGCTGGAATGTTCCGGGAGCCTTGTGTTCAAGTTCTCTCAAAAGATAGTTGTTGGTGTCGCAAAGCTCGCGCAACCTTGAACTTGAGACCAGATTGAACATCCTCTCGAACAGATAAATGAGGGGATAGCCGGCCACAATAAGGATGGACCCGATGAACATGTAAAGGACGGCGATGTACGGGTCGTCATTCACCATGTCGATCATCCGGAATCCGAAATAGGTGAGAATCATGCTGACGAACACTATCCCGGCCAGGATGAATTGTTTCCACCCCTGGTTGAAGTACTTGAACACGAACACGGCGACTATGCTTGCCAGCAGGAACATTACAAAGAGCACCGGTCCATTGTCCGCAAAGATCAACATCGGGAGGAAAGACACGCAGCAGATCGGAAAGATCACCTTGTTCCTGAAAAAGGCCTCCAGATAAAGTGCCGTCAGCGTAAACGGAACCATATAAAGGCATTTCGGAGCGAACTTGTTGACGATCAAAGCGATCAAAGCTTCGATAAGAAAAATGAACATCAGATACCCGAACTTGCGGTAATCCAGAAACAATTTCCTGTTCAGGAAATAGACGGTAAGGAAGAACAGCAGAACAAGCACGATGGCGATGAAGGCATTGCCGATCCAGAAAAAGATTCTCGGTCCTCCATAACCCATGCTGTTCTCATACTCTACCTTGTAGGAATCAAGCATCTGAGCGATTTCCGCCGTGACAATTTCGCCTTCAGAGACAATCAGCTGCCCGGCGCTCACGAATCCCTGCGTGGTAGAAACCTGATTCAATGATTCGGAATGGACAAGTTCCGTTGTCTTGGCGTCATATTCAAGATCAGGGACAATGAAGTCATAGATTCCTGTGGCCCGCAGGACAGAATCCACATTTACTTCAGGGTATTTGGCAACGACCGCAGACAGGAGACGGTTCCTGGCCTCAGATTCCTTGAAAACCTCGCTGACAGGTTTCTTGCCCGCCCTCTTGTTTTTCTGAATGTACATGACGGCATCGGAAGGATCGGCATGCGGATCCACCTTAACGCCCTCATCCGACACCACTCCGCTGGAGAAGATATCTTCCATTGAAGACACAATGAACGGACGAAGATAGGAATATTCTCCCATATCTATTCCGTCAGCCGCTTTGCGGCAATTGTCCACGACGTCCTGACGATACTTGTAGTACGGTATGACTACGGATTTGTTACGGCTCCGCTCATCGCGGATCTGCTCCTCAGTCTTGAGTATAGGAAAATCAAACTGAGCCAGGAGTGTCTCATGAGACCACGGAGAACCTTTCCTGTAGTCATAGCTGAATTTCGCGGTTCTCGGAAAAATGAGGGTGAGAACCAGAAAAAGCAAGACAAGAGGAGTAAGAATCTTGTAGTCGACGGACACGTGCGGCAGTTTCATATTTCCATGCTATTTGAACGGGCTTCCCGCTTCTTTTGCGATAAACCCGTAGGTAAGTTTGTCTGTAAGTCTCGGGAATAATCTGTGAGCAAGCACGGTTACCTTTCCAAGACCGGTAAGGATCATCTGGGATTTTCTCTTTTCAAGTCCTCTGGCAAGGTACTCTGCACACTTTTCCGCGCTCATCAGTTTGTCTTCCTTCAAAGGAGTCTCCCCCTGAGGGCTACCGTCTGCCGTCAATGCCGCCTTGCGGACATTTGAATCAGTATAACCGGGAGCAAAGACCAGTACGTTCAGCCCATCTTTGAGATGCTCTATGCGGATGGTGTCAAGAAAGCCGCGTATGGCGTACTTGGATGCTGAATATCCGGTCCTGGCCGGAAGCGCTGAGAATCCGGCAATGGAAATCACCCCGACCACCTGCCCTTTTGACTGGAGCAGGTACGGGAGAGCGAATTTCGTGCACTGGACAGTGCCCCAGAAATTCACATCCATCAAAGACCGTATCACACTGAGATCCAGATCCTTGAACATAGCCCTCATTGAAATGCCTGCATTGTTGACCAGAATGTCTATCCGGCCATATTTCCGGACAGTGCATTCAATCAGATTCCGGCAGTCATTCTCGACAGTGACATCGGTCTTTACGCACAGCACTTTCCCATTGTCAGGGTTGACCGATGGAGCCAGTGCCTCAAGCTTGTCCAAAGAGCGTGCGGCCATCACGACGTTCGCTCCCAGTGAACCGAAAAGACGGGCGGAAGCCAACCCTATTCCAGAGCTGGCTCCCGTTATGATGATGACCTTATCCTTGAAATATTCAGGATGCATACAAACTGATGATCTGTAGTTGATTACATAATCGTTTTAGCAGCGACGTCATCTCCGTCGTACATTCCGGCATCAAGTTTCTGCTTAATCTCCTTGAAAGCATTGAGAGTGTACTGGACATCCTCCATTGTATGGGCCGCCGTGCAGACGATTCTGAAGATGACCATACCCTTAGGGATGACAGGATAGATGACCATCGAGCAGAAGATATGGTAGTTCTCACGGAGATCCATCGCGATTTTTGTTGCCTGGGCAACTCCTCCTCCGTCAATGTGGATAGGAATAACACAGGCCTGGGCCTCTCCGATGTCGAAACCGAGCTTCTTGAAACCCTCCTGAAGAGTATGGGTCACATGCCAGCACTTCTTGCGGAGTTCATCGCCTTCCGGAGACATTATGATCTCGAGACGCTTGATGTTTCCGTACACCAGAGGCATCGGCTGCGACTTGGCGTACATCTGCGAACGCATGTTCAGACGCAGGTAGTTGATGATTTTGCGAGGTCCGGCGATGAATCCTCCGATCGAGGCCATGGACTTGGCGAAGGCTCCGATGTAGAGGTCGATGCCGTCCATGCAATGAAGTTCCTCGGAAGTTCCGCGGCCATGCTCGCCGAGAAGTCCGAAACCGTGGGCATCGTCAATGAATATGCGGAAGCTGTATTTCTTCTTGAGTTCGACGATCTTGTCGAGGATACCCATTGCGCCGGTCATTCCGAAGACACCTTCTGTGATCAGGAGCACTCCTCCGCCGCTCTCCTCGGCCTCCTTGCAGGCCCTTGCAAGAACTTTCTCGCAATCAACGATGTTGTTGTGACGATACTTGTACTTGCTTCCGATGTGCAGACGGATTCCGTCGAGCAGACAGGCGTGGGCCTCTGCATCATAGACGATGACATCGTGTCTGGCCGTAAGGCAGTCTATGGCGGAAACGATTCCCTGGTAGCCGAAATTGAAGAGGAAAGCATCCTCTTTCTTCTCAAAATCAGCGAACATCTTCTCAAGCTTTTCATGGAGAGCAGTGTGTCCGGAAAGCATACGGCTTCCCATCGGATAGGCAAGTCCCCACTTCGCAGCTCCCTCGGCGTCAGCCTTGCGGACCTCCGGATGGTTTGCGAGTCCGAGATAGTTGTTGAGACTCCAGTTAAGAACCTCCTTGCCGTTGAATGTCATATGAGGGCCGAGCTCACCCTCAAGCTTTGGATACATATAGTAGCCGAAACCTTGGTCAAAGTACTGTCCGATAGGACCACCCGAGTCCCTTTCGATTCTGTCAAAAATGTCAAGCATTCTATTATGTTTTAAATATTTACAAGATATTCACTTAATGAAGCGCTATGCGTCGATGTTGGCATAGTGCGCGTTTTCCTCGATGAACTGCCGTCTTGGAGGGACATCGTCACCCATCAGCATGGAGAAAGTTCTTTCAGCCTCGGCGGCATTGTCTATCGTGATCTTGCGGAGACGCCTTCTTGACGGATCCATGGTCGTGTCCCAGAGCTGCTGATCGCTCATCTCACCAAGACCTTTGTACCTCTGGACGGTCACTCCCTTGTCAGAACCTTTCCCAAGGCGTGCCGTAGCCTCGAAACGCTGCTCGTCCGTCCAGCAGTAAACCTCTTCCTTGCCTTTTTTCACAAGATAGAGCGGAGGTGTAGCCAGATAGACATAACCGTTCTTGATAAGGTCGAACATGTAGCGGAAGAAGAATGTCAGAATAAGGCAGGCGATGTGGCTTCCGTCAACATCGGCATCGGTCATGATGATAACCTTGTGATAGCGGAGCTTGCTGAGATCCATCCTCTTCTCACCGTTTTCATCCTCCTGGGCCACCGTAACGCCGAGTGCAGTGTAGATGTTACGTACCTCGACGCTGTCGAACGCACGGTCACCGGCAGCCTTCTCGACATTGAGGATTTTACCCCTCAACGGAAGGATAGCCTGAATTCTTCTGTCGCGGCCTTGCTTGGCGGTACCGCCGGCGGAGTCTCCCTCCACAAGAAAGAGCTCGCACTTTTCAGGATTCCTTTCAGAACAATCCGCAAGCTTGCCAGGCATTCCGGCTCCGGTCATTGCAGATTTTCTCTGCACCATTTCGCGGGCTTTGCGGGCTGCGCTGCGGGCGGTCGCCGCGAGAACTATCTTCTCGATGATGAGCTTGGCCTCTTTCGGATGCTCCTCAAGGTACTGGTCCATTGCAGCCGAAGTGGCCTGTGACACAGCTGAAGTAGCTTCCGGGTTGCCCAGTTTGGTCTTGGTCTGACCTTCAAACTGAGGTTCGGCCACCTTGACGGAAACCACGGCCGTCAGTCCCTCCCTGAAATCTTCAGGGGCGAGATCGCCCTTGAACTTGGCAAGCAGGTTGTTCTTCTCGGCGTAGTTCTTCAGGGAACGGGAAAGGCCCATCTTGAATCCCTGGAGATGCGTTCCGCCTTCTATGGTGTTGATGTTGTTGACGTAGGAGTAGATCTTCTCGGAGAATCCGTTGTTGTAGGAAAGGGCGATGTCGATAGGAATCACCTTGTCGCTCTGCACACAGATAGGTTCCGGAATCAGTTGCATCGCACCGGCATCAAGATATTCAATGAATTCCTTGAGGCCTTCCCTGGAGTAGAAGACATCCCCGCGGTAAAGCTGCTTTCCGGTAGGCTTGGAGTTTCCGTTTTCGTCAGTCACATATTCATCGACCAGTTCCCTTTCATCGGTGATAGTGATCTTGATGCCCTTGTTCAGATAGGCAAGCTCACGCATCCTGGCGGCGAGGGTGTCATACTTGTAAACTATTGTCTGGGTGAATATGGTCGCGTCCGGGTGGAAAGTGATGGTGGTGCCTGTGTCACCGCAGTCGCCGACGATCTCCACCGGTCCGAGAGGTTTTCCTTTCGAATATTTCTGAACGAATATGTGTCCTTCGCGGTGGACCTCAGCCACAAGGCTGTCAGAAAGGGCGTTAACGCAGGAAACCCCGACACCGTGCAGACCACCGGACACCTTGTAGCTGTCCTTGTTGAATTTACCGCCGGCATGAAGAACCGTCATGACCACCTCAAGGGCGGAGCGGTGTTCCTTCGGGTGCATTCCGGTCGGGATGCCTCGGCCGTTGTCGACCACTCTGATGGAATTGTCCGCGAGGATGGTGACGTTGATCTCGTTGCAGTAGCCGGCCATCGCCTCGTCGATACCGTTGTCAACCACCTCGTAGACCAGATGATGAAGTCCTCTTTCTCCGATGTCGCCTATGTACATCGACGGTCTTTTTCTTACCGCCTCAAGGCCTTCCAGCACCTGGATGCTGCTTGCGGAATACTGCTCTTCCGCCTTCTTCATCTCTTCGTTTTCAATCATATTCAATTGCCTGTTTTTATCTGTCGAACATGGCCAAGCCATAAAACAGACAAATTTACAAAAAAATGAGGGCAATGCGAAATTTTTTCCACATTGCCCGATTTACGTCATGTTCAGCAAGGTCTTGTCAAGACCTCGGATTCCTCATGAAATCAAAGATTCAACGAGAGGCCGGCAGTCACCCAAAGCCCCTTTTCCGCGTAGAACGGATTCCTTTGAACAGTCTGGAAGAGAAGATTCCCGGATTCCAGCCAGAGTTCCAGTTTTCTGTTGAAGCGGTAGCCGCAGTTTACGCCGAGATCGACATAACCGGGCACCCGCACCATCACATCATCCTCCGGCACACTGACCGTTCCGCACTTCCCCTCACGCCAGGACGAAGCCTCGACGGAAATTCCGGCATAAAGACGGGAACTGATATCATACTTCGCGTCCAATCTTCCGCTGAACTCAGGAAGGGTGAAGCCATTGTTCTGCGCTTCTTCCTCCTGGAAGAAAGTCTTTCTGTAACTGAATGCCGCATCCACATCCCAACGATCGGAGTTCCAGCCGAGCAAGGCATCAGCGTAAATGACACTGATGTCCGAATATGCCACCGAAGGAAGAAGTTTTCCCTCGGCATTGAATATGCCCGATTCCATCAACGCATTGTCATACACTGCTGCGCCACCTTTAACATCGTAGCTGAATGAAGAGGCGACACTTCCCCTTGCTCCGATTCTGGCGTTCACGTTTTCAACGGTATTGTCAATGAGCGAAGTCATGCGGCCGTACACCGGCGAAACAAGGAAGGACGGATTCATATGATGATTCCCGGCTATCTGCTGCGAGTACGTGTCCAGACGGCTTCCACCGGTCGCATCCGCATAAAAGGCAATGCTCTTCCCAGCCGTAAAGCTGACATGCACCTCAGGATAGGCCACCTGCCCGGCTCCCCCGTTCATCTTGCTGAAGCAAAGAGAATCCGATGCATCTTTTCTGAACACATACTCGAATCTCACCCCCAGGTCAAGATCCCAGCGTCCGGATTTCAGCCGGTAGCGAGGGATAAGCGCCACACGCCCCATGTTCCCGTCATAAAATCTGCCGCAGGAAACAGTCTCAGCCTCGAACCCGGCCAGCAGACTCCTGTTACTGTCAATAACCTGCCCGGCCAGACCGTTCAAAGAGAACGAACTTTCATTCTGCCCATCGACCGCCATTCCGTTCGTGAAAGGTAAAGACTTGTACTTCAACCTGTCCGTAGCCACACGTCCCCTGAAACCGACATCATAGAGGAAATATGACTCAGAATCATTGTTAGACCGGACTCTGGCGCTGAAGTCAACCGCACTGAAATTGCGCGACACGACCGTGTCTTTTGCTGCGACACCATAATAGCCGACACCGAATGACAGAATTGTCCTGTCCCAATTATAGTGGCCGTCAAAGCCGGCGACAGTCAATGCATCATGACCGGTAAAGGAGTTCCCGGACTTTTTCAAGCGGAGGGTCCCGTCTCCCGGTTCAGGCTGAATATCATGATATTTCCCGAAATAGGACTTGTGGCTGGCATAGACACTCATCTGGACCGGGCCTCCCTGCTCCGGGCTGAACACGAACTCAAGCTGAGGATGAAGGGAATAGCCGGCCCCGGCCTTCAGGTAAAGCTTGCGCCCGCGCCAAGCATCCTTCCTAGGCTGCATGTCCAGCATATATGGCTTGAAGCTGTAGGCTCCCTGATACGGTTTGCTGAAGACTTCGTAGTCGAAATCCAGGTCGAATCTCAGAAGGGAGTCCGGCACGTTCATCTCCAGCAGAGGCTTATGGATCTCTGAAGGATTCTGCTGATAGGTGTTGGTCACCTCAACCGTCGGGTTGAAATTCTGCCCGAAAGAAACCGCGGCGGTCATCAGCATTGCCGCGGAAACCAGATATGCTCTTTTCATGATTCTATCGTTCCATCATCGTTTTAAGTTTCTCAAGACGCATCCTCACATTGTCCAGGACATCATCCGACTTACCGTCTGCAGGCTTATAGCCATTCATGACACTCTCGAAGGTTGCCTTGGCCTGCGCAAGATTATCCTGTTCGGCAAACGAGTCGCCAAGTACCATGAACGCCTTTGCCAACCAGTAGTTCTGGTCGCCGGCCTTCTCCGAGAACGCATAAACCTTCTTTTCCACAGTGTCATACTTACCCTGGTCGTAGGCATCCTGGATGATCATGTAGGCAGCCTCGGCTCCCTCGGAAGTGGAAGGATTGGAACTGAGACTCGAGAATATTCCGAACGCAGCTTCACGTTCGTTCATGGAAAGCAAAGACTTGGCTTTGCAGTAATCCGCCTCGCGTGTTTCAGCCTCGGTACTCTTGACGTCAGATTTCACCTTCTCGGCGCAGGACTGTGCTGCAGTCCAGTCACCGGCTTTGTAGGCCGAACGCATCATGCCCACCCGGGCAGTATGCTTGTTGTTCTCGATTTCAGCATTCTCAAGCAACGATGAATACCCTCCGAAAGCATCCTTGTAGCGCTGAAGATCGTAGGACAATCTTGAGAAATTCAGCATCGCAGTCTCGGCGAACGCAGTTCCCTCGCCTTTCTCAATCGATTTTCTGTACCAATCGCAAGCCTGCTCCTTCTTGCCTGTGTTCCTGTAGCATTCTGCAATGTAGAATTCAGCCTCCGGAACCTTGCGGCCGGACGGATAACGCTCGAGGTAAGTCTGCAGAGAAGTCAGGGCCTTGCCGTAGTTTTCCGTAAGGAAGACCTGCTCGGCGGCGTTGAAGTACATGGTTTCCTTCTCACTGTCAGATTTGTCCTTGATCACTCCGGCCTTGTCCGCGAAATCGATGTATTCATCCGCACGGCCCTGGGACTGATAGATGGATTCGATGGCAAGAAGGGCATCCTGAGCATACTCAGTACCCGGCATTTCAGCGATTACCTGCTTGTAGTAGTCAAGTGACCTGTCGTATTCGGACATGTTTCGTGAAATCATTCCCAGCTCGATCAGAGAACGGGCTGCGATGGTCTTGTCCTCTGTGGACGAACGCAGTTTCGTGAACGTTGAAACAGCCTCGTCATTTTTTCCGGCAGATATATAGGCCCGGCCGAGTTCAAACATCGCTTCTGAATAATATTCCGCAGAAGAACTTGTCTTCAAGGCCTTTGACAGCGCGGAAATCTTGCCGTTCATGTTTCCAAGAAGCCCATAGGCGATTCCTGCCCGGTAATTCGGATAAAGATTATTCTTGAAAGGGAAACGGTTCAAGGCATCTTCATATTCA
Organism: uncultured Muribaculaceae bacterium; assembly: GCA_964644125.1. Lineage (GTDB taxonomy): Bacteria > Bacteroidota > Bacteroidia > Bacteroidales > UBA932 > Cryptobacteroides. The sequence continues at coordinate 13,175 of CAZXVE010000010.1, forward strand.
GCCGCAGCGGTTTTGTAGTCCTTGCGGACGAAGTCGCAGTCGGCGCGGCGCACTGCGGCATCCTCGCCTTCTGTCAGGCCGCTTCCTTTGAGATATTCATCGAACCACTTGGCTGCACTGTCATAGTCATCAAGTTTGAAGTAGCAGTAAGCCATATCATAGGGAATGAGCCTTCCCTCCTTCTTTCCTTCAAGGGCCGAGATGTTGTAAAGATCCTTGAAAGTTTCGAGAGCCTTGTCGAACTGGTCCGAACGATAGTAAGACTCCGCCAGCCAATAGCGTGACAGCTGGTAGAAGGAAGAATGCCTGTCAGCGTAGAATGATGATGCTCTGAGGAAAGGGACTGCATCTCTCCAAGATCCGGTCCCCACCAGCTGTTCAGCTCTCAGATAATTGGCCTTCATATAGTTAGCCTTTTGATCATCATCCAGAAGATCAATGTTCGAGTACGCTTCCACAGCACCGGCATAATCATGGCTGTAAAGGGAGGCCAACGCCATGTAGCTGTAGATTCTGTCACCCTTCTTCTTGTCCGAGTACCTGGACATATAGTCATTGAAAACGGACGGGTTGTGATTCAAATCGAAAGACAGTTTCGCATAGTTGAAATGAGCGTCCTCCTGAATGTCAGGATTGAACGATGACTGCGACGCATCCTTGAAAGCATCAAGCGCAGCCACCTTGTTGCCGGTACGGATGTAACTGTAGGCCAGCTGGTAGTTGGCGATCTGACCGAGCGAGTCCGTTCTCTCCTGCATCATCGAGAAATTGTCGATCGCTCCCTTGAAATCCCCTGTTGCATAAAGCACGGATCCGGCATAGAAATAGTCATCCCTATCCATATCATGCGCCGTGTTCCCGGCCATGTCATAATATTCCTTTGCCTTGTCGTTGTCACCCTTGGCCAGATAGGATTCAGAAATGATTCTGACCAGGTGCCTGCGCCTCTCTTCCGGTGCGTTTTCCAGAAGTTTTCCGCCGTTCTTTATGACGTAGGCATAATCTTTCTTCATGAAGCGGCAATCCGTCATGTAGTACTCGGACATGTCCTTGAAACGCGGATCCTTTCCTGCCTTTTCGAACCACCCGTATGCTTCATCGAATTTTTTTTCGGTATAGTTGATGTACCCCAATGAGTACCTGGACGGTGCAGTGTAATCGGAAAGCATCATCCTGTCAGCTTTTTCGAACAGGGTTTTGGCTTTCGGAAGATTTCCCTCCGCGAAGTATGAGTATGCTTCCTTGAAAGAACACTCGGGGACCAGACTTCCGGGCAATCCCTTCCCGTCGATCATGCCGAACTCCGATATCGCCGACTTGTAATCCTGCCTGTCGAACGCATTCAGTGCTTTGTAGAAATGAATCTGAGGCACAAGGGATGAACCGGGATACCTGCTCACATATTCGTCCGCCAGGGTCTCGTTGCCGTTCTCCTGCAGCCTGACAGCGCACAGGGCTTCATAACCTCCAGCCATAGCTTCGCCATTTCCGGCATAGATGGCACTGAAAAGGCTTCCGGCTCTTTCGAACATTCCATGTTCATAAAGGTCGATTGCCTGACGGTATAGGTCCGACCCGGTATCCTGAGCCTGCGAGACCGCCCCCGGCCAGAAGGACAATGCGGCCAGAAGGGCTATGACAAATTTGGTTTTCATATCAGTTCATGATGTTTGTCTTGCATGAAAATAATCTACAAATTTACTTAAATATACCCGAAAAATAAAGTATATTTGCGTTACTATGGAAGCAAATGTACCGTCAGCATCAAAAAGCGAGCCGATAGTTTCATTCAAGGCAGCAGACATCGTCAATGGAGAAAGTACCGTAATCTACGGGCTCGACATGGAAATATTTCCCGGTGACTTCATCTACATCGTGGGCAAGGTCGGAACCGGCAAGACATCGATCATCCGTACGATGATTGGGGAGAATCCCTTGGACAAAGGATTCGGCGAAGTCTGCGGATTCAAGCTGAACGGGCTTAAAGACAGGGATATTCCCTATCTCAGACGCAAGATAGGAGTGGTATTCCAGGATTTTCAGCTTCTGATGGACAGATCCGTGGAGAGCAATCTGGAGTTCGTGCTCAAGGCGACAGGATGGAAGGACAGCAACGGGATTGACAAAAGAATATCAGAAGTTCTGCACGATGTCGGCATGGAGAACAAAGCCCACAAGATGCCGCACCAGCTTTCCGGAGGAGAACAGCAGAGAATCGCAATCGCGCGTTCATTGCTGAACAGGCCTGAACTGATCATCGCCGATGAGCCGACAGGCAATCTTGACAATGAAACAGCTGACGGAATCCTCAAGCTCCTGACCCACATCAACAAGGAAGACGGCACTGCCATCGTCATGGTGACCCACAACAGGAACATTTTCGAAAAATACCACGGAAGAGTCTTTGTCTGCAAGGAGGAGAAGTGCAAGGAAAACACTGAAGACGAAGTGATTGATCTGTCATTGACCATATAACTTCATGCTCAGGAAAGACAGATACGATAAAATTCTGGCCTGGTTCATGGCCAACAGTCCCGAACCAAGGACTGAACTTGCTTACGAAACTCCTTTCCAATTGCTTGTGGCCGTAATCCTCAGTGCCCAATGCACTGACAGGAGAGTAAACATGATAGCGCCTGAACTGTTCCGGAGGTTTCCCGGACCGGAGAATCTTGCTTCCGCATCATTCGAGGAAGTGTTCGAGACAATCAGAAGCATCTCCTACCCTAACAGCAAGGCTGCCCACCTGATAGGGATGGCTCAGAAATTGCTGAACGACTATGCCGGCGAAGTCCCATCGGAAATCGATCAGCTGATGACCCTGCCGGGAGTTGGGCGCAAGACGGCCAACGTACTGGCCTCGATCGTCTATGACAAGCCAGTCATCGCCGTGGACACTCACGTTTTCCGTGTCTCGCACCGGCTCGGCCTTTCTGACGGGAAGACTGTCGATGCCGTGGAAAAGGATCTGGAAGCCCACATTCCGGCAGAACTAAGGTCGAGGGCTCACCACTGGCTCATCCTTCATGGACGGTACACTTGTACGGCGCGGAAGCCGAAATGCACCGGATGCCCACTTCAGGACTGGTGCATGGACTATGAACAGAAAAACAGAATAATACCATGATACAGTTTTCTCCGGAGAACATCATTCTCATCGGATCTTTGCTGATTTTCACCGCAATACTCATCAGTCGGGCGGGATTCAGATTCGGAATCCCCGTTCTGCTCCTGTTTATCGTTGTGGGAATGGCTTTCGGAGTGGACGGACTGGGGCTGGCATTCGACAATTTCCACATAGCACAGTTCATAGGTACCATAGCATTGTGCGTGATTCTGTACTGCGGAGGCCTTGAGACCAAATTCGACACCATCAAGCCGGTACTTAAAGAAGGGATAGTGCTCTCCACAGCAGGAGTCTTCCTGACGGCGCTGTTCACAGGAAGTTTCATCTATCTCCTCACCAGAGTCGGACACTTGTCCGAGGGAATGTCAATCGTGATGTGCTTTCTTCTTGCGGCAGTCATGTCCTCTACGGACTCCGCCTCGGTGTTCAACATTCTGAGAAATGCCAACATGAGGCTGAAGGAAAATCTCCAGCCCGTCCTTGAGCTTGAATCCGGATCCAATGATCCAATGGCCTACGTCATCACAGTCGTGCTGATCCAGTGCGCACAGCAGCTGTTCGAACCGGGCTCCGGGATAAGCATCGACTACACGAGAATGATCGGCAACGCACTGCTGACATTCACCATGCAACTGGGAATAGGAGCAATCATGGGGATCGGTCTCGGGCGCACATTCTCATGGATAATGGGGAAACTGAAGCTTAATGGAGCATCGCTCTACGCCATTCTGGTTCTGAGCATCGGATTCTTCATCTACTCAATCACAGGGCTTGTCAAGGGAAACGGATTCCTTGCCATCTACCTTGCCGGAGTGATTATAGGAAACAAACCCATGGCACACAAAAAAGAGGTTTTCCGCTTCACGGACACTGTCACCTGGCTGATGCAGATGGGCATGTTTCTTTCATTGGGGCTGCTGGTTAATCCCAAAGAAATGATTTCAGTGGCTCCCGTAGCACTTCTGATCGGAATATTCCTAACTTTCGTCGGGCGCCCTCTTGCTGTTTTCATCTCTCTTCTGCCATTCAGAAAACTATCCTTCAAAGCCAAGACGTTCATCTCCTGGGTGGGACTCAAAGGCGCGACTCCGATAATCTTTGCGATATTCACAGTTGTCGCAGACATACCAGGCTCAGAGCAGATCTTCAACATAGTTTTCTTCATCACGATGGTCTCCATGCTGATACAGGGGATGAGCATTCCGGCCGTAGCTCGGAATCTGAACCTCGCCCTGCCTCAGGAAAAGGCACCGGAGACTTTCGGAATCGAAATTCCGGAAGAAGCCGGCAAACTCATAGATCACATATTGACAGAATCCGACCTTTCTGACGGAGATACCCTCAAGGAGGTAACGCTGCCGGAAGGGGCGCGAGTAGTGATGATAAAGAGGGAAGGAGAACTGATTGTGCCGGACGGTTCCGTCAAACTGAAGGCTGGAGACAAACTGCTCATGATTATGGGCAACCAGGAAGTTTTTTGATGAATCGGAATAATGATGTAAATTTGCACTTCTGGAAATCAAACCAATATTTCAGAATATGAAAAGAATAGTACTTATCCGCCACGGCGAAAGCCAGTGGAACAAGGAAAACAGGTTCACAGGATGGACCAACGTTGACCTCAGCGAGAAGGGCGTACAGGAAGCCCTCGACGCAGGAAAGGCCCTTAAGGAGGCCGGCATCACCTTCGAGGTCGCCTACACTTCCTACCTCAAGAGAGCCATCAAGACCCTGAACAACGTCCTCGACGCCATGGATCTCGACTGGATTCCGGTCAAGAAGACCTGGAGGCTCAACGAGAAGCATTACGGAATGCTGCAGGGACTCAACAAGGCCGAGACCGCACAGAAGTACGGCGACGAGCAGGTGCTGATCTGGCGCCGCAGTTTCGACGTAGCTCCTCACAACCTTCCTGAGGACGATCCTAACAGCGCAACAAAGGATCCGCGCT
>CAZXVE010000011.1:0-17864 GCA_964644125.1 uncultured Muribaculaceae bacterium
GCTTCGGCAACGTCCTCGGCTCCAACGGCTCGGTCATCCCGATCTTCAAGAAGCAAATCAAGGCAGGCGGACCTGTGACTGTCACCGACCCGAACATTATCCGCTTCTTCATGCTGATTCCAGAAGCCTGCGAACTTGTCCTTGAAGCCGGAGTGAAAGGCAACGGAGGCGAGATTTTCGTCTTCGACATGGGCAAACCGGTCAAGATTGCCGATCTGGCCAAACGGATGATTGAACTCAGCGGTGCGAAGAATGTCGAAATCAAGTACACCGGCTTGCGGGACGGAGAAAAACTCTACGAAGAAGTGCTCAATGACAAGGAGACCACCCTCCCATCTTTCAACGAGAAGATCCGCATCGCAGCTGTGCGTGAATATGGCTGGTCATCCGTCTGCACCCAGATTGCGGACCTGATTGCCATCGCCTCAACCTACGATGACCTCGCAATTGTCGCTGCGATGAAACATCTCGTCCCTGAATACATCTCAAACCACTCAAAGTACACCTGTCTTGACAATCAGTAAGGGCCACACGAGTCTCACACCAGCTGCCACGGAAACAAGATTCCGCCAATGAATGATTTCATTATTTCTTTGATGTTGCTTGGGGCGATGTCATCATCAGACGGTTATCTGCCGTACTGGATGACAACGAATCTATATGGCCTGATGCCGGAACGCAACGGAGGACTTGCTCTTCTGCAGGCAGAAACGCAGTTCGATGAATCGAAAACTTTCCAGTACAGGTGGGGGGCATCATTTGCAGTCAACGCTTACGACAACCCCCTGAACTCATCGTCACAGTCCGTTCACATGATGACGGACGAGATTTATGCATCGCTGAAATGGAAGCTGCTGACCCTGGACATGGGCATGAAGCACCGGAAGAATGACTTTGCAGGTGCATCAGAAGAACTGGGATCTTTGTCAGTTACCGGAGGACATCTTGTTGAATCAGGAAATGCCCGCTCAATGCCCGGGTATCTTCTGAGCCTGGAGCCGACGGCAATTCCGTTGACCCGTAAAAAGCTATGGATATACGGTGCGTATGGTGATTTCTCCACAACCGACAAACGCTACGTGAACCACGCCCTTGTTCACAGGACAAGAATAGGCCTGCGGCTTACTCCTGTTGAAAGATTGTCATTCGATGCCGTACTGGACCATTATGCAATGTGGGCCGGACATCATCCTGAATTACAAGACACTCCGGCAACCGTCAGGAACTACCTCCGCGTGGTTACAGGCAGCCATGCAGGAGATGACGGGACAATGAGCGACAGGATCAATGTCATCGGTGACCAGGGAGGAAGCGAGATTTTCCGCTTGTCCTACACTTCAGACAGATGGAAAATAACCCTTCAACACGACATACCATATGCAGATGGCTCAGGAATGGGATTCCAGAACTTTCCGGATGGAGTGAACACATTGTCCTTCAGTTTTTCAGACAAAAACAAGTGGATTAGCGACATTCTGTACGAGCATCAGTACACGATGTACCAGTCCGGTCCCATTTCAGGCGAAGCTTTCGATGATGAAGGCCATTCGATCACACCTGCGGGAGTATCCACAGTCGGTCTTGACAATTATTTCGGCAACTCATATTACAAGTCAGGCTGGACTCATTACGGGAGGGTGATAGGTGACCCGCTGTTCCTTCCGAAAGGTGTGCATGACAACGTGTGGTCGTCAGCATCGGTCAATCAGGGCATTGAAAACAACCGTGTCAAATCGCATCATCTTGGAGTAGGCGGAAAATTGTTCCGCAAACACGCCTACAGGCTTATGCTGACGTACAGTGTCAACTATGGCACCTACTACACTCCGTACAAGGGCGAATCGCAGTACCAGAAACCATGGGGAACGGTTAAAGAGACGGGTCTGAAACAGGTCTCCGCCGCTTTTACCGGTCAGTTCAACCAGATTTTCAACATTCAGGGCCTCACAGCCATATATGGCATTTATGCCGACAGAGGCCAGTTGTACAAGGACTCTGTCGGCATAACTTTAGGTGTGAAATATTCGATACGCAACATTGCCGCCGGGTCACGCAGAAATCAATAAGTTCAAGACAGACAAGACCCGGAAAGCCGGAGCAATTATTTGCGGAACTTGAAGATCAGGGCATCTCCAGGCTCTATCCTACAGGATTGCTCGCCTTTGGCCAATCTGGAGGCATTGCCCTCATGGTCAATTGACCAAACCTTGGTGTCAAAGCTGACGGTCAGATCGGTAGGAGTGTCAAGTGAACGGCTGACAACAACAAGATAATTCCATTTGTCTTTCTCAAGAAGTGAAACCACAGCTCCCTCCGGACCGGCCACAAGCGAAGTTACGTGAGACGGCAGAGTGTCCATTCTTTTGCATCCCTTGAACATCTTGTCTCCAAGATGGGCTATGGAGACGACTTTGGATCCCAGGAACACGTACGCACGCGCCTGAATCTCCTTGTTCATCTGCTGGACAAGATAATAAGCCTCGGAACGCTGCTTGTCCTGATTGATCGGAGCTTCGTGGAAGTTCCAGATTTCAGTTCCCGGATTCCAATAGGTGAAATACTGAAGCCCCTGGGCTCCGTAAGCCAAGGCGGAATAGAGTTCAAGCCTCAGGCTTGACATCGTCGGAAGCGGGTAAGGATCATGGGCGGTCGAGAGGGCGAAGGCCCAGAACGGAAGACCGGCTGCTTCTGATTCCTCGTGAACGATCTGCAGGTTGTCGTACCAACTCTCACGGACACCGTCGAAGGTGACAGGATAATAGTCGAATGAAACCAACGGAAGTTTTACCTCCTCGATGAATCTGTGGACATATTCACGGTAACTGCATGCCAGAGCCGCGCTGTCCACGTAGTTCGGGTAAAGGTTCAAGTAGAGAGGATGCTCTCCTCCGTCAGCTTTCTTGAGGCGCTCTGCCCAGGCCGCCAGTTCCGGGAAAGACACCGGGAACGGTTCATCACGCAGGAAGTAGCCGTACAGAGCCGGATGATCCTTGACGGCAGCCACCGCACTGTCCGTGGCCGATTCCAACTCGTCACAGGACGCCATGACCTTTACACCGGCCTGTTGAGCCAAATCAAGTGAAACCTTCAGGTCATCCAGCCTGTGCAACTGGGAAAAGTTGATATTGAATCCGCACTCAGCCAGTTCCTGATACCTTTCGAGAGTCGCGTCCTCCGCAGGAATCGAGTACCATGCCAGAATCGGAAACTCCTCCTTGGCACCGCCCCCTGTGCACGACGTGTTGCCGGCACATGAAGAAAGAAGGAATGACAGAAACGTTGCTACGGCAACAGCAGAATAAAATTTCGCTTTCATGGCATAATAGTTTTATGTTATTATTAATATGCAGATTATTCCACGTACAGCAGAAGACCCTTCAGGTACTCACCTTCAGGATGGTAGATGTTGACGGCATGGTCGGCCGGCTGGTTGAGCCGGTCCAGGATTCTTACGCTGCGCCCGGTCTGGGCTGCAGCGGAGAACACCGCAAGTGCGAAAGCCTCCTTGTCAACCACCTGCGAGCAGCTGAACGTGAAGACAAGTCCTCCCGGAGCCACTTTAGAGATGGCGGCGGCATTCAGCCTCTGGTAGGCACGAAGGGCATTGTTCAAAGCTCCCCTGTGCTTGGCGAATGCCGGAGGGTCAACAATCATCAGATCGTATTTGTCCTCAGGAACATTATGGAGGAACTCGATGGCATCAGCGCAGTAACTGGTGTGAGCTGAAGAATCGAAACCATTCAGGACGATGTTTCTCTCAACCATGTCAACCGCCTTGCGCGAACTGTCAACGGAATCGACATGAACCGCTCCGGAACCCAGCGCATAGACTGAGAAACCTCCCGTGTAGCAGAAAAGATTCAGGACATTGCGGCCCTGTGAATATCTTCCCACAAGCGCACGGTTCTCCCTCTGGTCGAGAAAAAAGCCTGTCTTCTGACCTTCAGTCCAGTTCACAAAGAACTTGTGACCGTTCTCAAGGACAACCTGCTCATCGTCCTTGAATTCTTCAGAACGATAGAGATAACCATCGACAAGATCAAGACCGGCCTTAAAAGGAGCCGTGCCTGAACTCTTATCGTAAACCGCCTTGAGGGAGGAACCATAGACGGCTTTAAGAGCCTCGCAGATCGCACCTTTGGCACGGAACATCCCGACAGAATGCGCCTGCATCACGCAGACACCATCGTAATAGTCTATAATCAAGCCGGGAAGGCCGTCACCCTCTCCATGGACAAGACGGTAGCAGTTAGTGGCAGAGGAAGCAAGCCGTGCCGCCACCCGCACATTGTACGCCCGGGCGATCATGTTCTTCCAGAAGTCAGGAGAAAGCACATCCTCCCCTGCAAAGCTCAACACGCGGACCGCTATGGAACCTATCTGGTAATGTCCGTAGGCCAGGAAAGTCCCTGTCTGGGAGAACACACCGACAATGTCCCCTTCAGCCGGGTTCCCGACAATCTGGGCAATCGCTCCGGAAAACACCCACGGATGGAATCTCAAAAGAGAGTCTTCCCTACCTTTCTTTAGAATTATCTTTGTCATTTTCTACGTGTTTAGGAGGATTTGGAAGCATCTGCTCAGGAGTCAGAGGATGCTTTTCCGAATCAAGCAGTTTGAAATACATTTCCCTGCATATCCATGCATCGGTGGCAGCATAGGCCTGCTGAGAGTCCGAAAGGACTTCAGCCTCCCAGTTGGAGAGCTGCTGTGTCTTGGAGATGCGCACACCAAGAATAATCGCAGCCATCTTCTTGACACTCTTGTCCTTGATGCCATATTCCCAGACCATTTTCTGCAGATCCACGAAAGACTGCGGTTCAAAATCGTGATGCTTTCTCAATCCGCGCACATCATCTGCAGTTGCAGCACCGATCTTCAGGATATCAGGTGACGCCAGAATCTTGCGCAATGCCTTCGGTATGCCTCCCATCAATTTGATTCTGAAGAGGAAAGCTCTCTCCTTGCCGGAAAGTTGCAGCAGTGAAACTCCGTAGTGCGGTTGACCTGCCGAGAAACTTGGACGGGACTCCGTGTCGAACCCGATCACTTTCTGCTTTTTAAGATAGGCAACCGCTTTCAGGAAATCAAATCCCTGACTGTCAATCACTTTGATTTTCCCGGGGAATGTAGTGGGTTCCAGTTGTTCTATCTCCTCTGGGCTAATGCTGATTTTGTACGACATAAGAATAATAAGTGTTTGGAGCCAGGACCCCGACAGTGTCAGGAAATGAAGCAGGAACCAGGCTGTCCACAAAAGGAAGGACAAAAGAATTGCCGGTGGCAATGTACAATCTTGCCGCAGGCTGGGAGATGTTGTGAGTGAATATGTTCTTCCTCCTCATCGCCAGAAAGCATGAATCCGCACAAGTGAACAAGGTGTCAGAAGAGCAGATCACAGGCACACTGCACCCTATCCGTTCGAAAAGATCGCGGACATCCGCGATGGCATATTCCTCGAACATTGGAGAACAGAGGAGGAGGACCTTGCAGTGATAAGGCTCGCCGAGCGCGAGAATGGCACTGCGGACAGCTGCCTCTCGCACTGCTTCATCCTTCGCCGAAGCAAGGCTGTCTATAGGGAAATCTTCAAAGTCCAGAATGGTGCTGACAGTCTCGCCGGCAAAATCAGACAAACCATCCGGAACCTTCCGTGCATCGATGTTGTCGAAATGGTCACAGAGCATCAGATGTTCGCTGAGGCGGAGACAGGAAGACGGATCTCCGATCAGCACGATGTCTCCCGACGGCTTTCCGGACTGGCTTGACAGAGCCTGCAGGGCCGGCAGAGAGTCAGACAGCAGCGTGTTGACATAGGCTATGGTCCGGTAACCGCTTTCGGCCCGTCTGGTACAGCACGGGAAAGCCAAAATCGAGAGAACCACGGCAAACGTTGTGAAAAACCTCATTCCAAAAACCTCTTTTGTCTGAATTTGTCCGAAAACAAGTACAAAGGTAAAAAAATCTTCACTATCTTTGAGGAAGTTGTGTGTAAAACCCTTGACAAATTTATAGAAGATGGCTAAAATCTCGAGAAAATCCACTCTTATGCCCGCTTCCGCAATCAGGAAGCTTGTACCTTTCGCCGATGCCGCCAAGAAGGATGGCGTAAAAGTCTATCACCTCAATGTTGGAGCACCCGACATCAAATCCCCTGACTGTGCGCTCGATGCTGTCCGTAAAAACACTCTGGACCACATTTCCTACACCAACTCCGCCGGACTCCCCGAATTACGCGAAGGGCTGGTCAGGAAATACTATCGAGGAATAGGTGTGGACATCGACTTTTCCGAAATCCTGATAACGGTGGCAGGAAGCGAAGCGGTGAACCTTGCCCTGCAGATTGCCTGCGACGAAGGAGACGAGATCATCGTGATGGAGCCTTTCTACACGAACTACAACACATTCTGCTACTCAAGCGGCATCACATTGAAAGCCGTCCACACCAGCATAGAAAGTGGTTTCAAGGTACCTCCGGTCGAAGAATTCGAGAAGCTTGTCACTCCACGCACGAAAGCCATACTCATCAGCAATCCAGGCAACCCTACCGGTACGCTTTACTCCAAGGAAGATATGCTGGCAATCGGCGAGGTTGTCAGGAAGCACGATCTTTTCCTGATTTCGGACGAGGTTTACAGGGAGTTCTGCTACACGGACGAGCCGCATTTTTCCGCAATGAACATTCCTGGGATAAGCGAAAACGTCATCCTTGTTGACTCTGTGTCGAAGCGCTACAATCTCTGCGGCTGCCGCATCGGATGCATCGTGTCACACAACAAGGAGGTTATGGCGGCAGCGATGAAATACGCCCAGGCCAGACTCTGTCCTCCGGTCTACGGCCAGATTGCAGCCATCGGGGCGTTGGACACGCCGGATTCCTATTTTACACAGGTTCGGAACGAGTACATCGCAAGAAGAGACTACGCCATTTCAAGGCTGAATGCCATGGAGGGAGTATACTCCCCTACGCCGATGGGAGCTTTCTATACGGTGGCAAGCATCCCGGTCGAGGATTCGGAAGCCTTTGCGAAATGGATGCTCACCGAATTCAGGCTTGACGGGCAGACCACCATGGTGACACCTGCGAAATCATTCTACAAGACTCCAGGCTTCGGCGGCGACCAGATACGCATCGCCTATGTCCTTGAAGTACCGGAACTTGAGAAAGCCTTCGACGTCCTCGAAGCCGGGCTTGCGGAATATCAGAAAACGGTTCGGGGAAAGTAACCGGAAGCCTAAAATAAATTCAGAAACAAATCCAAGAGGTCGGCTAAAAATAGATTTTAGTCGACCTCTTAATATTTTATCTTGTCGTCTTTCCGCTGCCAGGCCCTGAAAGCCTCCAATGCTTCATCACGCAACATTGTTTCCGAGGGAAGATGACGTTCTTCCTGCGGTAACGCAAGTTCATCGTAGATAAAGGAGTCATCAAAACCGAAATCCTTGGCGTCGGTCTTGGTGCAGGCGTAATGGATTCTTTTCAGTCTGGCCCAATAGATGGCTCCGAGACACATCGGGCAAGGTTCGCAGGATGTGTAGATTTCGCAGGAGCCAAGGTCAAAAGTTCCGAGAGCCTTTGCAGCGTTTCTTATTGCGTTCACCTCGGCATGTGCTGTCGGGTCGTTGTCAGAAGTGACTCTGTTGGTGCCGGTTGCGACAATCTCACCATCACGGGTGATGACGGCTCCGAAAGGGCCGCCTCCGTTTTTGACATTGTCGATGGAAAGCCGGACTGCTTCACGCATTATCTCTTTATCTTCCATTGTGAATATTAAAATTTGTTCAAAACCTCGCGGATCTTCGGGATAAGAAGAGATTCGACATATTCATTCTCCATGAAATGGGTGCCGTCATAGATTGTCCAGGTGCCGTCACCGAAAAGCCTGCGCCATGCGCGGATGGAGACGATTCCGCTGCGTCGGTAATGGTCGCGGGTGCCGAAGAAGGCGTGGAAGTAGTCATTGCTGCCGGCTGCCGTGGTGTTCGTCATCGCCGACGCATAGATATTCCTCCATTTGAGAAGAGTTCCGCGTGTGAAATGTATTTTCTGGCGGTCTCCGGGACGGGGACGGTAAATCCTGTCGAAGAGCGCGGTCATCCCCGGAATCAGGGTCAGCCATGCCAGTGACACGAAGCAGCGCGGCGCATTCAGCGATGGAGACACGAAAAGATGAGGATAACCCCTGAGGGCTATGGCGTGCGTCGCACCCATACTCTCCCCTATCACCAGATCCGGATGGACCTCCGCGGCCCAGGAGGCGAGCTGCGACGTGGCCACTTCAGGGTCAAAATCATAAGTCCGGATTACAACATTGTACTCCGGACCAAGTTTCTCTTTCAGAATGGACGGTATGCGGCTGTCACCGCCCCCTCCCATTCCATGGACATAAAGTATAGTGTACATCTGCATTGATCTGCCAACCGTCAAGACTGGCGTCCACATACGAGGTTGATGACCACATAGCCCACAAAGGTCGTGAAGAACACATATGACCAGTGCAGGCTGCAGACAATCACAACGACGATTGTCAGGACCGCTACGACAAGGAAGGAAATCCTCTTGAGCATCTCCCACTTTGAAGTTTTGTCGCCGGTGCCGAACTTCATTGAGAACATCGGAATCTCGCTGACAAGGAGATAGCAAAAGACAAGGCTCAAAACCGGGATGAAAATCGGTCCAGCGCTCCACTGCGCCAGCATTCCGTCAGGATCATTGGTCACAAGAGTAGCCAGCGAACCGCAGATCATCGCACAGGCAGGAGTCGGGAGACCGATGAAACTGCTGTGCTGCCTCTCGTCAAGGTTGAACTTTGCAAGCCTGAGAGCTGAAAAAGCGGCCAAAAGCAACGGAATATAGCGCACGATCGGAACCTGCGTAGTGCAGACCATAAACAGCATCACGGCAGGAAGCACTCCGAAACTGACGTCATCCGCCAGCGAATCCAATTCCTTGCCTATGTCCGAATATGCCTTCAGAAGCCTTGCGGCGAGTCCGTCGCAAAAATCGAAGACTGAAGCCAGAATCATCAGCAGAAAAGCCTGCTCAATCCGTCCGTTCAAAGAAGCGATAACCCCCAGAACTCCGCAAAGGAGGTTCATGGAGGTAATCGTGTTGGGAATATGCTTGATGATGTTCATCTGCACTATTTGATGCCAAGCTTCTTCTTCAGATCCTTCGGAAGAGCATCCTTGTGGACAAGGACATCCATCGTCTTGGCTCTGACGAAAGAGTCTGAGCAGTACCAGATTCCGTGGTATTTGCTGGCAGTTCCCCAAGAATTCTTGACCATGAAGTACTTGGTGCCGTTCTGATCCTTGGCCACACCGAAGATCTGCATTCCATGGTCATCGGTGGTAGTCTTGTTTTCGAAACCGGCCTGACGGGATTCCTGAGTCACGGAGGCCTCCTTCGGAAGTTCGACAGGAGCCGCGTTCTTCTCGCCTGCCTTGCCTACCCAGCGCTCCTGATCTGAGCCTGCAGTGGATTTCACATCATCAAGAAGCACTCCGATACCGTTTCTGGTAAAGCCCTTTTCGCTCACGTCAGTTCCCCATGCCAGGGTGTAGCCTTTGTCGATGGCATTGTAGATTACCTCCATGAACTCGTCGAGAGGGACATTGTAGGCAGAATCCCATCTCCAGTTGTCGGAGAGTTCCATGATGAACGAAGTGTAGAAAGGATGGTGGGTGAACGATGTGAGGGAAACATAGTCTGAAGGAACGATTCCGAGTTCATCCCTGTAGGAAGCAGGAGTGTAGGTCTTGCCGTTGAACTCGAAAGTCTCGGGAACCTCACCGAGATAAGTGTCGACAATCGCATCGAAACCCTTCTTCCAGTTGGCGGAAAGAGTCTTGTTCGGATTCTTGGAGATAGCCTGCACATAAGCTTTTGTGGTGGCATCAAGTTCTCCATGGACAGGAAGAGCCTCAAGGCCAGGCATGGCGCTCTGAGGGACAATGCCGTAGTCTTCAACTACATGGAGAACATCTCCGGCTTCAGAACCTGCGGAAAAGCTGACATTGGCATCCGTACGGACATATTTCACGGCTCTGTCCTTGTAGGAATTTGACACTACGAACATCTCCGAGAAGTCCGGATAAGCGGTGGTGTCCTTGATGTTGTTGATTCTGATCACTTCCGATTCAAGATACCCCAGAGTAGAGAAGCACCAGCATGTTCCTGAACGGAACTGGTTCTTCACAGGTGTGATGGGATTCTCCTTGACTACGGTGAATTTGTAGTCCGGTTCCGGCTGTGCCGGCTTTGGTTGTGCCGTAGCGGCAAACGGCAGCGCAACGGCCAGGGCGGCCGCAAACAAAAGATTGTTGTTCATACCAGTAAGTTGTTTTATATGAGTTAATAATTTTCAGCCTTTACCTGGAAATAGCTCTTCGGATGCTTGCATACAGGGCATATCTCCGGTGCCTTCTTTCCGATCACGATGTGGCCGCAGTTCGAGCATTCCCAGATCATGTCCTCGTCGCGTGAGAAGACGACTCCGCCCTCAATGTTGGCGAGCAGTTTCCTGTAGCGTTCCTCGTGCGTCTTCTCGATTGCTCCGACTTTTTCGAACAGGAAAGCGATTTCCTCGAATCCTTCCTCCCTGGCAGTCTTTGCGAATCCGTCGTACATGTCGGTCCACTCATAATTCTCACCTGCGGCTGCATCCGCAAGGTTCGCTTCGGTAGACGGCACCTGACCGTTGTGCAGGAGCTTGAACCAGATCTTGGCATGCTCCTTCTCGTTCTTAGCCGTTTCCTCGAACAGCTTGCCTATCTGCACGTACCCATCCTTGGCGGCTTTGGAAGCATAATACAAGTACTTTGTGTGAGCCTGGCTCTCACCCGCAAACGCAGTGCGCAGGTTCGCCTCAGTCTTAGATCCTTTAAGTTCCATAATCAATGAATATTAAGAAGCTGTTAAAATTCCGTACCCCACACAGTTTCCGCTCCCAAGAAGGAACGGACTGTTCTTGCAAATTTAATAAAAATACCATGACAAAGAACATTTTAAGAAAATTTAGATAGCTTCTCACTATCTTTGCACCCGATATTCAACGGACATGAACTGGTTTACAGAACTATTTACAGAGCATTCCTACATTCAGGCGATTCTCGTACTGTCGCTTGTCTGCGCGGTCGGTCTTTTATGCAACAAGCTGAAATTCAAAGGCATCAGCCTCGGAGTAACATTCGTATTCTTTGCAGGCATCATCGCGGGCCACTTCGGTTTGGACATCGACCCGCAGATGCTCGCGCTTGCGCAGAACTTCGGTCTCGTGCTGTTCGTATTCACGCTTGGCCTTCAGGTCGGTCCCAGTTTCTTTCCTTCATTGAAGAGAGGTGGCATAAAACTGAACCTTCTGGCCTTCGCTGTTCTTATGACAGGGACACTGATGGCAATTGCGGCCAGCCGTCTTTCAGGCATTCCGCTTCCGGTTGCAACCGGACTTCTGACCGGAGCGGCCACAAACACCCCAATGCTTGGAGCCGCCCAGCAAACACTGCTTCAAGCCGACCCTTCCGCGACGGATGTGTCCAATCTGATGGCGACCGCCTGCGCTGTCGGCTACCCTTTCGGAGTGATAGGCGTTATTCTTTGCGTAGTGATTCTTTCACTTGTTTTCCGCAAGGACAGGAATGCCAGGGAGACCCACGACAACCAGACTTTCATCACGGAATTCAAGATCAGCAATCCGGCAGTTTTCGGGAAAACGATAAGAGACATCATGAAGGACGCTCACATACGCATCGTCGTCTCCAGAGTGTGGAAATTCGTCGGCGAAGGCCATGGCCAGGTCATCATACCTGACGGAGACACGGTTCTCGAAAAAGGCGAACATGTGCTAGTGCTTACCAAGGAGACTGATGCCGGTGCCGCGGAACAGCTGTTCGGAGAGAAAGTAGTCAAGGATTGGAACAAGAAGGACATCGACTGGAACCACCTGGACGGAACTCTCGTGTCCAGGCATATTTTCGTAACCAAAACGAGCGTCAACGGGGCGAAACTCGGAGATTTGCACCTGCGCAACGTTTACAGAATCAACATCACGAGAGTGAACCGCGCAGGCATCGACCTGCTTCCGTCAAGCGACCTTAGACTCCAGATCGGCGACAAACTGACGATTGTCGGCGAGCAGAAAGCCATCGACCGTGTGGCTCAGGTGCTGGGCAATCAGGAAAAGGAACTCCGCAATCCGAATCTGCTGTTCATCTTCATAGGATTGATGCTCGGATTGATTCTGGGCAGTCTGCCGTTGAGCATCCCGGGAATGAGCGTACCTATCCGGCTGGGCATCGCCGGCGGACCGATTGTGATCGGCATACTGATGGGAGCTTTCGGGCCAAGGCTTCATCTGACAACCTACACGACCCACAGTGCGAACCTTATGCTCAGGCAATTTGGTCTGACAGTCTATCTTGCCGGCCTTGGATTGAGCGCCGGACCTGAATTCTTTGCCACCGTTCTGCGGCCGGAAGGGTTGCTGTGGATCGGATTGAGTCTGCTCCTTGCCATCGTGCCTGTTCTGATTGTTGGTTTCATCGCCACAAAGTTCTGCAAGACGAGCTATTCGGAAAATGTGGGAATGCTCTGCGCATCCATGGCGAATCCAATAGCATTGAACTATGCTCTGACCACTGTCGACGATGACGAACCGTCTGTCGCCTATGCCACGGTTTACCCTGTGGAGATGTTCCTGCGCGTCATTTCCGGACAGATTCTGATGCTGCTCTGAGGATTCCCGAAAGGGCAGGATGCCGTCTCCTCCGGGAGGAAGTCCATTCTTCGCTCCTGTCAACCATGACCATCGAAAGATATGCAAGCATCAAAGAAAAAGAAAAGGCACAAGTCCGGCAAGAACAAGAAAAGATGCCGTAAAGTCAGACTGGGGCCATGGGCAGCAGCCGGGATTGCCGTTGCCATGGTTCTGATGCTCGTACTTCTGTTCCACCGATGGAACTCCGGAAGCGGCTACGAGACCGGGGCCAAGGTTCCGGCAGGAGACTGGCGCTACGGAATCGACATTTCCCATCACAATGAAAAAGGAATAGTCTGGGATTCCCTGTTCGTGATGGTTGACAAAAAAGGCCGTACGGTGCGGGATCCTTACAACGCGAAGGACATCAGGCCGGTAAGTTTCGTGTTCATCAAGGCTACAGAAGGGTTGTCAATGGTGGACAGCGATTTCAGGCGGAACTGGAAAGAAGCCGGACAGTCAGGCCTCAAAAGAGGCGCATACCATTTTTTCAGGAGTTCAAAGGACGGATCCGCCCAGGCGGAATTCTTCATCAGGACCGTAGGAGACTTGCGGTTCAAGGATCTGCCGCCAGTGCTGGACATCGAGACCATTCACCGCGGATGCTCAAGGGAAAAACTGAACAAAGAGGCTCTCGAATGGTTGAGAGCCATTGAGGCTCACTACGGCAAAAAGCCCATCGTCTACGCTGGAGCATCTTTCGCGAAGGATTTTCTAAGCAAGGACATAACAGACAGTTACCCTGTCTGGATCGCCCACTACGAAAAGGACCGTCCTGCTTTCGAGGGGTGGACATGGTGGCAGTTCACGGATCGCGCGGTCGTCAAAGGCGTACCAGGGTTCGTTGACCTGAGCGTGATGAAAAGGTGATCTCTAAAGCCTTTCAAAAGGTTTCGCCGGATCTCCTGTCCATCGGTAAAGATGAGTCCTGGAGTACTGGTTGCCTGTTGATCCGCTCACGCCCGGCTCCGCAAAATAGAACAGCCCGTCATTCCCCACCGGACACATTCCTGTGGATCCGTACTTGAAATGGAAGCCATTCACCGGCTCTTCGGCAGTTCCCACCGTCTCATGCTTCGTCCTGTCATAAAGGACTCCGGTCAATTGCCTTTTCACCGGTTTGTCAGCGACATCAAAGACAAACATGTCATAATTTTTGAATATGCTCTTGCGCCCCTTGTAGACAGCCATAAGCATCTTTCCGGTACGGGCATCGTAGGCAAGGTTCTGCACACCCCATGTCGTGTTTCCCGTGTAGATGAAGTACTTCGATGCAGGTTTGGACGGCCCTCCTCCGTAAAAATCGCCGAAATTCACAACGTGAGCATATTCATTCAATTTCTTTATGTCATAGCGGAGCAGCACCTGATGATTGTTGTCGTTGCGGGAATTGTCCCCGTAGATGCCATAGGCCACGTAGAGATAGTTCTTCCCCCCCTTGGAGCCCAGTTTGGGGGCAATGGTCACACCGTCGATCCCGGAACAGCCATAGAAATGCTCGTACTCGACATCCGCGAAACCAGTCATGTGATAATCCCTCGTGGCATCCTTGACGCACACGATTCTGAAGGCATCATTGTTCTCAGAGTCCATGCCGGGCTCAGTCACCTTGTCCACATCGATGACGGCCACATAGAACATCGACCGTCCCTTTGCGAACGAGGACAGGCCTGTTCCGATCTCATCATCCTTGCACTCAAGGGAAGCATAGACTTTTCTGTCCTCAGGATTGAACGTCATTGCTCCGAGATGTCCCTGGATTCTGTCTATCGAGCCAATCACCTTGCCGTCGAAATCAGTCTTGACAAAACTGGTCGTGAATGAGAAATACATGCAGCCGGAAGCAGTGTCGCAGGCTATTCCCTGAACATGGTTTCTGCCTCCTTCAACGTAGATCTCCAGCGGAAGATGCTTTTCCGTCTGAGAATATGCAGCCACGGTTCCGCACAAGAGCATCAAAGCGATGAATACGATTCTTTTCATGTCCGGTTATTTTTTATTCAACTCCTTGATCATGGCCCCGGCCACAGCGGCGGAAGCGCCTTCCCCTCCAAGGGCATTCCGGATCTCCTGATAGCCAGAGAGCATCGCAGACCGGTACTCTCCGTCTTCAATCATCCTTCTCACTTCATTCAGGACATTGTCGGCCGTGAAATAGTACTGCAGAAGCTCGCGGAAGCAGATTCTGTCCAGAATCAGATTTCCGAGGCTTATGTACTGGATCTTGATTATCGATTTGGCGATCATGAAGTTAAGCTGAGCACCCTTGTAGGCCACAACCTGAGGAGTTCCTATCAGCGCGCATTCCAGGGAAGCCGTCCCGGAGTTGACCACCGCAGCTTTTGCATGACGCATCACGGCATAGCTCTGGTCGAAGACCACGCTGACATATTCCCTTCCTCCGATGTAGCCTGCATAGTCAGATGCCGAACGGGCAGGAGCGGCCGCCACAACAAAAAGGTAGTCTGAATATTCAGGGATGGCGTGCAGCTTGTCCGCGAACTCCATGAAGGTAGGCATCATGGTGCTGATCTCTCCGTTTCTGGAACCGGCCAGAAGGGCGATCATAGGTTTGTCCGGAAGACCTGTCTTCGCCAGGTACTCCTCCCTGGTCTCCCTGTAAGTTTCGGAATTGTCTATAGCGTCGATGAGAGGATTGCCTTTGTAGATGAAATCGACCCCCTTTTTCGTGAAGTACGGGATTTCAAAAGGGAACACGATGAAAAGCTTGTCCACGAAAGCCTTGAGCTTTTTCACCCTGCTTTCCCTAGAAGCCCAAACTTTCGGTGCAATGTAGTAGAAGACCTTGAATCCTGCTTTGTGGGCAAACTCGGCCACACGGAAATTGAATCCCGGATAGTCTATGAGAATCACCACGTCCGGTTTCCACCGCATGATGTCGGATGTACAGTCCTTGAACCTCTTGGCAAAAGATCTGGCATGAACCAGAATCTGAGTGAAGCCTATGACGGCGCCGTCCTTGTAGTCCTTCACCAGTCCCGTTCCATGCTGATGCTCAAGGTAAACGGCATTCATCAGTCCTCCACCCCAGAAACGGATGTCAGCCTGCGGATCCTCGGCGTAAAGGCCACGCATCAGATTGGATCCGTGCAGATCTCCGGAAGCTTCTCCGGCAATTATGTAGTAGCGCATGATTGTTTAAAAAACCTTGTTTAACCCGGATTTGTCCAGGCGGACGATCTCATTCGGATCCGAATTGTCGATGTTGTGAGGAACTATGGAGACATAACCGTCAGAGAGGATATGATGGTCAGCAAGGAGGTCATCCGCCGGAGAATCATCCTTGAAATCCCCCACCATCATGTAGAGAGTCTCCCCCGGCTCAACTTTCGGGGAGGATGGCTGCCCCAGATCCTCAGGACGTATGCCCCTTCGCGTGAAGAATCCGGGATCCCAAGGCTTGAACTCCTTTTCCCAATGCCCGAGTCCCTGATGTCCCACACGGATGCCTTTGATGTCCGATGACGGAATGTCAGGAAAATTGACATTGTAGTATATTCCCGATTTCGGGACATGATGTTCCATGAGTTTTTTGAATATGCCGGGAAAATATTCTTTCACGACGGAAAAATCCGCATCCTGACTCATTGTGTCAAGCGAGACCCCGATGCCCAATATTCCATTAAGAGCTGCCTCCTCCGCCGCCCCCAATGTTCCGGAATAGTTCGCCGCCGTTGCCGCGTTGGATCCATGGTTGATCCCGCAGACGACCACATCCGGCTTCTGCGGCCAGAATATCTCATCCAGGCCGTATTTCACGCAACTCGCCGGTGTAGCGTCAAGATAAGACCAACGGACTCCGTCCTTTTCAGGAAGATCCTTGAAAGCCATCGCCCTGCCGCCCATCGAGACTGCCATTGACATCCCGGACTGGTGGAATTTCGGGGCGACAACGGTGACACTGCCAAAATGACGCATAATGTCAGCCAACTCGTGGATGCCATTGGCTTGATAGCCATCATCATTTGTCAGCAGTATGTTCAGTTCATTTGACATTCCATTAATATTTTAGCTTACAAATATATTAAATTCCGCAAATTTTTAATAATTTTGCACCGCTTTTGCAGTGAAAGGCTGCGGTTAAGTTCAGTAGTAGAAAAATATAGTATTAACAACTTATTTTAATATCTAACAAAATGGTAAAACTTGGTATTAACGGATTTGGCCGTATCGGCCGTATGGTTTTCCGTGCAGCAGTTGAGAATTTCTCCAACGACATCGAGGTTGTAGGTATCAATGACCTTCTCGATCCTGAGTATCTCGCTTACATGCTCAAGTACGATTCAGTACACGGAGCTTTCAAGGGCGATGTAAAAGTTGAGGATGGACACCTTGTTGTCAACGGCAAGAAGATCCGTGTCACCGCTGAGATGGATCCTGCAAACCTCAAGTGGAACGAGGTTGAGGCTGACGTTGTTGTTGAGTCAACCGGCTTCTTCCTTACCGACGAGACTGCCCGCAAGCACATCCAGGCCGGCGCTAAGAAAGTCATCATGTCCGCTCCTTCAAAGGACGCAACCCCTATGTTCGTCTATGGTGTAAACCACAAGACCTATGCTGGACAGGACATCATTTCCAACGCATCCTGCACCACCAACTGCCTTGCTCCTATCACCAAGGTGCTCAATGACAAGTTCGGTGTAAAGAGAGGCCTCATGACAACCGTTCACGCCGCTACCGCTACCCAGAAGACCGTTGACGGACCTTCCAAGAAGGACTGGAGAGGTGGTCGTGGAATCCTCGAGAACATCATCCCTTCTTCAACAGGTGCTGCCAAGGCTGTAGGCAAGGTTATTCCTGAGCTCAACGGCAAACTTACAGGTATGTCCCTCCGCGTTCCTACATCAGATGTATCCTTCGTTGACCTTACCTGCGAGCTCAACACTCCAGCTACCTACGAGGAGATCTGCGCTGCAATGAAGGAGGCTTCTGAAGGCGAACTCAAGGGTGTTCTCGGCTACACCAACGAGGCTGTCGTTTCCACAGACTTCCGCAACAATTCCCACACTTCCATCTTCGACGAGAAGGCAGGTATCCAGCTCGATCCTACATTCGTAAAGGTTTGCGCATGGTACGACAACGAGT
>CAZXVE010000012.1:0-17783 GCA_964644125.1 uncultured Muribaculaceae bacterium
AGAAGTTCTACGCCGACCGCATCGACTACGCCTACACCGCCGAGGGCAAGAACCTTCTCAACGAAAAGAACATCGCCAGCTTGTAAAAGGCGGAAGCGATGCTGCTGATATCAAACTAAAAGGGGATGGCTGAAAAGTCATCCCCTTTTAGTTTGTCTGAAGAAACCGGCCTTCAGATTGCCGATCCACTAGTCCAGAGTGTGGATGGCGAGTCCGGAGCGGAGCTTCGGCTCGAACCAGGTCGTCTTCGGAGGCATTATGTTGCCGGTGTCGGCGATGTCGATCAGCTGCTGCATGGAGACGGGATAGAGGGCGAAGGCCACTTTCATCTCTCCGCTGTCAACCCTGCGCTTCAGTTCGCCGAGACCTCTGATGCCGCCTACGAAATCGATTCTCTTGTCGGTACGCAGATCTTTGATTCCGAGCACCTTGTCCAGTACTAGATTCGAGAGGATTGTCACATCCAGCACCCCGATCGGATCCTTGTCGTCGTACCTGCCCGGAAGAGCCTCCAGGGAGTACCACTGTCCGTCAAGGTACATCGAGAAGTTGTGCAGATGGTCAGGGTGGTAGATTTCCGCTCCTTCAGCCTTGACGGTGAAGTTCTCCTCGACGGCAGCGATGAACTGTTCCTTGGTAAGGCCGTTCAGATCTTTTACCACGCGGTTGTAGTCCAGGATCTTCAACTGGCTCTCAGGGAAGCAGACCGCCATGAAGAAGTTGTACTCCTCGTCGCCGGTGTGGTTCGGGTTATGAGCCTTTTTCTCCGCTCCGACACGGGCGGCTGCAGCTGTACGATGATGGCCGTCTGCTACATAGAAAGCTTCTACATTGTTCTCGAACAGTTCCGTGATCCGTCCGATTGTCTTGTCGTCATCGATGACCCAGAACTTGTGGCCGAAATTGTTCTCGTCGATGAAACTGTACTCCGGCTCGTTCTTGACGGTACTCTCCACGATTCCGTTCAGCTCGCTGTTGTCCTTGTAGGCGAAGAACACCGGCTCGATGTTGGCGTTCTGGATGCGGACGTGAACCATTCTGTCATCTTCCTTGTCCTTGCGGGTCAGTTCGTGCTTCTTGATCTTGCCGGTGGCGTAGTCGTCAGTGTGGGCGCAGAGCACAAGACCGTACTGGGTCCTGCCCTCCATCGTCTGGGCGTAGACATAGTAGCACTCCTTAGGGTCACGCTTGAGCCATCCTTTTGCCTGCCACTCCTTGAAATTCTTCACGGCCTCGTCATAGACCTTCGGGTCATGGTCTTCCAGAACAGGGCAGAAATCGATTTCGGGTTTTGTGATGTGCAGAAGGGATTTCTCCCCGGCCATCTCCTTGGCTTCCTGAGAGTTGAGGACATCATAAGGCGGGGCGGCCACCTCTGTCACGATATCTTTCGGCGGTCTTATTGCCGCGAACGGTTTTACTCTTACCATAGCGATGCGGTTTGATGACTGACGGCTCTCCGAAGCGTAACTCAGGAGGGCCGTCAGGATATTCATGAAATTATTTGTTTACCTGGAATCGGGTGCAGCCGGTGGCGAAGAAGTCCACAATCTGGCGTGCTGCTGCGAGACCTGCGTTCATGTTGGCCTCGGCGGTCTGCGCTCCCATTTTCTTCGGGGTCGCGAATATGCGCACTCCGAACTTCTCCTTAAGGGCGGCGTAGTTGTCCGGTGCCACGTCAGTGACGTACTTGAGGTCAGGCCTCTCTTCCAGCGCTTTCTCCAGTCCGGCCTCGTCGATGACCTCCTTGCGGGCGGTGTTGACAAGGCAGGCCCCCTTAGGCATCCTGGTGATGAGGTCGTAGCCTATCGAACCGATGGTTTCAGGGGTCGCAGGAATATGCAGGGAGATGAAGTCGCACTCGGCATACATCTTTTCAAGCGATTCGGCAGGTTCGGCTCCGGCTTCGCGGATCTTCTCGGCAGGGATGAACGGGTCGATGGCCATAACGCTCATTCCCAGAGCCTCGGCCTTCTTTCCGACCAGACGGCCGACGTTGCCGAATGCCTGTATGCCCAGCTTCTTGCCCTGGATCTCGGATCCCGTGGCAGGGGTGAACTGGTTGCGGCACATATAGATCATCATCGCGATGGCGAGTTCGGCGACTGCGTTCGAGTTCTGCCCCGGAGTGTTCATCACAACAACTTTGTGAGCCGTGGCCGCGGCGAGATCGACGTTGTCATAGCCGGCACCGGCGCGAACGACTATCTTGAGGTTCTTCGCTGCGTCAAGCACTTCGGCCGTGACTTTGTCCGAGCGGATGATCAGCGCGTCCACGTCTGCGACGGCGGCGATCAGTTCCGATGCATCGGCGTATTTTTCGAGAGCGGCGAATTCGTGTCCGGCCGCTGTGACAATCTCCTTGATCCCGGCGACGGCGGCCGCCGAGAAAGGTTTCTGAGTCGCTACTAAAATCTTCATACCGCTTTACTTCTTAAGAGTTTCGAATTCCTTCATGCAGTCCACGAGAGCCTGCACGTCCTCAAGGGCGCAGGCGTTGTAGAGCGAAGCCCTGAAGCCTCCGACCGAGCGGTGTCCCTTGATGCCGACCATTCCGTGGTCCTTGGCGAAAGCGAGGAACTCGTCCTGCAGCGTCTCATAGCCCGGAGCCATCACGAAGCAGACGTTCATGTTGGAACGGTCCTCCTTCGCGGCGGTGCCCACGAACAGCGGGTTGCGGTCGATTTCTGAATACAGAAGGTCAGCTTTCTGCTGGTCGATCTTCTGGATGGCCGGCACGCCGCCGATGCTCTTGAGCCACTTGAGGGTCTCGTTCATTATGAATATGGAGAACACAGGAGGTGTGTTGAACATCGAAAGCTTGTCGATGTGCGTACGGTAGTCAAGCATAGTAGGAATGTACCTGCTGACCCTTCCGAGGGAGTCTTTCCTGATGATGGCGAAGATCACGCCTGCAGGACCTACGTTCTTTTGGGCTCCACCGTAGATGAGGTCGTACTTGCTCACGTCGACCGGACGGCTCATTATGTCTGAGGACATGTCGGCGATGAGAGGGACAGGACAGTCGATGTCTTCCTTGATTTCAGTACCGTAGATGGTGTTGTTGGTCGTGATGTGGAAGTAGTCGATGTCGGTCGGAATCTCGTAGCCTTTAGGAATGTAGGAGTAGTTCTTGTCGGCCGAGCTTGCAAGAGCATAGGCATCGCCCAGACCCTTTGCCTCCTTGAGGGCCTTCTTCGCCCATACGCCCGTTTCGAGATAGGCCGCTTTCTTTTCAAGGTAGTTCATCGCGACATAGAGGAACTGCAGCGAGGCACCCCCTCCAAGGAACACAACTTCATGTGTATCAGGAATATTCAGGAGCTCTCTCCAGAGTGCGCGGCACTCGTCCATTGTTTCGTCCCATTCCTTTGTACGGTGTGAGATGCTGAGTACGGAAACCCCTGTACCCTTGAAATCCTTGAGAGCTTCAATTGCATTGTCGATGGCTACCTGCGGCAGCAGGCAAGGCCCGGCATTGAAAACATGTACTTTCTTCATATTGCAATTACACTTAGCATTATTTATTATATGGCCCCGGATCCCATTCGGTCCGGGGCGGTAAAGATAGGTAATTTAAAAGGATTAAGCAACCATTCGGACGCAAGGTGAAAAATAATTCACAAACATGCCTTCCGTGGTTGCCCAATAAGGATTTTTATGAATATTAACGGTACCCGAGCAGGTATGAGATGATTGCCATTCTGACATACATTCCGCCGCCTGCCTGCTGGAAATAATAGGCGTACGTCGTGTCGTCCACATCGGTTGCGATCTCATTGACTCTCGGCAGCGGATGCATGATCTTCATGTTCGGCTTGACTGAACCTAGCATGGAGGCCGTGAGCCGGTAGACATCCTTGACTTTGTTGTACTCATCCATGTCCGGGAACCTTTCCTGCTGAACCCTGGTCATGTAGAGCACATCGCAGATGTTCAGCCCGTTTTCGATCTTGTCTGTCTGGGTGTACTCGATCCCTTCGCCGTCAAGCATGTCGATGTACTTCTTGGGCATATTCAATTCTTCCGGGGATGTGAATATGAACTTCGGACTGAACCAGCGCAGGGCTTCCACCAGCGAATGCACGGCACGCCCGTACTTGAGGTCTCCTACCATGTCCACGGTCAGACCGTCGAGTCTGCCTTGAGTCTTCTGGATCGCATAGAGGTCGAGCAGGGTCTGGGTAGGATGCTGGTTGGCTCCGTCGCCCGCGTTGATGACAGGCACGCTCGCCACCGAGGCTGCGATGTCGGCCGCTCCGGCCTGAGGATGCCTCATCACGATCATGTCCACATAGTTGGACACAATCTTTATCGTATCTTCCAAAGTCTCGCCCTTCGTCTGGCTGGTGTTGCGGTTGTCGGGGAAGCCTATCACCCTTGCTCCCAGTCTGTTGACGGCAGCCTCGAAAGAAAGCCTTGTTCTGGTTGAGGGCTCGAAGAAAAGACAGGCCACAACCTTGCCGGTGAGAAAATTCTGTTCTCTGGCCGCTTCGAATTCCTTGGCCACATCAAGAATGTGAAGGATTTCATCCTTTGAAAAATCCTGAATTGAAATAAGACTCTTAGGCATAATGTTTATGATTTAAAGTTCGTCTATAGTGCAGTTGTCAATTTTTCCAATCCTGTCCCTGAAGTCCCCCTCGGCTGAAAGACGCACCCAGACCCGAAGCATGCACATTGCTCCGAAATCCTGATCTTTCTGCTTGAGTTCCATGTCTTTGAGAATCTTCATGACATTGTTCATGGCCTCGTAGCCGAAGCTGACGCTGAACCATTTCCCTGCTGTCTTTCCGATGCATCCGGCTTTGTCGAGGGCTTCGGACGCGGAAGTCCTGTACGCTCTGATAAGCCCGGGGATCCCGAGCTTGATGCCCCCGAAATAGCGTACGACAACCACCAGAACATCGCTCAACCCTCTGGAATCAATCTGTCCCAGAATGGGCCTTCCGGCTGAAGAAGAAGGTTCCCCGTCATCGTTGGATCTGAATTTGTCACCGAGATAACCCAGGCGGTAGGCATAGCAATGGTGGCGGGCATCGTGGTACTTCTTTTTCAGATCATTGACGATGCCTTTGACCTCATCCTCGGTCTCTACAGGGAAAGCGAAGGAGATGAAGCGGCTGCCGTTGTCCTTGAACAGCCCTTCGGCCGGCCCAGGTATGGTCCGGTAGGTGTCGCATATGATGTTTTCCGATGCCTCCATCCTAGTTTACGAAATTAGCGATTTTCAGATAATTTTGCAACGGAACGGGAAATTTTGTAATTTTGAAATGGTTTTGAATCAAAAATATTTATGGTATATAAATTCAGGGTTACACTTGACGGAATCAAAGGTTTCTACCGGGTTTATGAGATGAGGGGCGAGACAACCCTCTACGAGTTTCACAAGCAGATGCGCGCGGACATGGAATTTCCGCAGGATCAGTTGATCATGTTTAAGGCTTTGGATGCCGCGGGTGGTGTTGTCGGCCGTTACGGCCTGTTCGATCTCGGCAGCGGTACTGTGGACAACATTACAGTTGAGCAGACGGTGAAGGAAGGAGTGGCCTCATTCCGCTATTTCTACGATGTTCCTAACCGCAAAAGCGTGATCATCACCTTCGAAGGTGTTGAGGAAAAGCCGGGATGCTCTCCGATGATCGTTGAGGTGAAAGGCCCGAATCCTGTCGAGTTCGAGAACGGTTATGTCGCTTTCGAGGATCTTCCGGACTCCCAGCGGCATCTCCCTGGCCAGAAACCGGACTGGGGATCCGATGACAGTGATGAGGATTCATCGCTTTCT
Organism: uncultured Muribaculaceae bacterium; assembly: GCA_964644125.1. Lineage (GTDB taxonomy): Bacteria > Bacteroidota > Bacteroidia > Bacteroidales > UBA932 > Cryptobacteroides. The sequence goes on from CAZXVE010000012.1 coordinate 5,786, forward strand.
CTTGAAGAAGACAGAGACGAAGATGACGATGACGACGATGAGGAGGAAGATGATGACGATGAGGATGGAAAGATAGTCTTCGACGGGACTGAAGATCTGGACATATAGACAATCCCCGGACATGGCCAGGCGGCTTCTGATAATTCTTGGACCTACCGCTGTCGGCAAGACTGACTTCAGCGTCTCCAAGGCCATGGAGTACGGGTCTCCGGTGATATCCTGTGATTCCCGTCAGATTTTTAAAGGTATGTCGATCGGGACGGCTGTCCCGAATGCTTCGCAGCTGGCCGCTGTGAAGCATTATTTCATTCAGTCCGTACCGGTAACCCAAACCTACACGGCCGGGGATTACGAACTGGAGGCCGTTGGACTTATAGAGAAATTGTTCGGGGAAGGTCACGAGACTCTGGTGATGACCGGCGGCTCGATGTTTTACATAGATGCCGTGTGCAACGGACTGGACAATCTTCCGGATGGAGATCCGGCTTTGCGTGCCGAGCTGTGGGCCAGGCTTGCTGAGCAAGGGGTCGGGATTCTGGCTGAAGAGCTGAGGCAGAAAGATCCGCTTACATATTCACAGATTGACACGCGCAACAGCCAGAGAGTCATCCGGGCTTTGGAAGTCTGCCTTGTTTCCGGGAAGCCGCTGTCCTCCTTCAAAACTGGCGTAAAGCGGAAGCGCTCTTTCGAAATTGAGAAAATAGGATTGATGCGGCCTCGCGGGGAATTGTATTCCCGGATTGACAGAAGAGTCCTGAATATGATTGACGAGGGCTTGGTGGATGAAGTCCGGTCATTGCTGCCGTATCGGGAATGTCAGGCTTTGCAGACTGTCGGCTACAAAGAGATGTTTGAACATCTGGATGGAAAAATTCCTCTGGAAGAGGCTGTACGCCTGATCCAGAGGAACACTCGTCATTATGCCAAGAAGCAGCTCACCTGGTGGCGGCGTGATCCTGACATCCGTTGGGTTGAATTGTAGGGAATTCCTTAATGTGGCAGGAACGTGCGGAATCCCCGGAAGTGAATCCCGCTTCTTTCAGAACGGTAGATCGTTGTTCGGGTCGTCCGCCGGGAGGTCGTCTATCGTGGGAGCCGGAGCAGCCTGAGGCTGCGCACCGTAATCCGGTCCGGAAACAGGAGCGTAATCCTGGGATGTCTGATGGCTGGCCGCCGATGCCGTTCCCTGTCCTGCGGGAGAAATCCTCCAGACCCTGACATCGTTGTACCAGCGTCCGTTGTACTCCCTTGCCCTAAGATTGAAAGCAACTTTTACGGTGTCTCCGATCCGGTATTTGTCCAGATCCGCCACTTTGTCGTTGCCGAATGAAGTGAAGCAAACCTCCGCAGGATAGTTGCCGTCTTGATATTCAAGGATGAAATCCTGTTTTGTCCAGGCGCCTTTTGCGCTCTGTCCGCTCTGCTTCGCAAGTTTCTGCCTGATTCTGCCTTCCAATTCCAATGTTGCCATAGTAGTAAGTAAGTTGATTTGAAAAAACAAGCCTGCTTGGCGCAAGAAGCGCAAAGCAGGCTTTTATTCGGCTGCCTGGTGCAGAGATTACTCTGCTACCGGAGCTGCAAAGTGTTTAACTGAATCGAGCTGGATGTCGAACACGAGAGTTGTGTTAGGATCGATGCCATTGGCTCCGCGTTCGCCGTAACCAAGTTCGGCAGGGACATAGAGAGTGGCCTTTCCGCCTTCGCCGAGAAGCTGAAGACCTTCGGTCCATCCCTTGATCACTCTGTTGAGGGTCAGCATTACTGACGGCTTGTCCTCTGTAACTTCCTCGATGACGGTGCCGTCGGTGAGGGCGAGCTTGTAGTGAACGTAAACAGTGTCCTGCTGTCCTGGCTTCACATCGTTTCCGGCCTCCTTGATGATGTACTGGAGTCCGCTCTCGCTCTCTTCGACACCGGCTTTCTTGCGGTTGGCCTCGAAGAACTTCTCCTCTTTTTCCTTGTTGATCGCTCCGACATATTCGGCCCTCTTCTCGATGAATTCGCTCATGATGCGGTTCATTTCCTCAGGGTTTACCTTGAACTGTGCGGTGAAGTTATCGTCACGCGGAGTACCCTTTGCTGCTACGAAATCAGCTGCGCCTTTTTTGATCAGGTTGAAGTTGAGGTCTCCAAGGCTGTAGTTCTTGATCATGGATCCGAGCTGGATACCGAGGAGGTAGCTTACCGAGTCCACATCGGCCTTGGAAGGAAGGAGATCCTTTGCGCTGGTTGGTTTTGCAGGCGCGGCAGCAACGGCGGTGCTGTCGGCTCCGGCTGACTCGCCTTTGGCATTGCCGGAATTGCAGGCTACGACTGAAAGAAGCATCGCAGCTGCTGCAAACATTTTGATTGTCTTCATAATATTAAAAATTTACAAGTTGTCTATTGAATCGTGAGGGCACTATTCCTCATAATTTCCGCAAATATCGCAAAAATTATTGGTTTTGTCATTCTGAAACTTTCAAAATGCTTGCTTATCCCGAAAACAATCACTAATTTTAGAAATAATTAGGAAATTCTATGGATGTTGACTCGTCATTGCTGAATTCCAAGCTGAAAAAATTCTTTGGTTTCGATTCCTTCAAAGGAGATCAGGAGAAAATCATCCGAAATCTGTTGGAAGGCAAGGACACTTTTGTCCTCATGCCTACGGGCGGCGGAAAGTCGTTGTGCTTCCAGCTGCCGGCCCTTGTGATGGAGGGTACAGCCATAGTGATTTCCCCGTTGATTGCCTTGATGAAGAACCAGGTCGATCTGATCAGAGGCTTTGTAGAGGAAAAGAACGGAGTCGCACATTTCCTGAATTCCTCGCTCAACCGCGCCCAGATTCAGGAAGTCAGGTCCGATGTGCTTTCCGGAGTGACCAAACTGCTGTACGTGGCTCCGGAATCCCTGACCAAGGAGGAAAATGTGGAACTCCTCCGCGAGGTGAACATCTCTTTCTACGCAGTTGACGAGGCTCACTGCATCTCCGAATGGGGGCATGATTTCAGACCGGAGTACAGAAGGATAAAAGACATGGTGCAGACGATAGGACGCGCCCCGATCATCGCTCTTACCGCGACGGCCACGCCTAAGGTTCAGAATGACATCCAGAAGAATCTCGGCATCATGGACGCGACTGTCTTCAAGTCGTCGTTCAACAGGCCCAACCTTTTTTATGAAGTCCGTGACAAAGTCGATCCGGACAAAGACATAATCCGGTACATCAAGCAGCATCCGGGCAAGTCGGGGATTATCTACTGCCTCAGCCGCAAGAAGGTTGAAGAGGTTGCGAAACTTCTGACCATCAACGGAATCCGGGCTTTGCCCTATCATGCCGGCCTGGACGCGAAGGTCAGAGCGGAGAATCAGGACCGTTTCCTGATGGAAGATGTGGACGTCATCGTGGCCACAATCGCATTCGGCATGGGCATCGACAAGCCGGATGTCCGGTTTGTCATCCATTATGACATCCCGAAGAGCATAGAGGGTTATTATCAGGAGACCGGAAGGGCCGGAAGAGACGGAGAGAATGCCGAGTGCATAACATTCTACAGCTACAAGGACATCAGGAAACTGGAGAAGTTCATGCAGGGAAAGCCGGTTTCCGAGCAGGAGATCGGACGCCAGCTGCTCATGGACACCGTCGCTTACGCTGAGTCCAGCCTCTGCCGCAGGAGAATGCTGCTGAATTACTTCGGCGAGGATTATCCGGAAGAGAACTGCGGCCTGTGCGACAATTGTGTCAATCCCAAGCCTACATTTGACGGCCGCAAGGAGATGTGTCTGGTAATCCGGCTGATAAAGTCTCTCCCTGAGAATTTCAAGATTGAGCATCTGGCTTCTGTTCTTGCCGGGCAGTCGAACGCCATGATCAAGTCCTACAGGCATGACACGTTTCCTCTTTTCGGTGCGGGAAGCAGCCATAGCGTGAACTTCTGGTGTTCGGTCATCAATCTTGGACTTGTCCTTCACCTTCTGGCTAAAGAAATCGAGACTTACGGACTGATCCATGTGACTCCCAAGGGAGAGGAGTTCTTTGAGAATCCTTATGAGATTCGCCTTGTTGATGATAAAGTGTCCAAAGGAAAAATTCCTGATGATGATGACGATGAGGGAGTATCTTCTTCTACCGCGAAGGGGGGCGGGGGAGACCCTGCACTGCTCTCGATGCTGAAGAACCTGAGAAAGGACATGTCAAGAAGACTGAACCTCCAGCCTTGGATCATTTTCGGAGACCCTGCTCTTGAGGATATGTCCATACTTTATCCGATCACCTACGATGAACTTCACAATTGCCAAGGTGTCGGAGAAGGGAAGGCAAGGAAGTACGGCAAGGAATTCATCGACCTGATCCGGAGATATGTCGATGAGAATGACATTACGAGGCCGGAGGACTTCGTCGTCAAGTCTGCCCCGACCAAAAGTGCCGACAAGATATACATCATCCAGAGCATTGACAGGCGCATGTCCTTGGATGACATCGCGGAAGCAAAGGGTCTCGACATGGAAGACCTTGTCGGGGAAATCGAGGTTATCGTGTCTTCAGGCACGAAGCTGGATCTGAATTACTACATCAGTCAGTCGATTGACGACGAGGTGGTGGAAGACATCTATGAATATTTCAGGAGCGAGGCTACTTCCGACTCGGTTGAGGAGGCAGTCAAAGTGCTGGGGTCAGACTACGAGGAAATGGAAATCAGGCTCGTCAGAATCAAGTTCCTCTGCGAGATCGCTTCCTAGATGGTCACCATCTTGAGTTTCCGTCCTTCAAAGTGTCCGAGCCGGCGGAATCCGAACATCTTCGCATATTGTGCGAAGTAATCGAACTTGTTGCCAACCGCATCCGGTGCGTGCGAGTCGGAACCGAGACAGAGGATCTCACCGCCAAGTTCCATGTACCTGATGAGGATGTCTCTGTCAAGCTGCGGAGTCCTCAATCCATAGGATCTGTAACTTTTGGTGTTGATCTCAAGCCCCTTGCCATTTTCGGCGAGATATTTCAGAATCTCGTCGAACAGTCCCGGAAAATCCCTGTACAGAATGCTCTCCTTCGCGTACGGAGCATAACGCGCCACATAGTCGAAATGCCCCATGATGTCGAAGTCTCCCAGCCATCTCATCTCCCTGAGCAGTGTCTCGAGGTAGCGGCCGTAGGCTTCTTTCCAGTTCTTGCCTTTGTAATATGGCCCGAAGTAAGGATCGGTGTCTTCAAGGTAATGGACCGAGGCGATGATCTGGTCAAACTTGTATTTTGAAAGGTGCTTTCTTGTCTGTTCATGGTTCTTCTCGCCGAGGCCCAGCTCGATTCCCTTGAGTATCTTGAATTTCTTTGAGATGTTCTTTCCGAACGCTCCGTCCGAAACCAGACCGTTCACTCTGTCGATTTCCGCCTGCTGCGCCTCCACATCGAAGACTTCGCAGACGATAGGTTCGAAATCTTCTTTCATCGGCGGCACGTAGAAATCGCAATGGTCGGTGAAACATATTCCGCCTAAACCTTTTTCCGCTGCTGCCAAGGCGCTTTTTTCAACTGTGGTTCTTTTTCCGTCGAAGGAGAATTGGCTATGATTGTGTGTATCGAAAAACATAGTCACGAATATAGCATTTTTTGCGTAAATTTGTAGATTATAATATTCAAGTAATTTGATTATGTTCACATTCGGTTACAGAACTTCCGTCAGCAGCATCCTGAGGGCGCTGGCTTCCATCGGCATAGGTTTGGTGATGATTTTTGACAGCAACGCCTCGGAGACGGTGGTCAAAGTCATCGCGGCGTTTCTTCTTGCGTCAGGCCTTGTCTCGTTGATCTACGGCATCATCCGCAACAGAAAGGAAGGCATCCTCCCGTTGATGGGGCTCAATGCGTTGGTGGATGTGATTCTCGGCCTCCTGCTTTTCTTCAATCCAGCCTGGGTGGCCGGATTCATCGTTGTGCTGATAGGTGTCGTGCTTATTCTGTTCGGCGGCCTCCAGCTGCTTGCTCTGGTCGGAACCATGTCGTTGCTTGGTGCCGGTTTCTCGACTCTTATACTTTCGATTTTTGCAGTGGTTGGTGGAGCGTTCCTGCTGTTCAGCCCTTTCGGAGAGGCTGTCATGTCGATCTGCGCCGGCAGTTTCCTGATTCTTTACGGCGTTTCGGAGCTTCTGTCCTCATGGAGGATCCACAAGGCCAGGGAGGCTTATGAGATTCGCTTCAACTCGGCTCAGGAATCCCAGCCGGATCAGGATGCGCTTGAAACATCAGGTCTGGACGATGCCAAGGAAGTGAACTACACAAAGGTTGACGAATAGTAATGATTCCTCAGGAAACGGTACAGAAGATCCTTGACACCGCCCGGATAGAGGAGGTGATAGGTGACTTCGTGACTTTGAAGAAGCGCGGAGCCGACCTTTGGGCCTGTTGTCCGTTTCACAATGAAAAGACTCCATCGTTCCACATAATCCCGTCCAAAGGGCAATACTATTGTTTCGGATGCCACAAGGGAGGTTCCGCTGTCGGGTTCATAATGGATTATGAACATCTTTCCTATGTTGAGGCCTTGCGGTATCTCGCAAGAAAGTACGGAATAGAAATAGTCGAGAAGGAAGAAACTGCAGAGGATGTCGCTTCCCGGCAGCGGAATGAAAGTCTGCTGCTTGTTTCTGAATATGCGGGGAAATTCTTCAGGGATCAGCTCCATGACACCGGCGAAGGGCAGGCCGTCGGACTTGAATATTTCCGTTCAAGGGGGCTGAACGATTCCACCATCGAAAAATACGGGCTTGGCTGGGCTCCATCCAGCCGTCATGCGCTGACGGATGCGGCCAAGGCTGCGGGGTACAAGGATGAATATCTCCTTCAGACCGGCCTGTGCGCTGCTTACGATTCGGACAACAGTCTGCACGACCGTTTCTACGACCGTGTGGTGTTCCCGATTCATTCGGTCAGCGGAAGGGTCATCGCTTTCGGAGCCAGGACGCTGAAGTCCAAGGAGGCCGGAAAACCTTACGCCAAGTATGTCAATTCCAAAGAGTCCGAAATCTACGTCAAGAACAAGTCCCTTTACGGCATCTGGTTCGCTAAGAACGAGATGGCCCGGAAAGACAAGTGCTACCTTGTCGAAGGTTATCTGGATGTGCTTTCAATGCATCAGCTTGGGATAACCAATGTCGTGGCTTCCAGCGGAACGGCGCTGACAGAGGGGCAGATAAGCCTCATCAAGAGATTTACGCAGAATGTTACGATCATGTACGACGGGGATTCCGCAGGCATACATGCGGCATTGCGTGGAATCGACATGTTCCTGCGCGAGGGCATGAACGTGAAGGTCGTGCTGATTCCGGACGGGGACGATCCGGATTCATATTCCCGGAAACATACTCTTGCGGAAGTGGAGGAATTCCTTGCCGGGGCGGAGATGGACTTTGTGGATTTCAAGTCCTCGCTGCTGATGAAGGACACGGCAAGGGATCCGTTGAAGCGTGCTGAAGTGATCAACGACATCGCTGACACGGTTGCCGACATTCCGGATGCCGTGAAGAGGTCCGTTTATGTGGATTTCCTGAGCGACAAGTTCGAGATCCGAAGAGACATTCTGGACGAGAGGATAGGCGCCACTCGCTCCAAAAGGCTCATGGAAGAGAAAAAAGCCGCCGAACGGGAAAGGTATCGCGACCGGGAATCCTCCGGGATGTCAGAATCCGTTGCCGGCCCGGTGACCGCTGAATTTCCGGCTGATTCAGAGGCAGGGATTCCCGATGCGGAACCGGCGGAAACTGCCGGTTTGCGCAACGGCTCCGGCATCGTTGTCGAGAACCGTATCATGGCTACCGCCGAACGCGGACTTCTGGGTTTCATCCTTACCTACGGTACCACGAAACTGGAGTTCCAAAGCGATTCTGAATTCTATTCAGGGTCTGATGAGGAAGCGCTTACCGTGTTTGACTTCATCAGCCAGGCATTGGAGGGGGACGGTTCGCAGTTTGCCAATTCGGTCTTCAGAAAGGCATACGATGCTTATTCCAGGGACTACTATGAAGGATACTCGCAGGAAGAGATTGTCAAGCGTCTGATGGACGGAGAGGATCGGGATGTCGCCTATGTGGCTGCACAGCTTTCCACCGATGAAAGGTACGACCTGTCCATCAAGAATCTGCGGCAGTCCATGATGTCCAAAGGGTCATGGTTGACGCTCTATGTGCCGAAGGCGATTCTGGTTTTCCAGCAGAGCCGCATGGAGAACCGGAACAGTGAGCTCAAGGACAAGCTGAGCGAGGCTCAGGCTGCCTCGGATGAAGATGGAATCATGGAGATCATGCAGGAGATCCGAAAGGTGCAGAAGGCACTGAATGTTTTGAAAGTCAGACTGGGAAGAGAAAAATAATATTCATGAATATGGAAAAGAAATTCAAGAGAACACTCGTGACCTGTGCGTTGCCTTATGCCAACGGACCGGTTCACATCGGTCATCTGGCGGGAGTATATGTGCCTGCGGACATCTATGTCAGGTACCTCAGAATGAGAGGGGAGGATGTGCTTTATGTCTGCGGCAGCGATGAGCACGGAGTCCCGATCACCATCAAAGCCCGAAAGGAAGGATGTACCCCGCAGGACATCGTTGACCGTTACCACAAAGTCATCAAGGACTCGTTCACAGGCCTTGGGATCAATTTCGACATCTATGGCCGCACTTCTTCGGATGTGCATTCGAAGAACGCTTCCGAATTCTTCCGCAAGCTGTACGATGAGGGCAAATTCATCACGCGTGAATCCGAGCAGTACTATGACCCGGAGGCCAAGACATTCCTTGCGGACCGCTACATTGTGGGTACCTGCCCGAAATGCGGGGCCGAAGGAGCCTATGGTGACCAGTGTGAGAAATGCGGAAGCACACTGAGCCCTGAGGAACTGATCAACCCTAAGTCCAAACTGAGCGGAGCCGAGCCCGTGAAGAAAAAGACCACCCACTGGTACCTCCCTTTGGATCAGTACGAACCTTGGCTTAGAGAATGGATTCTCGAGCAGCACAAGGAATGGAGAAGCAATGTCTACGGTCAGTGCAAGAGTTGGATCGACGGAGGCTTGCAGCCTCGTGCCGTCAGCCGGGATCTGGAATGGGGCGTTCCCGTTCCTGTCGAAGGAGCCGAAGGCAAGGTCCTCTATGTCTGGTTCGATGCCCCTATCGGGTACATCTCCAACACTCAGGAACTTCTTCCTCAATCGTGGGAGAAATGGTGGAAGAGCGCTGACACCAGGCTTGTCCACTTCATAGGCAAGGACAACATAGTCTTTCATTGCATAGTCTTCCCTTCAATGCTCAAGGCCTACGGCGACGGCTATATTCTGCCGGACAACGTGCCGGCCAACGAGTTCCTCAACCTTGAGGGAGACAAGATTTCCACGTCCCGCAACTGGGCCGTCTGGGCTCACGAGTATCTGGAACAGTTCCCGGGCAAGCAGGACGTGATGAGGTACGTCCTCACGGCCAATGCTCCTGAAACCAAGGACAATGATTTCAGCTGGAAGGATTTCCAGACACGCAACAACAGCGAACTTGTCGCCATATTCGGTAACTTCGTGAACCGTGCCGTGGTGCTGACCCACAAGTATTTCGAGGGTAAGGTGCCGGCTTGCGGCGAACTTCAGGATGTCGACAGGGCTGCCCTGGCTGAGATTCCTTCGCTCAGGGCATCGCTGGAAAACAACATCGAAGGCTATCATTTCCGCGAGGCACTCAAGGATGCGATGTCAATAGCACGTGTGGGCAACAAATACATCTCCGACACCGAGCCTTGGAAAGTAGCGAAGACGGACATGGAACGTTGTGCAACAATCCTCAATGTGAGTCTTCAGATCTGCGCCGACCTGGCCATAGCATTCGAGCCTTTCACTCCGTTTGCGGCAGAAAAGCTCCGTAAAATGCTGGGTGTAAGCCTTTGCGCAGGCTTCGACCACAGAAAGGGCGAGCAGGAGACCGTAAACACTTACAAGGACGGTGAGTGCGCCGCCCTTCACACTGTGCCGTCATCCTGTGTCCAGCCGGATTGCGGAGGGGTGTGCCTCAGCTGGGAAGTCCTCGGCAATGAGTCTCTCCTTCCTGTCGGTCATGAAATCGGGGCGGCAGAACTGCTGTTCGCCAAGATTGATGACGAAGCCATCAATGCCCAGCTGGAGCGTCTGGAGGTTATCCGTGCAGAGAGAGAAGCCGCCGCAAAGGCCGAGGCTGCCAAACAGGTCGCTCCTCAGAAGGACGAGTGCAGTTTCGATGATTTCGGTAAGATGGACATCCGCACGGCTACCGTGCTTGCTGCCGAGCGTGTGCCTAAAACAGACAAATTGTTGAAACTCAGCATCGACACCGGTATTGACAAGAGAACGATCGTTTCCGGGATCGCCGAATACTATTCTCCTGAAGAGATGGTAGGCAAGCAGATCTGTATTCTGGCCAACCTTCAGCCGAGGACAATCCGCGGGATAGAGTCCAGGGGAATGATCCTTATGGCTAAACAGGGGGATGGCAAGATGAGGTTCGTCACCCCTGCCGAGACGCTTGCCAACGGGGCAGTTGTCGGTTAGCGGAGATTTCCGGTGGCGTCAAACGGTTAAAACAAAATACTCCAAAACATTATGAACAGATTTCTTGCATCTTTTGCTGTGGCAGCGCTCGTCATGGGCTGTGCCCAGTCTCCGGTACTGACAAAATCCGGACTTGATCCGGAGAACTTCGTGGCCGAGCGCGATGGCGCACGGACTTCTCTCTACACCCTGACGAACAAGGCTGGCATGGAGGTCTGCATCACCAATTTCGGTGGAAGAATCGTTTCCGTCATGGTCCCTGACAGAAACGGTGACTTCAAGGATGTCGTTCTTGGCTTCGACAGGATTTCAGACTATTTCCCTGAAAACAACCAGACCGATTTCGGCGCCACAATCGGACGCTACGCGAACCGGATCAGCGGAGGCCATTTCACGCTGGACGGGGTGGATTACCAGTTGCCGCAGAACAACTATGGACATTGTCTGCACGGAGGCCCTGACGGGTGGCAGTACAAAGTCTATGATGTTCTGGAGGCGGACGATTCGCATCTGAAACTGCAGATCGTTTCTCCTGACGGAGATTCGAACTTTCCGGGCAAGGTTACCGCAGATGTGACATTCACTCTTACTGAAGACAATGCGATTGACATCAGGTACTCAGCCACGGCCGATGCCCCGACAATCATCAACATGACCAACCATTCGTACTTCAACCTGTCCGGAGATCCGGCCAACCATCAGATTACTGCCGATTCGTTGTACGTGAACGCTTCGTGCTACACCCCGGTGGATTCCACCTTCATGACCACGGGCGAGATAGCTGCGGTTGAGGGTACTCCGTTTGATTTCAGAAAGATGAAGCTTATCGGTGAAGACATCGACTCTGCCGCCGAGCAGATTCGCAACGGCCATGGCTACGACCACAACTGGGTCCTTGACAGCAAGGGAGACGACACTGTTCTTGCGGCTGAAGTCTTTTGTCCTGAGACTGGAATCATACTTAAAGAGTATACTGATGAGCCGGGTGTGCAGATCTATGCCGGCAATTTCCTTGACGGGACTGTCACCGGCAAGAAAGGAGTCGCCTATGGTTTCCGCACCGCCATCTGCCTTGAGTCGCAGAAATACCCTGACACTCCAAACAAACCGGACTGGCCGTCGGCCGTCCTTCGTCCCGGAGAGACCTACACTAGCCACTGTGTCTTCGCCTTTGAGGCGGCTGTGGCGGACAAGTAGATGACAGTCAAGCTTAAAAGCAAAGTCCTGGTGCCGAAATCGGTACCAGGACTTTGCTTATCTTGTTAGCTGTCCGGAGATTGAATGCCATGGCTATTTCAACTTCCGGATGATGTTGAGTCCGTCGCGGATAGGAAGGAGGACAGACTCGACACGCGGGTCGGCGATAACCATGTCGTTGAAGGCCACGATGCCCTGGGTCTGTTTGTCCTGCGGGACCGGATCCTGCCAAAGTTTCCCGTCCCAGAGGACATCGTCGGC